>QHTB01000135.1 GCA_003220615.1 Candidatus Rokuibacteriota bacterium
GGCTTGACGTGGACGTTGATGCTGCGGAAGGGCGTGCAGTTCCATCACGGCCGCGAGGTCACGGCCGACGACGTCGTGTACTCGTTCACGCGGATCCTCGATCCTCGCACCCGATCGGGAGCCGCCGACCTCTTCGGCGCGATCAAGGGCGCCCGCGAGTTCCGCGAAGGCCGCGCGCCCACGGTGGCTGGCCTCACCGCGCTCGACCGTCACACCGTTCAGGTCGTGCTCAACGACGCGACCGTGCCGTTCGTTTCCGTCCTCGCCGTTGGCCACGCCAAGATCGTGCCCAAGGAAATCGTCGAGCGTGACCCCGAGGGCTTCGGACAGAAACCGATCGGGACGGGCCCGTTCCGGTTCGTGCGCTGGGACCGAGGCAAGGAGATCACGCTGGCGGCCCACCCGGGGTACTTCGACGGCCCGCCGCGGCTGGCCCGCGTCGTCTACCGGATTTTCCTGGGCGAGCAGTTCGACGCCATGTACGACGAGTTTCGTCGCGGCAGCCTCGAGGACAGCCCCCTGCCATCGCGCGACTACCTCCGTGCCGTCGCCACGGCCGGCCAGCAGTACATCAAGCGGCCGATGATCAGCCTTCGCTTCTACGGGTTCAACACGCGGATCAAGCCGCTCGACGATCGGCGGGTGCGCCAGGCCCTCAATTACGCGATCGATCGCGACGCGATCTTGCAAGCCGTCCACCTCGGACGCTACACGCTCGCCCGCGGCATCCTGCCGCCAGGCACGCAGGGGTTCAACCCCCGGCTCGGCAGCTACGGCTACGATCCCGACCGCGCCCGCGACCTGCTGGCCCGCGCCGGCTACCCGGAGGGACGCGGCCTGCCGCCGATCGCGGTCTGGTCGAGCGTGAAGCGCGATGAGATCGTGCGCGAGCTCGACGAGATCCGGCGCTATTTCGCCGCCGTCGGCGTGACGATCGAGGTGCACTACCTCACCGATTGGCCGGCGTTCTCGCGACAACTCGACGAAGGCCGGCTCCCGATGTTCCTCTACGGCTGGTACGCCGACGTCCCCGATCCCGACAATTTCCTCTTCAAGCTCTTCCACTCGAAGAGCCCCCGGAACTTCTTCGGCTACGCGAATCCCGCCGTCGACGAGATGCTGGTGCACGCCCGCGCCGAGCGCGACCTGTTCCGGCGCGTCGACCTCTATCGCCGCGCCGAGCAGATGATCCTCGACGACGCGCCCCTGCTGCCCGTGCTCCATCACACCTACGAGCGTCTGTTCCAGCCCTACGTCCGCGCCGTCGAGGTCAACGGCCTCGGCGATCCCTACATCCCGCTTCGCCGCATCCGGCTGGAGCGCGCCCCGTGAGCCCCCGCGGCGTCGACCTCGGGCTCCACTCGCTGGAGGCCAAGCTGCTGTGGGGCGCGGTACTCCTCCTCAGCCTGCTTATGGCCACCGTCACGGTCGTCGTCGAGCAACGCCAGCGGGACGCCATCGTCGGCGAGTTCGACCGGCGCGGCGAGGTCCTGGCCCGGAACCTGGCCGCGATCTCGTCGGGGCCGCTGCTGCTCTACAACTTCACCGCGCTCGAGCAGAATGCTGCCCGGGTGGCCAGCGAAGACGACGTCGTCTACGCGATCGTGCTCGACGCCGACGGCAAGGTGGCCGCGCACAGCCGTCGCCCCGAGCGGATCGGCATCTCGCTGACGGGCGACGTGCACGAGCGGGCGGCCCGGGCGGAATCGCTGCTGGTCCAGCAGACCGTAGCGGCGGACACGCAGGAATCGCTCTACGACTTCTCGCTGCCGGTCGAGATCGACGGCCAGAAGTGGGGAACGGTCCGGGTCGGGCTCACCAAGCGGCGCATGGACGAGGCCATCAGGAGAACCAGGCTGGAGCTCGGACTGCTGGCCCTCGGCACACTGGTGCTGGGTGGCGTGGTCGCCGCCGTCGTGGCCCGGAGGATCGCCGGCCCCGTCCGCGAGCTCGAGCACCGAGCCGCCGCCATCGCTCGCGGCGAGCTGGACCAGCGCATCGAGCCCACGACCTTCGACGAGATCGGCCGTCTGGCCATCGCCTTCAATCACATGGCGGCCCAGCTCCTCCAGCAGCGCTCGGCGCTGGAGGAGGTCCACTTCGAGCTCCAGCGGCGGTTCCAGGAGCTGGCCGACGTCAAGAGTTACACGGACAGCATCGTGAACTCGTTGACCAACGGCATCATCACCGTCGATCTCGAAGGGCGCGTCGTGACGCTGAATCCGGCCGCCGAGCTGCTGACCGGTTTCTTCGCCGGCGAGGCGGGCCGACGCTATTGCACGGAGGTCTTCGGGCTCACGCCGGAGATCGGCGACATCCTGATGGAGACGCTGGCGAGCCGCGCCCCCATCGGCAACGTGCCGCTCACGCTCCGCCGGCGCAACGGCAGCGGGCTGCCGGTCGAGCTGTCCACGGCGCCGCTCAAGGGCGGCGACGGCAAGGACCTCGGCGCGGTCGGCATCCTGCGCGATCTCACGGTGGTGCGCCAGCTCGAGAGCCAGCTCCGGCGCTCGGATCGACTGGCCGCCGTCGGCACCCTCGCCGCCGGCCTCGCCCACGAGATCAAGAACCCGCTCACGTCCTTGCGCACGTTCATCAGCCGGGTGGCGAGCCGGTTCGACGACGCGCGCTTCCGCGAGCGCTTCCAGAGCGTGGTGCCGCGCGAGCTCGAGCGCATCAATCGGATCGTCGAGCGTCTGCTCGAGCTGGCCCGGCCGCCTCGCATGTCGTTCTCCCTCGTCCGACTCCCGGCGCTCCTGGAGCGGATCGTGGAGCTCTACGAGGACCGGATCGAGACGAGCGACGTCACCGTCACCCGGGAGTTCGCGCGCGACGTACCGCCGATCCAGGCCGACGAGGAAGCGCTCCATCGGGCGCTCGTCAACTTGGTGGCCAACGCGCTCGACGCCATGACGGCGGGCGGGCGACTCACGCTCCGCCTGGGCTGGAGCGAGGGCGGTGATCCACCGGGGCGCGTGCGGCGCGCGTTCAATCGGCGGCTGCGGCTCGAGGTGCAGGACAGCGGAACGGGAATTCCGGCGTCGGCCACCGACCGCATCTTCAACCCGTTCTTCACGACCAAGGACACGGGCACCGGGCTCGGCCTGGCCATCACCCACAAGATCGTGCAGGACCACGGCGGCAGCATCGACTTCCGCAGCGTGCGGGGCGGGGGCACGGTGTTCCGGATCGTGCTCCCGCTCGTTCCCGACCTCCACCTGACGTCGGAGCACGATGACGACCCGCGTTGAGCCGCCGCAGCTGGCCATCCTCCTCGCCGACAACGAGCGGCTGCGCGCGCTCGCCGCGAGCGTCATCCACGACTTCAACAATTTCGCGGCGGCGATCGGCGGCTACAGCGAGCTCGTCCTGCAGCGGCTCGCCTCCGACGACGAGCACGTGCGCGCCGGTGTGCGGGGCATCCGCGACGCCGCGACGTGGGGCGCCCGGATCACGCGGCGGCTCATGGCCGCCGCCGGGCGGTCGCCGCTGCCGCCGACGCGGCTCGCCGTCGACATGGCGTTGACCGCCGCCGAGCCCGCGCTGCGACTGCTCGTCGGAGACGGCACCCGCCTCACCGTGAACCGGCACAGTGCGGCGGCCATCGTGGAGCTCCCTCCGGGCGAGTTCGAGCAGATGCTCGTGAACCTCGTGGTCACCGCGCGCGAGGCCGTCGGCGCCGGCGGCATCATCGGCATCGTCGCCGACACCGTGCAGGTGGACGAGGCCGGGCGCCGCGCCGCCGGCCTGCCGGCCGCGGGTGACTACGTCCGGCTGGCCGTCAGCGACACCGGGCGTCGGACGAGCGAGACCGCCGGCTCACGCGTTTTTCCGGGCGGCTACGGCCTGGCGACCGTCCACGACATCGTCACGCGCAATGGAGGCGCCGTCAGCGTGACGAGCGGCCCCGGCGCCGGTTCGACGTTCGAAGTGTACCTTCCGCGGCTCGACAACGCCGTCCTGGAGAGACCCCTCATGCCCGACGTCGATCTCCACCACGGGAGCGAGACCGTGCTCGTCGTAGAGAACGAGGAGCCGGTGCGCGAGATGATCGTCGACGTGTTGAGCCTGCACGGCTACACCGCGCTGGCGGCCGGCGACGGGGAGGAAGCGCTCCGCGTCGCGGCCAGCCATCGCGGCGCGCTCGATCTGATCATCGTCGACGTCGTGATGCCGGGCATCAGCGGCGAGGCGCTCGCCCAGCGGCTCACGGCCGGACGGCCGGGAACCCGTGTCCTCTACATCTCCGGCTACACCGACGATCTGATCCGGCAACACGGGTTCACGCTGGCGTCAGGCCACTTCTTGCAGAAGCCCTTCAGCGTGGACGACCTGGCGCGGAAGGTCCGCGAGGTGTTGCGCGGCCGAGTCGCGTGAGGAGCGGGATGGTTACCGGTTCAGGGCACGGCGGGCGAAGCCGAGCAGCCCCTGCGGGACGAAGATCACCATCAGGGTGAAGATGACGCCGACGGGGATCAGGTAGAACTCCGTCCAGAAGCGCGAGAAGGTCTCGCGCAGGATCAGGAAGAACGCGGCGCCCGCGATCGGCCCCACCAGCGTGCCCATTCCCCCGAGCACGTTGAAGATCACGACCTCGCCCGAGATCAGGAAGAACACGAAGTCCGGCGCCGCGAACTTGTTCTGGACGGCGTAGAGCACGCCGGCCAGCCCGGCGAAGACCCCCGACAGCATCACGGCCACGATCTTGTAGCGCTCCACCGCGTAGCCGATGGCGCGCGTGCGCGGCTCGTTCTCGCGGATCGACTGCAGCACCATGCCGAAGGGCGATTGCGTGATGCGGCGCAGCAGCAGGTACGAGATGGTCACGATGGCGACCACGAACCAGTGCAGCGTCACGGGCGTGAACGGGATCGCGAACAGGCCGGGCACGCCGAGCGCGGGCTGGCGGAAGGTGAGGCCGTTCTCGCCGCCGGTGACCTCCGTCCACGTGAAGATGATGACGTAGAAGATCTGGGAGAAGACGAGCGTGGTGATGGCGAAGTAGATGTCACGCAGCCGCGTGGAGAAGTACGCCACGAAGGCCGCGACCACCGCGGCCGCCACCAGGCCATAGGCCAGCGCGAGCCAGAGGTTCGGCGGCCGCACGGTGAGCAGCGCGGCCGCCGCGCCGTACATCCCGAGGCCGAAGAACGCCGAGTGACCGAACGAGACCATGCCCGTGTAGCCGATCAGGATGTCCGACGACAGGGCGAGGAGACCCCAGATCAGGATCTCGGTCGTGAACCGTCGCCAGAACTCCGGCAGCACCAGGGGGGCCACGAAGAGGAGGGCCAGCACGACGGCGAAGCCGATCCAGTAGCCTCTATTGTCCGTGCCTGCGGCTGGCATCGGGCTATTTGGGCGTGGGGACGAAGAGGCCGGTAGGCCGGACCAGGAGCGTCACGATGAGGGCGATGAAGGCGACGATGACGGCCTGCGCCGGGCTCACGATCAGCGAGGCGTAGGCTTCGAGCAGGCTGATGAAGATGGAGGCGAGGATCGATCCAGCGAGGTTCCCCATGCCGCCGACGACGACCACGACGAAGGCCTTCAACACCCAGTCGGCGCCCATCGCGTGGGTGACGCCGACGAGGGGCCCGAAGAGCACGCCGCTCGCCGCCGCCATCGAGGCGCCGATCGCGAACACGACCGTGTGGACGATGGGCACGGGGATCCCCATGGCCGCGGCCATGACGCGGTCCTGGGTCGTGGCGCGGATCCAGATCCCGTACTTGCCGTACTTGAGGAACGCCCACAGGGCACCGATGATCGCCGCCGACAAGAGCGCCATGACGATCCGGTAGTACGGGTACTCGAGATAGAAGAGGCGGAAGTGGCCCGTGAGGGGCTCGGTGAGCTTGCGGGGGACCGGCCCGAACTGCCACAGCGCGTAGTTCTGGAGCACCAGCGAGATGCCGAAGGTGCCGAGGATCGTGTAGAGCGGGTCGCGGCCGAGCAGGGGGCGCAGCGCGACGACCTGGAGCGCGGCGGACAGCACCGCAATCGTCACCGCGGCAGCGAGTAAGGCCACCCAGAAGTTGCCGGTCACCGCCAGCCATATGACGCCCGCGTAGGCGCCAAGCATGAACAGCTCGCCATGCGCGAAGTTGACCACGTCCATGATCCCGAAAATCAGCGTCAGCCCCGATGCCACCAGGGCCAGGATCAAGCCGTTGACGACCCCGTTGAGCGTCTGGATGAGGAAGGCGTCCATGCGGCTAAAAACCTCCCCGAGTCTCTCGAGGAGCGCCACGGCTTTGCCGGGGCGCTCTGAGCGTCTGGGGGGTTTGGGGGGCCATGTCGGGGTCCCCCATCATTAAATCCCCAGGTACTGATGGATGACGGCGTGGTCGGCGCGCAACTCGGCGGCCGGCGCGTGGTGGCGGACGACGCCCTTTTCCATGATGTAGACGCGGTTGCTGACCTCGAGGGTCAACGAGACGTTCTGCTCCACGAGGAGGATGGCCACGCCCTCGCCGTGGAGCACCCGGATGATCTCGTGGATCTGCCCCACCATGCGCGGCATCAGCCCTTCGGTCGGCTCGTCGAGGAGGATGACCTTCGGCTCGAGCATCATGGCCCGCGCGATGGCGAGCATCTGCTGCTCGCCGCCCGACAGCGTGCCACCCGCCTGGTGGCGTCGCTCGCGCAGCACGGGGAAATTCACGTAGATCTTCTCGAGGAGCGCCTCCCGGCGCGCGTCGGTGACGCCCTGGCGGTCCAGGCCCGTGCGCAGGTTTTCCAGCACGGTGAGCAACCGGAAAATGCGTCGGTCCTCGGGTACGTAGCCGATGCCGATGCGCGCCACGCGATACGGCGGCATCCCGCCCACGTCGTGGTTCTCGAACACGACGCGCCCCTGGGCGGGCCGGACGATGCCCATGATGGTCTTGAGCGTCGTCGACTTGCCGACGCCGTTGCGCCCGAGCAGGCCGACGACCTCGCCGGGTCCGACCTCGATGGACACACCGTGCAGGACGTGAGACTTGCCGTAGTAGGTGTGGACGTCGTGGAGGGCGAGCATCAGGTCTTGAGGTAGACCTCCTGCACGCGGGGATTGGCCTGGATCTGCGCCGGCGTGCCCTCGGCCAGCACCTCGCCGTAGTGGAGCACGGTGATCGTCTGGGCCAGCCCCATCACCACCTCCATGTCGTGCTCCACGATGAGGATGGTCAGGTTCGCGGCGATCCGGCGGATCAGCTCGACGCTCGCGTGGGTCTCGGCCACGCTCATGCCCGCCGTAGGCTCGTCCAGGCACAAGAGCTTCGGCTCCGTGGCCAGCGCGATGGCGATCTCGAGATTGCGTTGCGCGCCATGCGACAGGTTCACCGCCAGCTCGTCCGCTTCGCCGTCGAGGCCGACGGAAGCCAGCACCGCATGGGATTTGTCGATGACGTCCCGGTACGCGCGATGGTGACGGAGCATGCTCCAGTTGTGATGGCGGGACTGGGCGGCGATGCGGACGTTCTCCAGCACCGTCGCCCCCGGCAGGATGTTGGTGATCTGGTACGAGCGGGCGATGGCCTTGCGCGAGATCAGGTTCGGGGGCAGCCCGGCGATGTCCTCGTCGGCGAACAGGATGCGTCCCGCGCTCGGCTGCAGCACGCCCGTGACACAGTTGAAGAACGTCGACTTGCCCGCGCCGTTGGGCCCGATGATGGCGCGGATTTCGCCGGCGGGGACGGCGATGCTGACGTCGTTGAGCGCCGTCAGGCCTCCGAACCGCATGGTGAGCTTCTCTGTCCGGAGGAGGGGGGCGGCCCCTGCCCCGGCGACGGGGGCCGCCCGATCGATCTGCGTCCCGGTCACCTTAGACGAACTTGCAGGCGGGCGGCACGATCGTCTTCTCTTTCGCGATCGTCTCGATGATGTGGTGCTTGCCGTTCTTGATGTCGAAGATGAACTCGCGGACGAACGCCTGGTGGTCCTCTTTCCGCATGGTCTTGTCGCCCTGCGGGAAGTCGTCGCCTTCCTTCATCTCCAGGCCCTCGAGAGCTTCGATGAGCTTCATCGTGTCCTCGTGGCCTCGGAAGCCGCTCTTCTGCATGCCGATCTTGAGCGCGTTCATCGCCTCGAAGTTCGACTGCACGTAGCGATCAGGCAGGGGGCCCGACGGGTCGATCTTCTTGAGCGCCGCCACCGACTCGTCGAAGAACTTCTTGTGTGCCGGCGTGTTCAGCGGCGGGTCGAGCACGGGGACGTACCGGTTGATGCCGACGAATCCCTCGATCTTCTGGCCGAGGGCGGGCAGATGGGTCGACTCCGCGATCGCGCCGTCGCCCGCGAACTTGTACTTCTTGGTCAGGCCGAGGTCGTAGGCCTGGCTGGCCATGACGATCCCGTTCGCGCCGAAGAAGATGCCGAACAGCCCGTCGAAGTTGCCCGTGATCTTCGAGAGGAACGCCGTCATGTCCGCGGTCCCGAGCGGAATCCCGGTGCCGCCGACGACCTCGCCCCCGGCCTTCTTGATCTGCTCGACGTAGGCGTCACGGGTGGACTGGCCCCAGGCGTAGTCGAGATACGCGATGTGCCACTTCTTGCCCATCTTGTTGACCAGATAAGGCGCGAAGGCCACGGCCTGGGCGGGCGCGTAGTCGAAGGGCCGGAACACGTAGCGGCTGCACTTGGTCGTGGTGATGGTCGTGTCGAGACAGACGCCGATCATCCAGACGGTCTTGTGCTCCTCGAAGACCGGCATGCAGGCCAGACACACGTTGGAGAGATAGCCGCCCTCGGCGAGGTCGACCTTGTCCTCGACGACGAGCTTCTCGGCCTTGCGCCGGCCCACGTCCGGCTTCGACTCGTAGTCGGCGATCACCAGCTCGACCGGGCGGCCGTTGATCCCGCCCGACTTGTTGATGCGTTCGGCCGCCACTTGCGTGCCGACCAGCGCCGTCTTGCCGCCGGCGGCGGCGACGCCGCTGAGCGGCTGGAGAACGCCGATCTTGTACGGCTTGGCCTGGCCGAACGCCTCGCGCCAGGGCGGCGGTACCAGCATGGTGGCGCCGACGGCGCCCGCCGCGGCGGCGGACAGACTGAGGAACCGGCGCCGGGTGGTCTTGCCGCGCCACCACAAATCCCTTGCCCAGGGCTCGTCCTGCCAGCGTTCAGCCATCGATCGTCCTCCTCTGAGGTGCCCACGCGCGGGGCAATGGGAGTGCCGAGAAAAGTGTCTCTATCTACCCTAACTTGCAGAACGCCGCAAGAGGTCCCGGCGCCTCGGCACGCGTTACCGCGTCAGCCCGGCGGCTTCGAGCGCCCGCGCGATCGCCTGGCGCTCGGCGTGACTCACCGGTGTGAGCGGCGGACGCACGTGAGCGGCCGGGATCCGGCCGAGGATGACGAGCGCCTCCTTCATCCGGTTGTGCATGTCGACGAACGGCGGCGCGTAGAACACGGCGACGAGCGGGTCGAGCCGGTCGTTGATCCGCCGCGCGCCCTCGACGTCACCCTTCTGGCACGCCTCGAACAGCTCGGCCTGGAGATCGGCCGTCACGCTGCCCATGCCCGAGATGGCGCCATCGGCCCCGAGCAGGAAGCTCGCCATCAGCGACATCGTGAACGCCGACAGCATCGCGACGGGCCGCCCGGTCGCGCGCAGCGCGCGCAGGTTCTTCTCGAAGGCGACGATCTCGTTCGACCAGTCCTTCACGCCGACCACGTGTGGGAGCTGGGCCAGCCGCGCCAGCGTCTCGGGCGCGTAGCCGATGCCCGACGCCGGCGGGTATTCGAAGACGATGATCGGGACGTCCGCCTTCTCGGCGATCTCGCTGAAGTGACGAACGACCATGTCCGGCTTGAGCTGGGCGCCCCACATGAAGAGCGTCGGTGGGAAGACCAGCACGGCGGCGGCGCCGAGAGCTTTGGCGTCGCGCGCCAGCTCGACGGCCTCGGCCGTGCCGTCCGAGTAGACGCCGGCCACGATCGGGCAGGCCGAGCCGACCTCGTCGAGCGCCACCGCGAGCGACCGCTTCCGCTCGTCGCGGCTCAGCGACGAGACCTCGGCGGCGTGGCCGTTGGCGACGATGCCGGTGACGCCGCGGGTGTCGGCGAGCCAGCGCAGATGCGCGCGGTAGGCCGGCTCGTCGATCGAGAGGTTGGCCTTGAAGGGCAGGATGTTGGCGGGCATCACACCCGAGAACGTCACCATGCGGTCACCTCACTGGCGATGTCCTTGGAGGATACGACACGTCCGAAGGCCCGGCCAATGATGTCCAGCGTGGCCCGCTGGATCTCCGGCCAGAGCGTGGCGACGGCGTCCTCGGCCACCGTGACGCGGTACTCGCGGTTGAACGCGCCCACGATGCTGGCCAGGACGCAGATGTCGGTCAGCGTGCCGGTGACGACCAGCGAGGTCACGCCGCGCGCGCGGAGCGCTCCGTCGAGCGGCGTGCCGTGGAACGCGTCGTACCCGTGCTTGCGCACGACGAGCTCGTCGGGCCGCGGCGCCAGCGGGGGGATCGTCTCGGCGCTCGGATGTCCTTCGAGGCAGTTCGAGGACGGCAGCCCGAATCCAGTGGGCGCGCCGGGCTGAGCCGGCTTGTGCTCGGGATGGAGATCGCCGACCAGCAGCGGGACGCGCTCGGAGTAGACGAACTCCGTGAAGACGACAGGAAGGCGCCGGCTTCGAAAGACGGCGAGCAGGCGCTGGATCGCCGGCACGATCTCGCGCGCCTGCGGGACTTCGAGCGCCTCACCCGGATCGACGAAGCCGCGCTGCATGTCCACCACGAGCGGCGCCGTCCGGCCCGGCTCGAGCTTCAGCACCTGCTCGAAGTTCCGCATCCCGGCCCCGAGTATGCGCTAGTGAAGCCCGGCGAGGTACCAGCGAAGGAAGAAGTACTCGTTGTACGGCCGGTCGTCGGACAGCGTGGGAACGTCGGGCGCCGGCGCCATGAGCTGGCTGGGCACGAGCTCGTGGTCCAGCATCCGGCCCAATTGCGCTTCCGGCGTCGCACCGGGGCCCCATTCGATCATGTCCGCCCGAGCGCGTTCCGGTACGCGGGAGGCCAGCACGGCCGCCGACGGCAAGTCGATCGGCGTCATTCGCGCCAGGAAGTGCGCGCCCCAGCCCTCGACGGAGTTGAAGGCCCTCACGTACGGGAACGATTCTGTCAGCGCGCGCGTCATCGAGGCGATCGTCTGGGGATCGCGGCTGGGCACCCACTGCTGCAGGATGCCGTCGGAGCGCAGCCGTCGCTTGGCCACCGCGTAGAACTCACGAGAGTGGAGCAGACTCGACCCGGCCGCGGTGGGCGGCGGCGGCGGATCGATGGTGATCACGTCGTACTGGTCGGCCGAGCGTTCGAGGAACCGGCGGCCGTCGTCCACGACGATACGCGCCAGCGGCGAGCGCACGACGCTGGCGGCATCGGCGTGGAAGAAGCTGAAGAGCGTTGGGACACTCGGCACCAGCTCGACCGCAGTGGCCCGGACGCCCCAGGACACGAGCGAGCGGAACGTCGTCCCCATCCCCAGCGCCACGACGATCGCATCCCGAGGCGGCCGGTCGAGCGCGGCGAGAGGCAGATGGGCCATCATCTTCGTAATCGCCGACAGCGCTGCCATCCCTTGTCCGTTGACGAGCAGGTGCTTGTGCAGACCCGTGCCGGCCGCGACGACGGTGGCCGTGTGATCGCGGCGGACCTGGGCGTCCGGGAACTGCGTCTCGAAGCTGCGGCTCAGGGGCAGCAGGATGACGGAGGCGATCAGGGCGGCTCCAAACAGCGTGGCGGCGCGGACGCGGTCGAGCACGGCCACGGGCACCAGGCGCTGTGGCGCGATCACGGCGACGAGGCCCAGCGCGAAGAGCGGGAGCGAGAGTGCCACGAGTGACCAGCGCTCCCCCAGCCAGGGCAGCAGCCAGAAGCCGGCAAGTAGCGGGCCCAGGATGCATCCGATGACGTTCACCGCGTAGGCGCGGCCGGCCCGGTCGGGATCCGAGCCGGCGCGCCGATCGACGAGCATCGGCGTGACGAATCCGGCGCCGATGCAGAACGGCGCGATCCCCAGGACGAGGCAGATCTCGCCCGGCAGCGGCACGCGCGGATCCGTGGTCGCCATGGGCAGCAGTGCCGACAGCCCGAACAGCATCCAGATAGAAGCCGCCCACGCACTCGACTGGGCATCGCCTCGACCCTGCACCGAGCGGTAGAGACGCGATCCGACGAGCGTCGCCACGAGATAGACGCCCAGGATGCCGGCGAAGGTGTAGACGACGGTGCCGAGGTACGGCGTGAACTGACGGATCCACACCACCTCCAGGCCCATGCTGATCAGGCCCGTGAGGAACAGACAGGCCAGGGCCGCCGTCCGATCCGTCGGCGCGGCTGGCGCGGCGATCCGATCGCGCCTCGCCGTCGCACCGGGCGCCAGTGGCGCGTTCGCGGGCAACCCGAAGCCGAGGGCCAGGGCCGACGCCGCCAGGAGGCCGTTGAGCGAGGCCGCCACCAGGAGCGTGCCGCGGAAGCCGAAGAGCTCGATGAGGACGAGCGCCGAGCCGATCGTGCCGGCGGTGGCCCCGAGCACGTTGGCGACGTAGAGATAGCTGAAGGACTGTTTCGCGCGCTCGCCGAACAGGCTGCGCATGGCCGCCATCGCCAGAGGAAACGTGGCGCCCATCGCGATGCAGTACGGCAGGAGCGTCAGCGCGATCCACGCGCCGGAGGCCAGGTAATACGTGGAGGAGTCCCAGGCCACAGCGCGCTCGCCGAGCCATGCACGTCCCCAGCCGAGCTCTCCGGGCACCGCGATGCCCGACACGCCGATCACGGCCTCCACGGCGGCATACAGGCGCAGCGCTCGGCGTGGTGGGACGGCGCCGAGCCAGCGCGTGAGCCGCCCGGCCGCCCAGCTCCCGAGCGCGAGGCCCGCCATGAAGACGGAGAGCACGATGGACACGAACGGCGTGGTCACGCCGAAGCCCGCCATCGCCAGCCGCAGCCAGACGACCTCGTAGACGAGACTGCAGAACCCGGAGATGACGAAGAAGCCGAAGTACCAGGCCATCCAACTAACTTAGCGTGGGCACCGTCCGACTACCGAGAAACCCGTACGGCCCCCGTCGGGGGGTCGGAGACTACTTGATGAGCTGATCCGCCCTTTGCAGCACCGACGGCGGGATCGTGAGTCCGAGCGCCTTCGCAGTCTTCAGATTGATGACCAGCTCGAACTGCGACAGCTGCTCGAGCGCAAGGTCCGCAGGCCTGGCACCTCGTAAAAGCTTGTCGACGTAACCGGCGGCGCGTCGATACAAGGCCGCGTGGTTGGCCGAATAGCTCATCAGTCCGCCGGCTTCCGTCGCGTCTCTCGAGTCGAACATGGAGGGAAGTCGATACCGGGTGGCCAACTCGACGATCCGTCCCCGCTCCGCAAAGAAATACGGGCTGCCCAGAACCAACAGCGCCTTGACATCCTCGCGTTGCATCGTCGCGAAGGCAGAAGGGAGGTCGCTCAGGCTCCGGACACCGACCGGCCGGACCTGAATACGCAGACTCCGCGCCGCATCTTCCACGGTCTTGAGTTTGGCGGAGTGCGAGGGTGTGCGGATGTCCCACAGGATGGCGATGCGGTCGAAGCCGGTCCCCGCCTCGCTGAGCAGTTCCAGGGCTCTCGGGCCGGCGCCCGTCGTCAGCAAGACGACCCCCGTGACGTTGTCACGGCGACCGTTGAGCAGCATGTCGAAGAAGAAGTCGGACCGATTCGGATCGCTCGTGGCGGACATCACGATCGGGATCGCGTTCGTCGATTGCTGAGCGACGCGAGTGGCCCGGCCGCCACACGTCACGATGACGTCGACGTTGAGACGGATCAGTCCTGCCGCGCCCTCGGCCAGAGCGTCGTCGTTCTTCTCCGCGTCACGGTACTCGAGCTCGACGTTCGACCCCGGCGTCCAGCCCAATCCCCCGAGGGCGTGCTCGAACACATCGCGCGGCATCCCGCGAGCGCCCGAGAGACGGTGCGGGCACAGGATGCCGATCCGAGGAACGTGCCCTGACCGCTGGGCATCAGCGGCTCGTGGTCCGAGCAACGCGCCTAGACAAGCGATGAACGACCGTCTGGAGATCACCATGGCAAGGTAGAGGCGTCAGGCAGGCAGGTCAAGGAAATGTCAGCGCAGGGACGATCTCCCTGGCGATGACCTCGACCTGCTCCGGCTGGTAACGGTACGGGATGAGGATGATTCGGTGGACGCCGGAGGCGACGTGGGCCCGCAGTTGCTCGACGCACTCGGCCACGCTGCCGCGGATCGCGTGCTCGATGGTGGACTCGCTCCACGCGGCCACGTCCCACTCGGTCTCTAGCCACTGGCGCATCGGCGCCTCGGTCTCGGCGCGTGATCGCCCGACGTAGATGGCGAGCTGATTGGTGCCGGTGAGCGTCTTCGGATCCCGGCCGGCCTCCCGCGCGAACGCCTCGATCTTTTCCCACGAGCGACGGTAGCTCTCCGGCGTGTAGAAGTACGTGAGCCAGCCGTCGCCCTTCGTCGCCGCCCGGCGCAACACCGCGTCGACGTAGCCGCCGACGAGGATCGGCGGGCGTGGGCGCTGCACGGGCCGCGGGCGCATGACCGCCTCGCGCAGGTTGAGCTCGTCCTGTTTCACCGTCACGCGGTCCTCGGTCCAGAGCCGCGTGAGGATGTCGAGGTTCCGCTCGAAGAGACGGCCGCGCTGCTTGAAGGGCACGCCGACGGCATCGAACTCGCGCGCGTACCAGCCGGCCGCGGCGCCCAGAATCAGCCGGCCGCCCGAGATCACGTCGAGCGTCCCGAGCGCCTTGGCCGCGACCGTCGGGTTGCGCAGTGGCAGCACGAGGATGCCGGTGCCGAGCTTGATGCGCGTGGTGCGGGCGGCGATGGCGGTGAGAATTCCCACGGCATCGAGGATCGGGAACGACGGCTCGACGCCGAGGATGACGTGATCCCACGCCCACAGCGACTCGAAGCCGAGCGCTTCGGCGCGCTCCGCGTAACGGAGGATGGCGGACACGTCGGGAGTCTCGGTGGGCCCGACGAAGTTCTTGATCGCCAGTCCCCAGTCCATCTCAGTTGAGCACCTGCTGGAGGGTCACGCCCTCGACCGGCCCCAGATCGATGCCCAGCGACGCGGCGATCGTGGGCGCCACGTCGCGGCTCCGGATCGTGGGAAGCCGGACGCCCCGCTTGATGTCGGGGCCGGCGGCGAGGAAGAACGCCGCGTTGTCCGCATAGATCGGGCGCTGGCCGTGGGTGCCGGCGAACTTCGGCGGACCGTGCTCGTCGTCGCCGGCGGCATCGTCGCCGAAGGCGTAGCCGGGCGCCGCCTCGAACATCACGTCGGCCACCTGACGATGTTCCTCGGGTGTCGGAAGGCCGAGCGTTGCGTACTGAGCCGCTGGCCACATCCCACTCACACCTTCCATCGTTTCGATCTCGCGGGCGAGCCGGGTCACGGCGCCGATGTCACCGTCGAGGCGGTAGAGCGCTCCGGCGCCGTGGTTCATCACGAAGCGCGCCTCGCCGGTGATCTTCCCCGCCTCGACGCGGAGGGCGCCGAGCCGGCGAAGGCGAACGTTGGGTCGGATCTCGCGCGTCGATGGCAGGAACCCGTGATCGGACAGGACGAAGACGGTGGTGTGGTCGAGAGCGCCGGCGGGCAGCGCGCCGAGCAACCGCCCGATCAGGCCGTCCACGTATTCGAGGGCCCAGTAGGCCTCGGGGGAGCGAGGTCCGTGCAGATGCTGCAGGCTGTCCACGCACAGGAAATGGAGCAGCAGCAGATCGGGCTCGTGACGGCGGACGACGTGCGCCGCGACGCTGCCCACCATCTCGTCCTTGAAGAGGCGCTTCGGAAGCTGGGCCCACTCGCCCTGGAGGTGCAACGGGTAGCCGAGCTCCCGCAGCTCGTCCCACACGGCGCGCGCCGTCTGAGTCTCGAAGACGCGCTGGTCCTTGAAGAAGGGGAGGTTGAAGTCGAGCGTCTTCGCGTTGCGCGTCGCCGGCCAGTCGATGGCGGCCGTGCGCAGGCCGGCGTCGTGGGCGCGGTCGTAGACCGTCGGCACGCGGAGCAGATCGGGGGCGTCGTACACCGGATCGCCCGTGAGGTCCTCGGGCGCGCCCGTGCGGCGGTTCAGGACGTGATTGGCCACGACGCCGTGAGCGCGCGGGCTCACCCCGGTCATGAGGCTGACGTGGGTCGGCCACGTGGTGCTCGGGAACACCGTCTCCACACCCGCGGCAACGGCGCCGCGCTCGGCGAGCCGGCGCAGCGTCGGCATGCGGGCCTGGGGGTCATTCCAGTAGAACGCGGCGAGGCCGTCGATACTGATGACGATGATGCGGTGGCCGTGCATCTAGCTCAGGAAGCGACGGTCGGGATCGAGCGCGCGGAGCATCTGGAGCTCGTCCGGTGTCGGCGGCGCCGTGATGCCGACGGGGTCGGCGGTGAGCAGCTCGAACCCGGTGTTCGCGCGCACCGTCTCGAGCGTCACCTCGTGATGCAACGCCTCCACCCGCATCCGGCGCGTCTCGGGATCGAAGCCGAAGACCCCGAGCGTGGTGACGACGCGCGAGACGCCGCCGAAGATGAGCCCGGCCTTGGCGCGGCTGCCGTTGCCGTCGACCCACCCCGGGCTGGTGACGAAGTCGACGCGCGGGACGAAGCGTCGCTTCTCGTGGGCCGTGAGGATGATGACTTCCTTACACAGCGAGGCGATGTCGTTGGCGCCTCCCGTTCCTGGCAGCCGCACCTTGGGATGCCAGTAATCCGTGCCCAGCACGCTGGTGTTGATGTTGCCGTACTGGTCGATCTGGGCGCCCCCCATGAAGCCGTAATCGAGGAAGCCGCGCTGGGCGAAGAGAAAGGTGTCGGTGATGGCCGGCAGCATCTGGGCCTGGTGGGCGGCGCGCATCTCGTTGGTCGAGATGGGCAAGCGTCCAGGCTTGATGCGGGGCCCGATGATCCCGCCCTCGATGACCATCGTGAGCTGAGGGGCGTGCCGCTGCTGCGCCAGCGCCGCGGCCAGCAACGGCACCCCGACGCCGGCGAACACGGTGGTGTCGTTCTTGAGCTGCCGCGATCCCATGACGGCGAGGAGCTCGGACGGCGTGAACGTCACGTGAGCTCCCGGGCCAGGGCGTGCTGGCGGCGCAGCCGGTCGGGGCCGAACAGATCCAGATAGTCGACGAAGTTGGCCGGGGCGTAGACGTAGCGGTCGAGATAGTCGGTCACCGCGCGCGAGCCCTGAGCGTTGATCGCGGCCGTGTAGCCCTCGAAGTGATCGTAGTCGGCCTCGTAGAGCCCGTAGCACTCGTGCGGGAACGAGCCGAACGGCACCAGCGCCAGCGCGTCGACGAGGAAGCCGGGGATGATCGTGCGGTCCGGATGGCGGCGGATCTCCTCCTCGGGAACGATCTCCTCCGCCGTGACGAGCACCGTCGTCGCCGCCCGCGAGATGTCGGCGTCCATGTGCGGATAGCCGTCGATCTGGCAGTTGCCAAAACGGTCGGCGCGATGGACGTGCAGCAGGGCGACGTCGGGGAACAGGGCGGGCACCGCGCCGAGTACCTGACCGGTGAACGGATCCTGCACCGTCTTCATGCCCCCGACGGGCACCAGGTCGGAGCCGAGCATCGTCAGCGTGGGCAAGAACGGCACACCCATGGCGGCGGCCCGGAAGCGCAGGCCGAGGGCGAGGTGACTCCACTCCTCGAGCGTGACCTTGGCGCCCTCGACGTACTCGCGCATGATCTTCGACACGCCCCACGGCAGGCCGATCGACATCCACGCCGTGATCACGCGCTCGACCGCGCCGGCCACCATCATGAACTCGCCCTCGGTGCACGTGAGGTTGCGCACGAGGGTGAGGCCGTGCCGGCGCTGGCGCAGCACTTCGCGCACGAGCGCCATCGGCGTGCGCGAGAACAGGCAGCCGCCGGCGGCGATCACGTCGCCGTCCTGCACGCGCGCGGCCGCGTCCTCCACCGTGGTGAGCTTGTCGCCGGCCGACTTGGCCTTGGCCTCCAGGCGGCGTCGCGCGGCGACAAAGTCGTGGGCGGCCGGCTTCACGCGAGGATTTCCCAGCGCGCCTGGTAGCGGTCGAGGAAGGCCCGCGTCTTGGGATCCATCGGGTGCTCGCGCTCGGGCACCTCGACGTGTTTGTCCTCGCCGCAGAGCGGTGTCGTGAAGTAGCGCTGGCCGGTGTCGTTGGCCATCGTCACGATCGCCGAGAGCTCGGGGTGACGGCGCGCGAGCTTCAACGCCGCCGCCACGTTGCACCCGGTGGAGATGCCGCAGAAGATGCCTTCCTCGGCGGCGAGCCGGCGGGCCAGCGCCAGGCTCTCGGCGGTCGTCGTCGTGATCACGCCCGAGAGCAGCGAGACGTCGAGGTTATCGGGGATGAAGCCGTCGCCGATGCCTTCGATGCCGTGCGGGCCCCACGCGCGCCGGGCCAGGAGCGCGCACTCCTCGGGCTCGACCGCGTAGAGGCGCACGCGATCGTCACGCTCGCGCAGGTAGCGCCCGACCCCGGTGAGCGTCCCGCCCGAGCCCTGGGCGGCCACGAAGGCGCCGATGATACCGCCACACTGTTCCCAGATCTCCGGCCCCGTCGTGCGGTGATGGGTCTCGACGTTGTCGGCGTTCGAGAACTGGCCGGGCACCCAGTAGCCGGTGGGATCGCCGCCGCGGATCTCTTCGAGCCGCTTCAGCGAGAGATCCACGTCGCTCTCGCCGCCCGGCGTGAAGACGAGGTCGGCGCCGTACGCGCGCATGATCTTCTTGCGCTCGTCGCTCATTCCCGCGGGCATGACGATCGTGCACCGATAGCCCTTCACCGCGGCGATGAACGCGCAGGCGATGCCGGCGTTGCCGGTGGAGCACTCGAGCACGCGCATGCCCGGCTTGAGATCGCCACGCGCCTCCGCGCGCTCGAACATGTGGAGATAGATCCGGTCCTTGAGGCTGCCGCTCGGACCGTACCACTCGAGCTTGAGGTAGATCGGCGGTACCACGTGGGCCGTCACGCGGCCGAGCTTGACGAGGGGCGTGCGCCCGATGGCCTCGCCGATGGAATGGAGCGCGCTACGGTAGGTATCCCAGAGGATCGGCACGGGAGCCGAATTGTACTCGCGTCAGTTGCGGCGGTCCAGGCGGAACACCATCTGCGTGGGGCGCACGAAGCGGAGCACGAGCACGAGCAAGGCGAGCACGAGCGCCATGTAGATGACGGCCATCGCGTCGACCGAGTAGATCGGCCTCATGCCGGCGGCGAACACCGCGTAGTAGAGGGCCACGACGAGCGTCTGAGAGCCGGCGCCCGACAGGAGGAACGTCAGCTCGAAGTTCGCGATCGTGGTGACGAGCACCAGGAGCCCGGCGGTGAGCAGGCCGGGCACCGCCAGCGGCACGATGACGCGGCGAAAGAGCTGGAAGCGCGTGGCCCCGTGAACGCGCGCGGCCCACTCGAGGTTCACGCTGATCTGCTCGAAGAACGGCAGCAGCACGAAGATGGCCAGCGGCAGCATGGGCACGAGGTTGGCCGCGATCACTCCCGCCACGGTGCCGCCGATGCGGTAGCGGTAGAGCGTCGTGGCCAGCGGGATACCGTACGTCATCTGGGGAATGAGCAGCGGCAGGAAGAACAGGAGCAGGAGCGCGTTCTTCGCGCGGAAATCGTGCCGAGCGAGGAGATAGGCGGCCGGGAAGCCGAGCCCGAGCGCCAGTGCCGTCACCGACGCGGCGACCACCAGCGTCACCGTGAGGACCTGATCGAGCTGGAACTCGCGCCATGAGTACGCGTACCACGCCGCCGTGAAGCCACCGGGCAGCGGCGTGGAGAACCAGCGCCGGGCGAACGAGGACACGACGACGTGACTGACGATGCCGACCAGGTTCAGCACGAAGCCGACGACGAAGAGGAAGACGGCGAGCCGCCAGATCCGGCCCATCAGCGCTTCCCCGCGCCCATGGTGGCCACGCCGGTTGCCGCCATCCGGCGGCGGATGACGAGGATCACGCCGAGGCCGACGAGCTGACAGGCGCCCATCACCACGGCGATGGCGGAGGCCATCGCCATATCGGAGTGCTCGAAGGCCTGCTGGTAGGCGGCGATCGCGATCGTACGCGTCGCGCCCGCCGGCTGGCCGACCAGCACCGCCGACGGGAAGACGCCGAAGTTCATCACGAAGACCAGCGCGAACGCGATGGCGACGCCGGGCGCGATGAGGGGCCACATGACGCGCCGGAAGATCGCCCACGGCCCGGCCCCCAGCACGCGCGCGGCCGCCTCCAGCGCGGGATCGATGCCGGAGACGTAGCCGAGCAACATCAGGAAGCAGAAGGGAAAGTGCTGGACGAGGAGCGCGATCATCACGCCCGTGTAGTTGTGAGTCAGCCGCGGCGGGTCCGTGATGCCGACCGCCAGGAGCCCTTGATTCAGCCAGCCCTTGGGCCCGTAGAACCCGTTGATGCCTTCGGCCACGAGCACGGTGCCTAGCGCGATCGGCAGGACGAGCGCGGTCGTGATCGTGCGCTCCATCCACATGCCACGCCGCATGCGATAGGCCACGACCAGCGCGAGGAGCACCGTCAGCACGGTGTTCGGCACGGCGATCGACGCCGTCACCCAGATCGTGCGGGCCTGCCAGGGATCGAGGAGGAAGGCGAGGTAGTTCGCCAGCGAGAGCCCGCCGTCCTTGGCCTGGAGCGAGAGGACGACGCCGTACGCGAACGGGTAGACGAACATCACGAGGAGGTAGATCGCCGCCGGCAGCATGAGCGCCGGCACGCTCACGGGCTGTCCTCAGATGGAAGCACGACCACGCGCTCGGGTGGCAGCCGCAAGCCGACCGCGGCGCCGACGCCGACCGGTTGCGCCACGCGCGCCATCACCGTCGTTCCGGAGTCGACGACGACCTCGACGTCGTGCTCACGTCCGAGGTACTCGGTGAGGCGGACGGTCCCGCGTACGACGTTGGGCCCTGCGAGCTCGGCCGTGAGCTCGATGTCTTCCGGCCGCACGGCGGCCACGGCGGCGGCGCCGGGAGCGAGCGGCGTCACCGGGCGGCCGGTGACCATCAGGTCCTTGCCGCGGGCCAGCACGAGGTCGCCATCGCTGCGATCCACCGTCACCGGGAAGAAATTGCGATAGCCCATGAAGTCGGCGACGAAGCGTGTGCGGGGCCGGTCGTGGATCTCGGCTGGAACGCCGACCTGCATCACGCGGCCGTCGCGGAGCACGACGACGCGGTCGGAGAGCGACAGCGCCTCGGCCTGGTCGTGGGTGACGTAGATCGACGTGAGCCGGAGGTCGGCGTGGAGCCGCTTGAGCTCGCTCCGCATCTCGAGGCGGAGCTTGGCGTCGAGGTTCGAGAGCGGCTCGTCGAGGAGCAGCACCCGCGGCTCGACGGCCAGCGCGCGGGCGATCGCCACCCGCTGCTGCTGGCCGCCGGAGAGCTGGCCCGGATAGCGCGCCTCATACTCCGCGAGCTGCACCAGCTCGAGCATCCGGCGCACGCGCTGAGCGATCTCCGTTCGGGGCCGGCGGCGCAGCGCCAGGCCGAAGGCGACGTTGTCGAACACGGTCAGGTGCGGGAACAGCGCGTAGTTCTGGAAGACCATGCCGAACCCGCGGCGCTCGGGCGGCAGGTGATCGATCGGGCTTCCATCGAGCCGGATCTCGCCGCTCGTGGCCGGAAGCAGCCCGGCCAGCAGGTTCAGCGCGGTGGACTTGCCGCAGCCCGACGGCCCCAGGAAGGTGACGAACTCGCCGCCGTGTACGTCGAGCGCGAACTCGTCGAGCACCGTGCGGGTGCCGAAGCGCTTCGTCAGGCGGAACGAGAGCGCCGAGATCACCCTAGAATTTCTTGATCCGCTGCGCTCCCACTTCCTTGTCCCAGCGGTCCATCGCGGCGATCAGCTCCTTCACCGGGAGCTGCGGGACGATCTTGTACTTCTTCTCCATGTCCGTGTACTCGGGCCGCCAGTGCTCTTTCACGAGCTGCTGGATGTCGGCCGGGGCCCGATCGAGCGTGGCCGCCTTGATCGAGGGGCCGATGAAGGCCTTCCAGGTCAGCGCCTGCTGCTCCGGCCGCCGCATGAACTTCATCAGGTCGAGGACGACCTCCTGCTCGGCGGCGGACACGCCCTTCGGGATCGCCCAGTAGTGGCCGTCGATCACGAAGGAGGTGTTGGGCAGGATGAAGATCTTCGACTCGGGCGGGATGGTGCCCTCGGCGCGCGGCTTCATGTCCCACTCCATGATGCCGGCGATGATCCAGCGCGTGCCCTCGGCGAACTCCTTCAGCGTGATGGCGGTGCCCGTCGGGTAGTACTCGACCGACTCGCCGACCTCCTTGAGATACGCCCACGTCCTGTCCCAGCCCCCGAGGGGATCCGTCGGCTTCTTGTCGCTAAGGATGAAGGGCATCCCGCAGAGGATGGACCGTCCGGGACCGGAGTTGGCGGGGCGCGCGTACATGAACTTGCCCGGGTTGGCCTTCACCCACGCCTTCAGCTCATCGGCGGTCTTCGGTGGCTGCTTCACCTTCGACGGGTTGTAGATGAACACGGGCCCGCCGTTGGAGACGACGGAGGGCAGCAGGAACCCTTCGCCCTCGGACTGGAGGACCTTGCCCGCCTCGCTCAGCTCGTCGCGTGGGAACAGCGCATCGTATTGCGGGAAGAGCTTCACGAGCTGACCGTTACTGGCCAGCACCGAGCCGGCGTCCTGGCCGACGAGCAGCAGGTTCACGTCGACGCGGCCGGCGTCTTGCTGGGCCTTGATCTTGGCGGGCAGCTCGGGGGCCGGCGCCCGCTGAAAATTGACGGCCTTGATCTTCTGCGGGTTCGCCTTCTGATAGTTCTCGATGATCACGCGCGTCGACGAGAGGTCGCCCGAGACGTCGATGACCGAGAGCGTGATGGGGCCCTGCGCCGACGGTGGAGTCGACGGCGCGAGCGCGATGACCGAGGCGACGAGGACGACGAGCGCAGCCGTGAAGACAACGCGTCTCATGGGCTCCTCCGGGATGAAGTCACGGCAAGTGTAGCTCGCCGACGAGGACCTCGACCACGCCTCCACCGACACGGATGTTCGTCGCACGGCCACCCGTTCCATCGAGGCGGATGTGGACGTGGCTCGGCCGCCCCATCTTCACGCCCTGCTCGCTCAGGATCTTCACGTCGGCGCCGGCCTTGATCAGGCCGTAACGCACGAGGTACGCGCCGAGCGGGCCGCTCGCCGAACCCGTGGCGGGATCCTCCGGGATCCCCGATGTGTGGGGCGCGAACATCCGCGAGTACACCTTGCCGGGGCCGTGCGGCCCGAACACGAAGACGCCGACGCCGCCACCTTCGCCGACGCACTCGCGCAGAGCGGGCACGTCGAGCACGGCGCGATCGACGGTTGCCGTGTTCCGGAGCGGTACGAACAGGAAGGGGTTGCCCGTCGAGACCGTCTGGATGGGCGCCTTCGGTTGCAGATGCGCTTCGGTCAGCCCGAGGGCCTTGGCCATCCCCACCCGGTCGGTGATCTCGGCACCAAAAGTCGCCTCGCCGTGGTGCATCCACACGAAGCCGGGCCGCGCGGGGTCGCCCTCGAATTCGACGGGCACCGGCCCGATGCCCTCCTCCAGCGCGAAGCGCGTCGTGCCGGGCGGGAGCAGACCGCGGGACGCGAGGACCCACGCCGTGCCGATCGTCGGATGGCCGGCGAACGGCAGCTCCCGGCGCGGCGTGAAGATCCTGACGCGGAAGGCGCACTCGGGCCTCGTCGCCGGCAGGATGAAGGTCGTCTCGGAGAGGTTCATCTCCAGCGCGATCGCCTGCATCTCGTCGTCACGGAGATCGCGGCCGTCGAGGATCACGGCCAGGGGATTCCCGCCGAGCGGGCGATCGGTGAAGACGTCGACCTGGACGAGGGCGTAGCGACGCACCCGGCGAGGATACGCCTAGAAGCCGGTGGCGTCGAAGGCGCTCGGGATGTGGCGCGTCTCGCTCGTCCCGTCCTCCGCGAGCGTGACGCTCACGACGTCGAAGCGACAGCGTACGTCGCGCAGCCCTTTCGCCTTCATGTAGTGCTGGGCCAGACGGATGATCCGTCGCTGCTTGGACCACGACACGGCGGCGGCCGGCGGATCGCCCCACGTCGGGCGCCGGCACTTGACCTCGACGAACACCCAGCAGTCGCGGTCGTGGCACACGAGGTCGATCTCGCCCCCGGGCAGGCGAACGTTGCGCTCGATCACGGTGAGCCCGGCCCGTCGGAGCATCTCGGCGGCGATCGTCTCGGCCCGCATGCCGATCGCGTGACGGTTGTCCATACAGACGGTGTAGCGCCACGCGCGCCGAAGCGAAATGTCTGGGATTGGTGACGCTTGTGGGTCGCCAGGCCGCAGGCTACAGTCGCCCTGGGAGCTCGCGAGATGTCAACGGCGCGCGATGTCCTGACCGCGGTCTACAAGGCGTTCAATGATCGCGACATCGAACGGGCTCTGGGGGCGATGCACCCCGATGTGGACTGGCCTAACGGAATGGAAGGTGGTTGTTGGCATGGCCAGCAAGCGGTGCGGGACTATTGGACCCGACAGTGGGGCCTGATCGATCCTCACGTCGAGCCGCAGCGCTTCAGCACCGACGACACTGGGCGCACCGTGGTCGATGTCCATCAGGTCGTCCGCGACCGCGAGGGCCGCGTGCTGACGGATCAGATGGTTCAGCACATCTACGTGATCCAGGACGGCCTGATCAGACGGATGGAGATCAGGAAGTCGACACCGCCCTCGATCGCGCCCGGATGAGATGGTGACGGGCTCCCCCGCCAGCCGCGAGCAGCTGATCCAGCACATGCTCGCGGACCCGGATATCGAGGAGTTTCGCTTCTAGGCGCGCACACTCCGTTGGCGTCGCCACCAGGCCCTGATCTCGCTCAGGTGCTCTTGCTCATGGCTCCAGCCAGGCGCCGGGAGCCACTCCACCACCGGGTACTCGTGCGAGGGATCGCGGAGCGCTTCGATCGGCAGTCGCTCGAGCCCCTCGAGCACCTCGACGTGCGCGCGTTCCATACGCCGGAGCAGCGCGGGCAGGCCCAACCGACGCGCGCTGGCGACCGATCGCGCATTGAAGCGGTCAGCGTCGGCCATGCTCTCGAACCAGTGGATGCGGCCGGCCTGGCCGCGCGCGATGAGTTGAAAGCGGCGTACGGTTTCCTCGTCGCAGGTCGTCAGATGCGCCAGGACGTCTTTGATGGACCAGCGGTCCTGGGTGCGGGGCCGGAGGATCTCGCTCTCCGGCAGGCGGCCGACGAACGCCAGGGTCGATTTGCGAACCGCGGCGATGCGTCGGAGCGCCTGACGCCGCCACGTCGCCAACGAGGCCGATCGTCCGGATGCCATGACGGCCCGACGTTAAACGGGGCGGCGGGTGAGGTCAACCGCGCGAGAGACGTACCCGCGCCGGGCGTACAATTCCGCCGTGTCGCAGGCGTCCTCCCCAGCGTCGACGTTCATGGCGATCGCGCACCGCGGGGCCTCGTCCTACGCGCCGGAAAACACGATGGCCGCGTTCGATCTGGCCATCGTCATGGGGGCGCGTCACATCGAGCTCGACGTGCATTCGACCAGCGACGGCCACGTCGTCGTCATCCACGACGACACGGTGGACCGGACGACCGACGGCTCCGGCCCCGTGGCGAAAGTCGCGCTCGCCGCGCTGAGAACGCTCGATGCTGGCTCCTGGTTTGGACATGAATTCACGGGCGAGCGGATTCCCACACTCGACGCCGTGCTCGGCCGATACAGGGGACGGGTGCACGTCCACGTCGAGATCAAGGGCCAGTCGTCGCAGCTCTCGCACCAGACGGCCGACCTGATACGCAAGCACGGCATGGTTGGAGAGGCGACCATCACGTCCTTCCAGATCGCGCGTCTTCAAGAGACGCGTGCCAATGCCCCCGAGCTCACCACCGGGTGGCTCGTCGCCGACGTGACGGACGCCGTGATCGCTCAGGCGCGGTCCCTGGGCTTGAGTCAGATCTGTCCGAGAGCCAACCGCATCACATCGGAGCTGGTGCGCCGCCTTCGTGCCGCAGGGTTTGTTGTGCGGGCGTGGGGCGTGGCCTCCGAAGATCTGATGCGGCAGGTCGTGCAGTCGGGGGCCGATGGCATGACGGTGAACTTTCCCGACAAGCTCATCGCCTACCTGGCAACGAGCACCGCGTCGCGGGGCTGACGAGCGCGCTCGGCCAGACGCGCGCCTTTTCGTGACCGCCGCTCTAGAGGTAGCCGGGGGCGGGGCGCTCGAGCCTGCCGCCGGGCCCAGGGGGCAGGCCGCGGCGCATCCCGTCGAGCTGCGCACGTGCCTCCATCTGCTGTGCCCACAGCGCCGCCTGAATGCCCTGGAAGAGCCCCTCGAGCCAACCGAGGAGCTGCGCCTGGGCGATTCGGATCTCGGATTCACTCGCCGTCGCCGCGAGCGGTGCCGCGAACGCCTCGAGCTCCTGCTGGAGATCCTCCGAGAGCCCGGCCTTGAGCACGCTGAGCGCGCGATCGTAGATCTCGCGCAACCGTTTGCGCCCGGCCTCGTCCGGAGACGCGCGGCGCACTTCCTCGAGCAACTCGCGCAGCATCGCGCCGATGCGGAGTAGCTGGGCCGGTTGGCTGACGGCCTGGTTGTGCTGATCCGCCGGCTCCTGCGGCCGCCCTGTGATGATTTCAGGCTCCTGGTCCGCCATGGCCCGAAGTATCCCACGGCCGGCCTCGACGTGCCGGTTGCCCTCGCTAGCTGAGCGCTGGTGTCGACGCCGGGCGGCGCTTGAAGCGGCCTTTGTAGTACGACACCCAGATGGTGACCAACGGTGTTCCCACCAGCGTCGGCCAGAGCCAGCGGGCGACTGGTGGCAAGAACGTGAAGTTGACCACGGAGAACGCCGTCACCGTCGCGATGTAAGAGGACAACATCCCGATCATGTGATCGAGCATGAAGGCCCGGGCATCGGCCGACGGGCGCGCGAAGTGCCACGCATGTCGGCCGGCCACGATGGCGCCGATCGTGCCGAAGACGATCGCGACTACGCCGAGGCGCTGCCACACGGGGCCCGGCTGAACGAGGCCGAAGACGGCGAGACCAGCGCTGGCGACGAGCGTCAGCAGCGTGGCCGTCCAGTCGAGCGGTCCGACGAGGCCCGGCCGCTTGTGATAGAGCGCGCGGTAGCCGGAGAACGCCAGATAGAAGCTGAAGACGGCGACCATGAGCAGGAAGTAGTTCGGCCGCCACGCCGCCAGCACCAGCGCGGTGACGGCCACCGTCGCCATCGCCCAGAAGTAGATCTTTCCCCAGCGGCGGTGGGCCGGGCCGCCCTTGACCGTCAGCATGGCACCCGGCGCGACGAAGAGCGCGATCATCCCCGCGGCGATGTGAATGGAGCGAAGCGTGATCATGAGTCCGTCCATCGCGAATCTCCCTCTCAGCGAGATTGACCCTGGACCATCCCGAGCGGGATCTCGCGGAGGCCACGCACCTTGAGGGCCTCGGGAGCGAACCGCCCGCCGACCGCCACGCCGCCCGGCAGTGGGCCATAGAGCTCGATGCCGATCGAGGCGATCCCCGCGGTCGTATTCGGCATCGGCGCGTCGATGAACTTCACCGAGACGATGGCGAGGATCGGGCCGCTGTCCTCGGCCAGATCCGGCAGCGGCTGGCGATCGAACCTGAGATCGGGGAACGCGGTCTTCATCGCCTTCTGGTGCACGTCACCGTGATACCAGTCGACGAGCGCTTTCTTGCTCTCGAACCACGCGAAGATGACTCGCTTGCCTCCCGGCGTGTGCGCGGTCTCGACGCCGAGACAGCCGGGCGTCGCTTTGAGCGCGCCGATCACGTCGGGGAAGCCGGCGGGTCGAGGCTGGGCGAACGCTGGGCCCGACCATGCGAGGACGAGCGTGAGAGCGACTGACGCGACGATCCTCATCGGCGAACCTCCTTGGGCGCGATCTTGCCGAGCGTCCGTGCGGCATCCACGGCCCAGTCGTGCAGCGCCTCCGCCCGACGCTGGCCGTAGTGGAGAGTCATCAGCCAGTACGGGAGCTCGGGATGTCGACCATGCTCACGGCGCAGACGGCGCTCGATCTCGGCATACGTCAGCAGCAGCGCCTGCTGGCGTTCCTGGAACTGGCGAACGTGGCCGAGGCTGATGGGGACCGGCACCTGGGCGCCGAGGAACAGCTTGAGCAGCAGCTCGCTGCGAAAGCTTTCCGGCCGCGCCGGCTGTCCCAGCCACGCGCGCAGCACCTCTCGTCCGCGCGGGGTGAGGGAATACACCTGGCGATCGGGCTTGCCGCGCTGGGCCTCGTGCCGGCGCCGGACGAAGCCGTCGGCCGTGAGCCGGCGCAGGATCGGATAGATCTGCCCGAAGCTCTCGCTCCAGAAGTGGGCGATGCTCGAGTCGATGGCCTTCTTGATGTCGTAGCCGGAGCGCGGCCCCGCGCTGAGCATGCCCAGCACGGCGTAGCGGGTGGTATTGCTGGCTGCCATATAGCTGACAGATACATCAGGCCACGGAACTCGTCAAGCAGGGCACGGAGGCTAGTCCTCGGTGGCCGGAAAGAGCTCGCCCTGCTTCCAGAGCGAGATGAAGCTCCGGCGGTGGAGCGGGCAGGGGCCGTGGCGGTCGAGCGCCGCCAGGTGCTCGGCGGTGGCGTAGCCCTTGTGCCGGGCGAAGCCGTATTCGGGGAACTGCCCGTCGACGTCCAGCATGATCCGGTCGCGCGTGACCTTGGCGATGATCGACGCGGCCGCCACCGTCGCGCAGCGGGCGTCGCCGTCCACCAGGTTCCTCTGCGGGCAGGCGAGCCCGCTCAGCGCGACGAAATCGGTGATGACCAGATCCGGAGCCACCTTGAGCTGGTGCAACGCCTCCAGCATGGCCACCCGGGTCGCCTGCAGGATGTTGACGCGGTCGATCGTGACGTGATCGACGACGCCGACGCCGACCGCGACCGCGCGCGCCATGATGACGTCGTAGAGCTCGGCGCGCCGCTCCGGCGTGAGGAGCTTGGAATCGGCCAGGCGCTTGATGCGGCGATCGGGATCGATGACGACGGCCGCCGCGACGACCGGCCCGGCCAGCGGCCCGCGGCCGGCCTCGTCCACCCCGGCCACGCGGACGACGCCGGTGCGCCAGGCTCGAGCCTCGAAGTGATACGGCGCCGACGGCGGCGGCACGGCCGAGGCCGGCCCGGCTAGGGCTCGGGGACCGTCGTGGGGATCTGAGTGACGCGCTTCTCGCGCAGGCGGGCGGCCTTGCCGGCGAGCTCGCGCAGGTAGTAGAGCTTCGAGCGGCGGACGCGACTGCGGCGCACGACCTCGACCCGCTCGATGCGAGGCGAGTGCAGGGGGAACGTCCGCTCGACGCCGACGCCGTAGGAGATGCGACGCACGGTGAAGGAGGCGCGCGCGCTCTCACCGCGCTTGCGGATGACGACGCCCTCGAACGCCTGCAGCCGCTCCTTCTCGCCCTCGATCACCTTCACGTGCACGCGCACGGTGTCGCCGGGGGCGAAGCCGTCGCGGTCCTTCTTGAGCTGCCCTGCTTCCACGAGCCGAATGGCATCCATGAGTCGTCCCTTTCCCGTTCGCTACTCGGGCGTGTCGCCCCGCTTGAACCGTTCTACCAGCTCGCGCTCCTCGGCGGCGAGGGCCGCCCGCTCCAGCAGCTCCGGCCGCGCCCGCCACGTGCGGTACAGCGCCTGCGTCCGCCGCCAGCGCGCGATGCGCGCGTGATCGCCCGAGAGCAGCACCGCCGGCACCCGCGCGCCGCGGAACTCCTCGGGGCGCGTGTACTGCGGCGGCTCCAGCAGGCCGTCGGCGAACGACTCGCGCTCGGCCGCGCCCTCGCCTCCGAGCACGCCGGGGAGCCGGCGCACCACCGCGTCCGTCACGACGAGCGCCGGCAACTCACCGCCGGTCAGCACGTAGTCGCCGATCGAGAGCGCCTCGTCGGCGACGCGCTCGCTCACGCGCTCGTCCACGCCCTCGTAGCGCCCGCACAGCAGCACGAGGTGGAGCGCACCGCCGAGCTCCTCGGCCACCGCCTGCGTGAACAGCCGTCCGCGCGGATCCATCAGGATCACGCGCGCGTCTGGAGTTCTGAGCGCCTCGACTGCCGCGAACAACGGCTCGGGCTTGAGGATCATCCCGCCGCCGCCGCCGAAGGGGTAATCGTCGGTGACCCGGTGCTTGCCCTCTGCGTAGTCTCGGAGATTCGCCACCCGGATGTCAACGAGACCGCGCTGCCGGGCGCGCCCCAGCATCGAGGCGCCGAGCGCCGGCTCGACCATCTCGGGGAACAGAGTGACGATGTCGATCTTCATCTGGTTTGCCGTCGGGGCACCTGCGCCGGGCCGACTCACTCAGGCTCGCCTCGATCGACCACAGGGTCGGCTCGCCTGCGGCTGCGCCTCCGCCAGCGGGCTGCGGCTCGCACTACGGCCCGACGGTCGGCGAATCACCGCGCGATTACAGCTCGAGCAGGCCGGCCGGCGGCCGGATCACGACCCGCCCGGCCGCCACGTCCACGTCGACCACGATCTCGGCGACCGCCGGGATCAGATGCTCGCGCTCGGCGCCCTGCACGACCCAGAGGTCCTGCCCGGGGCCCGGCTCGATCCGCGTGAGCCGACCGACGTCGCGGCCGTCTTCGGTCGTCACCCGAGCGCCTTCGAGCTGCCAGGGATAGAAGCTGCCGGGCCGGGGAGGCAGCGCCTGCGAGGCCGGCACCGCGATCAATCGCCCGATGAGGGCCCGCGCCGCCTCCGGTGACTCCACGCCGTCGAAGGCGAGCAGCACGGCGTCACCCTGACGGCGCGAGGCGGTCACGCGCCGCGGCTGCCGCTCGTCGCTCGCCGCATCCCACACCACGCACGCGGTCATCCCCTCGAAGCGTTCGGGCCGATCGGTGAGGGGAATCACCCGGACCTCACCGCGCAGACCGTGCGGCCGCACGATCTCGCCGATGGCGACGAGCTTTTCCCCGCTACTCAACGATCTCGAGAACGGCCCGTTTCCTCAGCTTGGTCGCGTTGGCGTTGAGGATCGTGCGGATCGCCCGCGCCGTGCGTCCTTGCTTGCCGATGACCTTGCCGAGGTCGGGCTGCGCGACCCGGAGCTCGATCACCGTGACGTTCTCACCCTGCACCTCGTTCACCTTCACGCTCTCCATGTCATCGACGAGGGCTCTCGCGATGTGCTCCACCAACTCCCGCATGAGCGACCACTCCCACTGCGCCTGCTTATGCGCCTTCCTTGACGTTGTGCATCAGCTTCTTCACCGTGTTCGAGGGCTGGGCCCCCTTGGCGATCCACGCCTGCGCCTTCGTGCGGTCGATCTTGACCGTCGGCGGCTTGGTCAACGGGTTGTAGTGCCCGATGATCTCGAGGAACCGTCCGTCGCGCGGCGCGCGCGAGTCCGCCACCACCACGCGATAGCTCGGTCGCCGCGTGGATCCCGTCCGTCTCAGCCGAATCGTGACTGACACCTGATCACCCCCCCAGGTTGGGGAGCCCGGGCAGCTTCATCCTGGGAAGCTTGCCCTCGAGCCCCTTGAACTGCTTCATCATCTTCCGGAGCTGCGCGTACTGCTTGAGGAGCCGATTGACGTCCTGCACGCTGGTCCCGCTGCCGCGGGCGATGCGCTGGCGCCGGCTGCCGTTGATCACCTCGGGCCGCCGGCGCTCGTCCGGCGTCATCGAGCTGATGATCGCATCGAAGCGGCCGATGTCGGCCTGCTCGGCGTCGAGCTCCTTCGGCGCGCCCTTGAGCATCTTGCCGAAGGGCAGCATGCCGAGGATCTGGTCGAGCGGGCCCATGGATCGGAGCTGCTTGAGCTGCTCGCGGAAGTCGTCCAGGGTGAACGCGTCCTCGCGCAGCTTGCGCACCAGCTCTTCGGCCTTCTTCTGATCGACCGCTTCCTGGGCCTTCTCCACGAGCGACAGCACGTCGCCCATGCCGAGGATGCGCGAGGCCACCCGATCGGGATGGAACGGCTCGAGCGCGTCGGTCTTCTCGCCCATGCCCACGAAGGCGATGGGCCGTCCGGTCACGTGGCGAACGCTCAGGGCGGCGCCCCCACGCGAATCGCCGTCCATCTTGGTGAGGACGACGGCGTCGATCCCGACGGCCGCGTTGAACCGCTCGGCCACGGTCACCGCGTCCTGACCGGTCATGGCGTCCACGACGAGCAGCACGTGGTGCGGCTTCAGCTCGGCCCGGATCGCCCTGAGCTCGTCCAGCATCGTCTCGTCGATGTGCAGGCGCCCCGCGGTGTCGAGGAGGAGCGGCGTGAGGCCGCGCTCGGCCGCCTCGGCGCGCGCCTGGCGGCAGATCTCGAGCGGCTTCTGCTTCGGGCCACCGACGACCGGGACATTGAGCTGCTCGCCGAGCGTTCGGAGCTGGTCCTGCGCGGCTGGACGATAAATATCGGCGGCGGCCAGGATCGGGTGCTGACCCTGCTTGGCGTAGAGCCGGGCGAGCTTGGCCGCCGTCGTCGTCTTGCCCGAGCCCTGCAGCCCGATCAGCATGACGATCGTCGGTGGATGGGCGGCCGGCGAGAGTCGATGGCCACTGCCGCCGAGCAATTCGACCAGCTCGCCGTGGACGACCTTGACGACCTGCTGGGCGGGCGTGAGCGAGGTCAGCACGTCCTGGCCGATCGCCCTCACCCTCACCCGCTCGATGAACTCGCGGACGACCTTGAAGTTGACGTCCGCCTCCAGGAGCGCCACGCGAACCTCGCGCAGGGCTTCCTGGATGTTCTCCTCGGTGAGGCGTCCGCGGCCTCCGAGACGGTCGAAGACGGTCTGCAGTCTCGTGCTGAGTGAGTCGAACATCGAAAGATAGACTCTACGGAACTATGCGGAAGATTTCAACTCGGCGAGCGCTGGCCGGCTAGGGCCGGGCCGCGGCCTCGCGCATCTTCCGGATGACCGCGGCGGGGTCGGCCTGGCCGAAGATGGCCGAGCCGGCCACGAGGACCGAGGCGCCGTGCTGGGCCAGGGGCTGGGCGTGCTCGATCTTGATGCCGCCGTCCACCGAGACCTCGACGTCGCGCGCGCCGAGCAGCGTCCGCACGAGCCGGACTTTGGGCAGTGCCGCGGGGATGAACTTCTGGCCGCCGAAGCCAGGGTTGACCGACATCACGAGCACGAGGTCGAGATCGTCCAGCACGTATGCGAGCGTCTCGGGATGCGTCGAGGGGTTGAGCGAGGCGCCCGCCTTCGCCCCCAAGTCGCGGATCTGGGCCAGCGTGCGCTGCAGGTGGGGCGACGCTTCGACGTGCACGGTCACGAGGTCGGCGCCCGCCCGCACGAAGTCCCCGACGTAGCGTTCAGGCTCCACGATCATCAGGTGAACGTCGAGCGGCAAGCGCGTGCGCTTGCGGATGGCCTCGACCACCACGGGCCCGATCGTGATGTTCGGGACGAAGCGGCCGTCCATCACGTCCACGTGCAGCAGGTCGGCGCCGCCGGCTTCCACTCGCTGGATGTCGTCGGCCAGCGCGGCGAAATCGGCGGAGAGGATCGAGGGCGCGATCTTCATCGGCGGCATCTTACCAGACGACACGCGGTGAACCCGTCGGTGCCGTGCTGGTGCGGCCGGCACCGAAGGAATCCGTCCGCGTCGAGGGCGACCGGGAACTCCGACGGCGGATCGAGCGCGAAGTCCGGATGGGCGCCGAGGAACCGTCGCGCGACGTCCTCGTTCTCCTCGGGCTCGAGCGAGCACGTCGCGTAGACCAGGCGGCCACCCGGCTTCACCATCAGGGCCGCCGCGGTGACGATCGCGTGCTGGCGCTCGGCGTTGGTCACGATGTCCTCTAGCGTCCGGCGCCACTTCACCTCGGGATTGCGGCGCAGGACACCGAGGCTCGAGCACGGTGCGTCCACCAGCACGGCATCGCACAGCGCCGGGAACTTCGGGGCCAACGCTTCGGCCGGGCCGTCGAGCGTCTCGACGATCGTGACGCCGAGTCGCTTCGCGGCCTCGCGCACCAGGTTGAGACGGGCGGGCTGCGGATCGAAGGCCAGGATGCGGCCGCGGTTATCCAGGAGCTGAGCCAGATGAGTCGTCTTCGTCCCGGGCGCGGCGCAGACGTCGCCCACCGTGTCGCCGGGGCGGACGTCGAGGAGCTGCGCCACCAGCATCGAGGCCTCGTCCTGGATGGCGAAGGCGCCGTCGGCGAAGGCTCGCCACGCACTCGGGCTTCCCCCGTGGTTGGCCACGAGTCCTTCCGCGGCGTACCGGCTCGGCAGGGTGGCGATGTCGTCCTCGGTCGCGAGGCGCGCGGCGAGCGCGTCGCGGGTGACGCGCAGCGTGTTGGCGCGGAGCGCGAGCGGCGGTCGCTCGTTCAGCGCCCGCATGAGGGCCTCGGCTTCGCTGGCGCCATAACGCGCCATCCAGCGCGCCGCCAGCCACGTCGGGAAGGAGCAGCGCAGCGCCAGCGCCTCCACGAGCTCAGCCGGCGGCCGCGGCTCTCGCTCGGTGGCACCTCGACGAGAAAACGAACGGAGCACCGCGTTGACGAAGCCGGCGACGCCGGGCTTGCGGGCGCGGCCGGCCAGCGTCACGGCGTCGTTGACCGCGGCGAAGGCGGGGACGCGCTCGAGGAAGGCGATCTGGTAGGCCGTCATGCGCAGGAGGACGAGCGGCCCGAGGTCGAGATCGTCCAGCCGACGCCGGGAGTGAGGGGCGAGGATCCAGTCGAGGTAGCGCTGCCAGCGCAGCGTCCCGTACACGAGCTCGGTGGCCAGGGCGACGTCCCGCGCCGACAGCCCTCGGCGGTCGAGCTCACCGTCGAGGGCGAGATCCGCGTAGGCTCCCTCGGAGACGACGCGCTCGAGCACGCGCGCCGCGACCACCCGCGCCGGTGACGGCGCGGTCACGAGAGTCTCGCGCCGGCTGCCAGGCGCGCCCCGCGAAGATACTCGGCCCACGTCATCCGCCGCCGGTTCTCGGGCTGAACTTCGAGGGGGAGGACGCCACCGTCGCCCGTCGCGATCGTGAGCTCGCCGCCGTGAGGAACGAGCGTGCCGGGCGATCCGAGAGTTCCCGTCGCGACGGCCGTGGCGCGCCAGATGCTGAACTTTTCCGTGGCGCTCGAGGTGGCCGCGCCGGGCCACGGGTTACATCCTCGAACGACGTTCACCAGGTCACGCGCGGGCCTCGCCCAGTCCAGATCGCCGTCCGTTTTCGTGAGCCGCGGAGCCAGCGTGGCCTCCTCGTGGCGCTGAGGGACGGGCGTGAGGCGGTCGAGCCGTGCGAGCGTCTCGATCAGGACGTCGGCGCCCAGGGCGGCCAGCCGTTCCGACAGCTCACCGGCCGTCTCGTCGGCACCGATCGGGGTGGGCGCGCGCAAGAGCATCGCTCCCGTGTCCATGCCCTCGTCCATCTGCATCGTCGTGATTCCCGTCTCCGTCTCGCCGCGCATGATCGCCCACGCGATGGGCGCGGCGCCGCGGTAGCGCGGCAGCAGCGAGGCGTGGACGTTGATCGACCCGCGCTTGGGGACGTCGAGCACGCTGCGCGGCAGGATCTGACCGAAGGCGATGACGACGGCGACGTCGGCGCCGAATTCGCGAAGGTGCTCGGGCCAGCCGGGCTCACGCAGGCGCGAGGGCTGGAGCACGGGAAGACCGGATTTGATCGCGCGCTGCTTGACTGGGGGTAGCGTCAGCCGCTGACCCCGATGCGCCGGGCGGTCGGGCTGGGTGACGACGGCGACCACGCGATGGTGACGCAGCAGCGCTTCCAGCGTGGGCAGCGAGAACTCCGGGGTGCCGTAGAAGAGGACGTTCAGCGTGGCCGCGACTACAGTGCGAACGCCCGGTGGGGCGCGTCCTCGGGCAGGCCCTCTTTCTTGATCTTCCGCTTGATCCGGTCGCGCGCGACGGGATCGAGGCGGTCGATGAACAGGACACCGTCGAGGTGATCCATCTCGTGCTGGAGGACGCGGCCCTTGAGCCCGCGGCCGAGGATGCTGACGGGTCGTCCCTCGAGATCCTTCGCCTCGACGCGCACCCACGCCGCACGCGTCACCTGGGCGAAGACTCCAGGGATCGAGAGGCAGCCTTCTTCGGCCGTCGCTTCACCGCCCTGCTCGACGATCTCGGGATTGACCAGGGGGCGGGCCTCACGCGTCTCGTCGTCGGCGACGACGATGAGGCGCAGCGACATGCCGATCTGGGGGGCGGCCAGGCCGATGCCGGCCTCGTCGTACATGGTGTCGACCATGTCCGCGACGAGATTCCGGATGTCCGGGGTGATCTCCCCCACGGGGGTGGCCCGACGCCTGAGCGTCGGATCGCCGTATCGGCGCACTTTCAGGACGGCCATTCGACTGGATCGACCTCCACGTCCATGATACCGCGACTCCGTGCGGCCCCGATCGCCTCGGCCCCGTCCAGCGCGGCGGCCAGGACACGCGGCAGGTCGGCGTGGCCCTTCACGACGATGCGCCGGGCGCGGTTCCGACGGTCCGGAGTCGCCGGGTACACGGTGAGGCGGGGCGCGCCGGCGAGCGCCGCCGTGACGACGTCGGCCAGCTTCGCGCTCTCGGATCCGCTCGGCGCGGCCACCGTGACGATGGCCAGTCGCCGAAACGGCGGATATCCGAGCTCGGCGCGGAACCTCAGCTCGGGCTTGTAGAACGCGGTGAGGTCTTGACGGCTCACGGCGTCGAGGGCGTAGTGGCCCGGATTCTGTGACTGGACGATGAGCTGGCCGTCGGGACCAACGCGCTCGGCCGCCGCCCACAGCACGCCGAACGCGCGCTCGGTGGCGCGGAAATCGGGCAGGCCGAGGAGCTGATCCGGTGAGACGAAGCCGGCCAGGCCGAGCGAGGCCGGACCGAACAGACGAAGCGCTCCCCGCGTGCCGATGACGACGTCGGCGCTCAGCGCGGCCTTTCGCTGAGCCTCGGCCCTGGCGCCACGGGTCGCCTCGGGATCGAAGCGGGCGATCCGTGCGCTGACGAACCGCCGGCGCACAGCGTGCTCGACGCGCTCGGCGCCCCAGCCGAACGGCGCCAGCCGCCGGCCGCGGCACGCCGGGCACACGTCGATCAGGGGCCGGGCCGTCCCGCAGAGCCGGCACGTGAGCGTACGGCCTGCTGGCGAGTAGGCCAGCGCGATCGCGCAGGCCTCGCACTTGAGGATGGCCCCGCACTCGTCACAGCCGAGGATCGAGGCGAGTCGGCTGACGCCGAGGAACACTCGGCGGCCCGCGGCGAGCGTCTCCCGGATCGCGCGCGCCAGCGCGGGCGTCAGCGCCTCGCGCTTGGCGATGCCGCGCGTGTCGGCGACGCTGACGACCGGCCACGGCGCGGGCGGCGGGCCGTCGAGTCGCATCCGGCCGCTGTCGCACTGCCACCACAGCTCCACGCTCGGTGTGGCGCTGGTGAGCAACGCGCGCAGCCCGTCCCGACGCGCGCGTTCGAGCGCGATGTCCCGCGTGTGCATGCGCGGCGCGCCCGGCGGCTTGTGGGCCGCCTCGTGCTCGTCGATCAGCGCGACCGTCGCGCCCGCGGGCAGCGGCGCCAGGAGGGCCGACCGTGTGCCCACGGCCAGCGTGGCCTGGCCTCCGGCGAGCGCGTGCCAGGCCTGAGACCGCTCGGCGTCGGCCACGCCGGAATCCAGACGCACGACGTGGCCGAGCTTGCCCAGGCGCTGCGCCCAGCGGGCTGCGCCTTCGATGTCGGCGGCGAGCACGAGCGTCGTCGTCCCGGCACCGGCGATGCGCTCGATCAGCCTCGCCTCCCGTCCAGCGCCGATGAGAAGCTCGGGCGTCGCTGGGTCGCAACGCTTCGCCTCTGCGCTCGCGCGTGGCATCGGCGTGGACGTAGGGGGCGGCATGAGGGTGAGACACGTGGAGCCCAAGCTCGTCGCGCTGTCGGCGGCGATCCAGCCGACCAGGTCGAGCGTGGCGTCGTCGAGCACGGGGGCCGGCTCGACCGCGCGCAGAATCGGCTTCAGCTTCTCGCCGTCGTCCGCTCTGACGTCGACGACCACGCCGACGCGGGACGCCCCGCGCAGAGGGGCCAGCACGCGCTGGCCTCTCGTGACCGTCAGGCCCTCGGGGACTCGATACGAGAACGGATGGGCGATCGGAGCGTCGAACGCGACGTCCGCGACCATGTCACCTCGTTCGGCGGCGGTCGTACTCCCGGCGGGCGAGTTTGAGATCTTCCCAGGCCATGCGCTTGTACTCCTGGCCGGGGTTCCTCAGCAGGAACGCGGGATGGAACGTGGGGATCAGCACGCCGTTGCGGTACGGATGCAGCCGCCCGCGGAGCTTGCCGATCGGCTCGCGCGTCTTGAGCAGCGCCTGGCTGGCCACGCTCCCGAGCGCCAGCACGACCTTCGGGTCCAACACGCCGAGCTGGGCGTCGAGGAACGGCGCGCAGGCAGCCAGCTCGTCGGGCTCAGGATTGCGATTGCCAGGTGGGCGGCATTTGACCGCGTTGGTGATGTACACCTCGTCGCGCGAGAGCTGGACCGATTCGAGCATCTTCGTGAGCAGCTGGCCGGCGCGGCCCACGAAGGGCTTGCCCTGTGCGTCCTCGTCGGCGCCCGGGCCCTCGCCGATGACGACGAGCTCGGCGCGCGGGCTGCCCGAGCCGAACACGATCGTGTTGCGCTGCTCGCACAGCGTGCAGCGGCGGCAGCCCTGGAGGCCACGCTCCTGGGCGGTCAGCGCCTCGGCAGGGCCGAGGAGGTAGTCGCCGGTCAGGCCGAGCTCGCTCACGCCGAGATCGCGGTGGTGACGGAGCGTGTCGCCGAGCGCGCCCAGGGCATCGGCCAGGAGCGCGCGAGGATCGTCGGTCAGCGCTTGATCCGATCGCCGCGCGCGGTGGCGCGGACGGTGAGCAGGTGGCTCAAGATCGCGTCGGCGACGGCCGCCTTGCTCATCCGTGGTAGCCCGCGCTCGCCGCCCCAGCGATCGAGCAGGAGCACCTCGTTGTCGTCGGCGTCGAAGCCGATGCCCGACTGACTGACGTCGTTGACGACGAGCAGGTCGATGCCCTTCGCCTTCAGCTTGGCCCTGGCGTTGGCGGCCACCTCGTGCGTCTCGGCGGCAAACCCGACGATGAAGGCGCCGGTGCGCCGGGACGCGATCTCGGCCAGGATGTCGGGGTTCGGCGTGAGCTCGATCGTCAGGTCCTGCTTGGTCTTGATCTTCGTGGTGGCTACGAGCTTGGGACGCCAGTCGGCCACGGCAGCGGCCTTGATGACGATGCTGGCCCCGGGCGCGTGCTGCAGCACCGCCTCGCGCATCTCCTCGGCCGTCTGCACGGGCACGAAGACCGCGCCGGCGGGAGGCGTGAGCGCGGTCGGCCCCGACACGAGCGTGACCTCGGCGCCCCGCCGCAGCGCCGCGCGCGCGATGCCGTAGCCCATCTTTCCCGATGAGCGGTTCGAGATGTACCGCACCGGATCGATGGGCTCGCGCGTCGGCCCGGCCGTGACCAGGATGCGCTCGTCGACGAGATCGCGTTGCGGCGTGAGCAGGCCCAGCAGCGTGTCCACGATCGCCTCCACCTCGGGCAGTCGGCCCTTGCCGCTGAACCCCGAGGCGAGCGCGCCCGTGTCGGGCTCGAGGACGGTGACGCCACGCTCGCGGAGGAGCGCGACGTTGGCCCGGACGGCGGCGTGGTCCCACATCCCGCCGTCCATGGCCGGCGCGATCAACACGGGACCGCGGGCGGCGAGGAGGACCGTGGTCAGGAAGTCGTCGGCGATGCCGTGCGCCGCCTTGGCCAGGAGGTTGGCGGTGGCCGGCGCGATCACGACGGCGTGCGCGCGCTCGGCCAGCGCCACGTGCTCGACCGCGTCGGAGCTCTGGGGATCGAAGAGGTTCGTGAGCACGGGACGGCCGGAGAGCGTGCGGAAGGTGAGGGGGCCTACGAACTCGCGCGCGTGCTCGGTCAGGCAGACGGTGGCGCGGGCGCCGAGCGCGGTGAGCTCGCGCAAGAGGTACACCGCCTTGTAGGCCGCGATGGACCCGGTGACGCCGAGGATCAGCTCTTTTCCATCGAGGGCTGCCATCAGGCCTTGGTCTCCCCCTCCTCCTTCACGCGGTACTCGACCTTCGCCTGCGAGATCTCTTCGAGCGCCACGCTGGTCGGTTTCTTCTGCTTGGACTCCACGCGGGCCGCCGCGCCCCGATTGATCTGACGGGCGCGCTTGGCCGACAACACGACGAGCAGGTAGCGGTTCGAGACCTTGTTCAGTGCGTTCTCCAGTGAGGGAAATGACATCAGTCGTGAGCCTCCTTGCTCGGTAATTCGAGATCGGGCAATGTCAGGCCGAGGCGCGACGTGCGCGTCCGCTCGGCGACGATGATGGCCGTGAGCTGGTTCACCGCGTCGTCCACGTCGCGATTCACCACGAGGTAGTCATACGACCGCCACGTCGCGATCTCCTCGCGCGCGCGGTCGAGCCGCCGCGCGATCTCCTTCTCGGCATCCGATCGGCGTTCGCGCAGCCGCTGCTCGAGCTCGCTCATCGACGGCGCGACGATGAAGACCAGCACCGCCTCCGGATACCGCTTCCGCAGCTGGGCCGCCCCCTGCGTGTCGATGTCGAGGAGGATGTCCTGGCCGCTCTGGAGCGCGCCCTCCAGCACGCTGGCGCGCGTGCCGTAGAGATTGCCGTGCACCTGCGCCCACTCGGCGAACTCGCCACGCGCGCGCAGCGCCTGGAACTCCGGGGCGCTCACGAAGCAGAAGTCGGCGCCGTCCTTCTCACCCAGCCGTGGTGACCGCGTCGTGTAGGACACCGAATAGGCGAGGTCGGGCAAGCGCTGGCGCGTCTCCCGGCACAAGGTCGTCTTGCCGGCGCCCGACGGCGCCGACACCACGAACAGCGCGCCCCGACGCCTAATCACTCGGGCCGCGCTCGCTCGTCAGCCGCTGGGCCAGTGTGGCCGGCTCGAGCGACGAGAGGATCAGGTGATCGCTCTCGGTGACGATCACGGCCCGCGTGCGCCGGCCGTTGGTCGCGTCCACCAGCTTGGTGCTGCCCTTGGCGCTCTCGATCATTCGCTTCACGGGCAGGGAGTCGAGGGCGACGATGGCGACGATCTGCTCCGCGACGACGACGTTCCCGTGCCCCACGTTCACCAGGCGCGCGCCGGACCGGATCGCCACGGTGCCTTTCGCCTATTCAAGGTTCTGCACTTGCTCCCGCATCTTCTCGAGCATGCCCTTGGCGGCCAGCGCCGCCTGGGAGAGCTCGAGGTCGTCGGCCTTGGCCCCGAGCGTGTTCACCTCGCGATTCAGCTCCTGGATGAGGAAGTCGAGCGGGCGCCCCACCGGGCCGCCCTTGTCGAGCTTCGCGCCCAGGTCTTCGAGGTGCGCGCGCAGCCGGGCCAGCTCCTCGGTGACGTCGGTCTTCTGCGCCCACACCGCGACCTCGGTGATGATGCGCGTCTCGTCGAGCGGTGCGTCGGCCAGCATCGTCCGGAGCCGCTCACGCAGGCGCTCGCTGCGACGGGCCGCCGCCTGCGGCGCGCGCGCCGCGATCGTCGTGATCTCGGTCAGGAGCTGAGTGCGCAGCGCGCGGAGCTCGGCGGCCAGTGCTGCGCCTTCGACGGTGCGCTGCGTGATCAGGTCCTCGAGCGCGCGCCCCAGCGTGTCGGCGACGAGCGGCCACAGCGTCGCCGCTTCGACCGGCGTCGGCTCGGCCACCTGGACGACACCGGGCTGATCGAGCACCCAGGCCAGCGGGGGATCGTCGTCGAGACCGAGATCGCGTCCGAGCGTGCGCGCCTGCTCGACGTACCGTCGCGCGAGCGCGGCATCCACTCGAACCTCCTGCGCGGCCCGCCCGGCCGCCGGGCCGAGCTGCGCGGTGACGTCCACCCGTCCGCGCTCGACACGCGCTTGCACGAGACGACGGGCGTCGAGATCGAGACTGGAGAGGGCCGTGGGCAAGCGAAGCGCGACGTCGAGATGCCGATGATTGACCGACTTGATCTCTACCGTGAGCGCATAGCCTTCCGCCGAGCCTTCGGCACGGCCGAATCCGGTCATGCTCCGGATCATCGACAGCTCATCGCTAAAGGATAGGCAAATCCCCCAGTAGTGTCAATGTGTTGCGGCGTGAATCGGCGCGATCAGCGGCGGCGCGCGAGGTTCGCCACGACCGCGATCAGCTCGGCCGGCTCGACGGGCTTGGGCAGGTGCAGATCGAATCCCGCCGAGACGCTCCGGATGCGGTCTTCCACGCGCCCGTACGCCGTCACCGCCACCGTGGGCGTGGTCCCGCCGCGGTCCGGAGAGAGCAGGCGGAGCCGTCGCACCAGGCTGTAGCCGTCCTCGTCGGGCATCTCCACGTCGGCAACGACGAGGTGCGGGAGCCAGTCCTCGACGAGCGCCAGCGCCTCGGCGGCGGACGTGGCCATACGGACCTCGGCCTTCTGCTGACGCAGCAGCGTCGAGAGCATGTCGAGACTGTCGGGATCGTCGTCCACGACGACAACGCGCAGCCCCGCGAGGCGCGCGTTGGGCCCGACGCTCGTCCCGGCCGGCTCGCCACGCTCGGGCGCGGTCCGCACGCTGCTGACCATCAGCGGAAGCCTGACGATGAACGTCGCGCCCTTACCCTCGCCGAGGCTGTCGGCCTCGACGGTGCCTCCGTGCAGCTCGGTCAGATGCTTCACGAGCGCCAGTCCGAGCCCGAGCCCGCCGTGGGCCCGCGTGCTGGAGCTGTCGCCTTGCCGGAAGCGCTCGAAGATGTACGGCATGAGCTGGGCGTCGATGCCGACGCCGGTGTCGGCGACCACGATCTCGGCCTGAGCGTCCACGCCGCGCAGGCTGACGCGGACCTGGCCCGACGCCGGTGTGAACTTGATCGCATTGGCGACCAGGTTCCAGACGACTTGCTGGAGACGGTCGGGATCGCCGAGGACAGGGCTGGCCCGCGGATCGAGGACGGACTGGATCCGGATGCTCTTGGCGTCGGCCGTCGGCCGCACCGCGTCCAGCGCGGCTTCGATCACGGGCACCAGATTGATCGCCCGCGTGTCGAGCCGAAGCTTGCCGCTCACGATGCGTGACACGTCGAGCAGGTCGCTCACGAGCTGGGCTAGCGCCCGGCCGTTGCGATCGATGGCGTCGAGCGCGCGCGCTGACGTGGCCGGCTCGAGGCTCATCGAGCGCAGCATGCCGACCCAGCCGATGACCGCGTTGAGCGGCGTGCGCAGCTCGTGCGAGAGGACGGCCAGGAACTGGTCCTTGCTTCGATTGGCCTCCTCGGCGACGGCCAGGAGCCTCTCCCGCTCCTCCTCGGCGCGCTGGCGCTCGGTGACGTCGCGCGTGATGCCGATGACGCCGACGATCCGACCCGTCGCGTCCCGGTACGGCGCCTTGGTCGACAGATAGCTGCGGACGTGGCCGGCGGCGGTGGCGACCGAGAAATTCTCGTAGGTCCGCGGCTCGCCGGTGACGATGACCTCGCGGTCCTGCGCGGCGATGCGCGCCGCCGAATCGGCGTCGAAGAGCGTCGTGTCGTCGTGATCGACGATGTCCTCGACGGGCTGGCCGATCAGCCGGGCGCCGGCCTCGTTGATCATGACGTAACGACCGCCGAGGTCCTTGACGAAGACGCCGTCGGTCGTGCCGTCGAAGACCGCGCGCAGCAGGCGATGGGCCTCGGCCGCATGCTGCTCCGCGCTCTCGCGGTCGTCGGCCGCCGTCTTCAGGGCGGCGAACAGGTCGGCGATCTCGCGCGCGCTCGATCCCGGCAGCGCCACGCGCTCGCCCCGGACGACGGCGGGGGCGGCCGCCGCCAGCGCCACGAGCGGATCGGCGATGCGGCGGCCGATCACGAGCGCCGCGCCGAGCGCCAGCAAGATCGAAAGCACGCCGGCGGCGGCGACCAGGAGCAGGGAGCGTCGCAGCGACGCCTCGACGGCGTCGAGCGGCACGCCGACGGTGACGACCCATCCCGACAGGCTCGGGCGCGCAAAGCCAGCGTAGAAGCGCTGCCGGTCCGTCGTGCTGATCTGCGCGACCCCGGTGGCCTTCCGCGCCACGGCGTCCAGGATCGCCGGGGTCGCGGGCCGGCCGAGGCCCGCGCGGTCGACGTCGGACGTGGCGAGGACATGGCCCTCGCGGTTGTAAATGGTCGCGGTCCAGCCTGGTGGGAAGGTGTGCTGGGCGATCAGGTTGCCGATGCTCCTCCGCGCGACGCTCGCGACGAGGAGCGTCGCGGAGCGACCGGCCCGGAGGATCGGAGATCTCACACCAATCAGCAGGTGCCCATCCGCCCCGGCGTCTCCCCGCTCGCTGACGAGCGCGTGGCCGTTTTCCAGCACATCGCGAATCAGCTCCGGCCGGGCCAGTGGCGGCAGCGGCTCGCCGGCGGGAACGAGCACGTTCATGAGTTGCCGGCCGCTCGCGTCGGCGAGGAGGACGTACTCGAGGCCGCCGTGCGCGAGCACGACGGCGGCCGCTTGGGTCCGGAAGCGCTCGAGGTCGCCGGTGCGCAAGTTCTCCGACGTTGCGAGCGTCTGGAGCGTGCTGACCCCGCGGTCGATCTCGCGGTCGACCGCCGTGCTGAGCGCCTCGGCGGTCTCCTCCAGTCCGTGCTCGAGTTGCGCCCGCTCCTGCGCGTTCCCGCGGAACACGAGCCACACCGCGAACGCGAGCACGGGCGCGAGCGTGACGAGGACGAGCACGACGAGGTGCCGTCGCAGCGGGGGCAGACGGGCCATCTGGGGCAGAGCATACAGGGGGCGCTCTCGCCTGGCATCCCCGAATGCGGTGGTGGTGGGAAAACTTTTCCCACTGCGCGCCGAGGCATCAGCGGCACGGTTTTCCGACGAAAATCAAGGGCTTGTGATTTGACAGTGCGCGAGCCCGGGTCCTACACTCAGCCGCCGGTTCGACTTCGGGGAGGAGGATCCTCGCGAATGACGTGGACTCGGCGTGACGTTCTCACCACGAGCGCGCTCGCGGGGGCCGCGTTCGCCGCGGGCTGGCCGCGTCCCGCCGGTGCGCAGGGGAAGCCGATCACGGTGGCGCACAGCGTCTCGACGTTCGTCTACGGCCAGCACCTCGTCGCGCGCGAGAAGAAGTTCTTCGAGGACGAGGGGGTGAGGGTCGCCAACTTCATCGTCCCCGGCGGCGGCGCCCGCGTGGTGAACGCGGTGACGGCCGGCCAGGCCATGTTCGGACTCGGTGATTCGAACCATCCACTGAAGGCTACGGAGAAGGGCAAGGAGACCACCATGCTCTTCGCCACCGACACGCGCTGCTCGTACGCCAACATCGTGGTGCGCAAGGAGCTCCACGACCGGGGCGTCAAGAGCGTCGAGGCGCTGGCCGATTTGAAGCTCGTCGGGCGCAAGGCGGTGATCGCGGCCACGGCGGTCGGCTCGGGCACGTACGTGTACGGCGTGTACGTCCTGAAGCATTCGAAGGCGCCCGACGGCCGAGCCGTCAACGATCACGTCGAGTGGGTGGGCGGCGGCGCGTCCACCACCATGCTCGGCGGCCTCAAGGCGGGAAAGTTCGACGCGATCATGGCCGTTCCCGAGTGGCAGTGGGCCGCCGAGGAAGAAGGCTTCGGCCAGGCCATCTACGACGTGCTCGACGAGAAGGCGTGGACCCGAGTGTTCGGCGGCCCGATCCCGGTGACGGTCGGCTATGCGCTGAAGGACACGCTGGAGAAGTCGCCCGACCTCGTGCAGGCCTACGTCAACGCCTGCTATCGCGCCCAGCAGTGGATCCGCCACGCGAACAACGAGGAGATCGTGGACGTCGTCTACAAGCCGTACATGGACACGTTCAAGCGCGACATCGTGCTCCGGTCGGTGAAGTACTACAAGACGATCTTCGACTGGGACTTCGCGATCGCCCCCAAGGATTACGACAACGGCATGAAGGTGTTCATCCCCGAGGCCGTCGAGAAGCCCATCCCGTACGCCCAGGCGGTCGACATGGCCTTCGTCCGCAAGGCCCACCAGAAGATCAAGTCCTGAGCCGTCGGCCGCGCATCGTCGTTCGCGATCTCGCGAAGACCTTTCGCGAGGCGGCGCGGACGGTGGAAGCCGTCAGCGACGTCTCGTTCGAGATCGGCGACGAGGAATTCGTGGCGATCGTGGGGCCGTCGGGCTGCGGCAAGTCGACGATCCTCAACATGATCGCCGGCCTCGTCGAGCCCTCCGCGGGAGTCATCGAGATCGACGGCCGGCCCGTCACGGGTGTGCCCGCCAACGTGGGGTACGTGTTCCAGAAGGACACGGTGTTCCCGTGGCGGACCGTGCGGCGGAACATCGCGCTGGGCCTCGAGTACCGCGGCATCCGGGGCGACGCGCAGGAGCGGCGGGTAGCGGCCGCCGTGAGCATGGCCGGCCTCGAGGGTTTCGAGGACGCCTTCCCGGCCACGCTGTCGGGTGGAATGCGGCAGCGCGTGGCGCTCGTGAGGACCCTGATCCTCGAGCCCCAGATCCTCCTGATGGACGAGCCCTTCGGCGCCCTGGATCTCCACACCAAGCTCGATCTGCACGGCGAATTGCTGACGTTGTGGGGCCAGCGGCGCCAGACCGTCGTCTTCATCACCCACGACCTCTCGGAAGCGATCACGCTGGCCGATCGGATCGTCGTCATGACGCGACGACCCGGCCGGATCAAGATGATCTACGACGTGAAGCTGACCCGGCCGCGCGACGTCATCCGCTTGCGCGAGACCGACGAGTACTTGCGCGCCTACGGCGAGATCTGGCACGTGCTCGGCGAGGAGTTCGCGCGGGAGCGGGCCCGGTGAGGCCTCGCAGCTCGGTCCTGTTCTGGCAGCTCCTCCTCCTGGTCGTGCTGCTCGCCTCGTGGGAGTGGCTGACCGGCATCAAGGCCATCTCGAAGACGCCCGGCCTCTACTGGATCGATCCGTTCTTCATCAGCCGGCCGTCGCTGATCGCCCGGCGTTTCGCGTACCTCCTGTCGGACCGGGTGAGGCTGAGCCTCTGGCAGATGACGCTCTCGACCGTGCAATCGACGCTGTGGGGCTTCGTCGTCGGCGTGTCGACCGGCTTCGTGGCCGGCCTGGTGCTGGGACGGAACGATCGGCTGGCTCGCATCTTCGAGCCCTACATCGTGGCCTTCAACTCGCTGCCGCGGATCGCGCTGGTGCCCCTCATCACCATGATCTTCGGCTTCGGCCTGGTGGCGAAGATCGTGCTGGCGTGGACGATCGTGTTCTTCATCGTCTTCTTCAACACCTTCCAGGGGACGCGCAGCGTGGACGCCGACCTGATCCACTCCGCGCGCTTCCTGGGGGCGAGCGAGCACCAGGTGATGCGGACGGTCATCATCCCCTCGGCGCTGGCCTGGACGTTTGCGTCCCTGACGCCGTCCATCTCGTTCGCCCTCATCGGCGTGGTGGTCGGCGAGTTCCTGGGCGGCGAGTCGGGCGGAGGCCTCGGCTACCTGATCATCCAGTCGCTGGGGACGCTCAACGCCGCCGACATGATGGTGGCGCTTCTCACGCTGGGCCTCATCGGCATCGTCATGGCGCTCGGGATCAAGCAGGTCGAGATGCGCCTGCTCCGCTGGCGGCCGGAGTACCGGAAGGGCGCGTGACCCGCTTCACCGTCCTCACCCTGCTGCTGATCTTCTTCGGAGGCGCCTTGGCCGTCGGCATCGCCCGCTTCTTCGGCACGTCGGGCTCGCGCGCGTCCGTCGTGGTCTCGGTCGTCGCCCAGTGGCTTGGCGCCTACGTGCTGTGGACGTTCGCCGGAGGCCTGCTGCTGTACTACGGCGTCGTGACCCGGTACGACGGGACGCTCTTCGGGGTCGTCGCGCTCGTCCTGGGATTCCTTCATTACCGCACGCGCGTCAGCGCCGGCCGCGAACAGGCCGCGCTCGTCTTCGTCGGCGGACAACTCGCGTGGCTGGCGATCGTCCTCGTGCAGAATGGCCTCTTCGGCACGCCGAAGTGAGTGACTGGAATCGTCGTGGAAAGATTTCCAGCGTCAGCCGCGCAACTGACGCTGTCCGGCCCAGAACGCTCTCGCCGCGCGCCGCCGCTTCGTAACGCCCGCATTTACGGCCCAATTCGAGCATTCTCGGACTGGCGGCTACGTTGCAAATACGTGGTCGGCAGCAGCCAACTGTTCGAGGGAGGCAACCGGTATGCGGAGACGTAGCACCTTTGTGGCCGTGACGGCGGCCGGCCTATTGCTGACTGGCTGCGCCACCAAGGATTGGGTGCGGGACATGATGGGCAAGGCCGCCGCGGACACCGACAGCAAGATCGGCGAGCAGAAGATCCGCGTCGAGGGGATGGGCTTCCGCATGGCCAAGGTCGAGGAGCAGGCGACCAAGGCCGGCGAGCGGGCCGATGCCGCTCACGCGAGGGCGGAGGCGGCCCACGTGCGGGCCGACGGCGTCGACGAGCGTCTGACCCGGTTGTGGAGCAGTCGTCACAAGCGCCAGGACGTGGAGAGCATGGACGTCACCTTCGGCTTCGACCGCTGGGAGCTCGACGACGGGGCCCAGACCACACTGCTGGGCTTCATCAAGGAGCTGCAGGCGAACCCGAACCTGACGGTGGACCTGACCGGATATACGGATCCGACCGGTGGTGTTCCGTACAACATCGGACTGAGCCAGCGGCGGGTGGAAGCGGTGCGCCGCTTCCTCGTATCCAAGGGCGTGGCCCTGCCGCGCATTCAGGCCATCGGCCTCGGCGTCCTGGACGACGGTGCGCTGACCGACGCCCAGAAGCGCCGAGTAACCGTGCGCCTCATGACGCCCACAGAGTAATCCCTCCCCCAACGACCGACGCCGCGCGTGCGGTACGATGACGTCGACCGGCGCGCGGCGCCGGCCGGGAGGGCGGGATGGATGTCGTCGACGTGTTCGAACATCGCGGAGAGTTCTTCACCGTCCTGCAGGAGACCACGCGAAGCCAGACGGCAGTGATGACCATCGCTCCCGGCGCCGACGCCGGGCCCGAAGAGCGCCACGAGGCCGATCAGATCATCTACGTGGTCGAGGGCGAGGCCGCGGTACGCGTCGGCGAGAAGGAGCACCGCGCCCGCGCCGGCAGCCTGGTGACGATCGCGGCGGGAACCCGTCACCACGTACGCAATACGGGTCGGACCCCGCTCTTCTTCGTGACGGTGTACGCTCCGCCCGAGTACTAGCCCGCCGACGGCTTGCCGTTCTGGCGCGCGAGAGATGCCCCGGCTGGCACGCCGGCAGCCCCTCTCCCCATTGCGTGACGCCTACTTAGATTTGGCTCGGTCTTTGCCGATGACCCACCCTCATGTCACAGGACGAGGTCTCCCAGGAGCCTGAGGTTCCCGAGGGCCCACCGGCGCCGCCGGATTCGCCGGCCGCATCGCCGTCGAAGCTCGACACGATCCTTCACCAGCCGCTGACCAAGATCCAGGCGATGGTCGGCGTGGCCGCCGGACTCATCACCATCACTGGCAGCATCGTCTCGCTGGCCGGCCTGCACGAACGGCCTCCGGTGTTCGGCGAGATGATCGCCGTGATTCAGGACATGCGCGAACGCGCGCCGCTGCCCGAAGCCACGGTGGAAATTCTCACGCCGCAGGACGCGCTGGTCACCACGCTGACGGCCCCGAGCGACGGCCGCGTGGCGCGGCGACTCAAGGAAGGTAAGTACCGCGTACGCGTGAGCCATCCGCAGTTCATGCCGCAGGTCCGGCAGATCGAGGTGTCATCGGGCGAGCGCTCGGAGCTCCGCGTTTCTCTCGCGCCGCGTCCGGCCCCGCCCGTCGTGACGACCGCGTTGCCACCTGCGCCGGTTGCGCCGCTCGCCCCGGTGGCGCCGGCAGCGCCCGCCGAGAAGACGCCTCCGGTGAAGAACAAGGCCACGAAGCCGGCGAAGGTGACGAAGCCTCCGAAGGCTCACGAGAAGGCCCACGAGCCGGTGAAGGCCGTCGAGCCCGTGAAGAAGCCCGCGCCCTCCGGCGCCGTTCAACCTCAGCGTGGCGACTCTCCGTAAGGCCGACGCGTGAGCGAGTTCGCGGCAGAGCTTCCGGCAGAGCGGCCGCCCGCACCGGCGCGCCCGGCGCCGGCTTCGACGACGTCGCGCATCGGCGCGGCCCTCCACCAGCCGATGACGAAGCTGCAGACCGTCGTCGGCTTCGGCGCGGCGCTCGTGACGATCGCCGGCACCGCGTTGTCGCTCGTGGGAATCACGTCACCGGTCTCGAGCAAAGGGGAGGTCGTCGCCGTCGTCCAGGATCGTGCGCGCCAGCCCGTAGCGGCCGCGACCGTGGAGATCTACACACCGCAGGACGCGCTCGTCACCACGCTCACGGCAGAGCCGGACGGGCGCATCGTGCATCGGGTGAGAGAGGGGCGCTATCGCCTGCGCGTGACTCACCCACAGTTCAACGGCGAGAGCCGCCACGTGGAAGTGCATGCGGGAGAGCGCTCGGAGATCCGGATCCTGCTCGCCGCCCGGCCGCCCGGGCCGGCCGTGAAGACGGTGATGGCTCCGTCACCCGGGCGCATCCAGAAGTTCTTCAGAGACCTCGGGTTCTAACGACCTCAGGCGTCAACGTCGGGGGAGGGCGAACATGCGAAGAGAGATCTGGCTTCCAGCGGTCGCGCTCGCGAGCGGCCTGGTGCTCGGTGCGGGGACGATCGCGTTCACGGCCGACACTCCACCCGGCAGCACCTATGGGCAATCGGGCGGCGCGTATGGGCGCGGAGGCAAGCACCCGCACATCGCGGCAGCGACGCGAGCGCTCACGCACGCCGAGGGTCAGCTCGAGCGCGCCGCGCATCACTATGGTGGGCACCGCGTCAAGGCACTCGAGCTGGTGAAGCAGGCGGAGAGTGAGCTGAGACAAGCCGTCGTGTACGCCGACGCTCATCCGGACGAGTTCAGGCCGAGCGCCGCCGCACCAGGCGCCCCGGCCCGCAAGTAACGAGGCCAGGAACTAGGTCACGCGACTGCCGGGCTTGACCGCCTGGCTTCCCGCCTTGCAGAGCGGGCAGGCCTCGGGCGGGTAGTTGATGGCGCTGACGGTGGCGAGGGCCACCCGCTTGACCGCGAAGCTCGCCGCGCCGCCGCTGCGATCGATCAGCGACCCGACGCCCACCACCACGCCTCCGGCGCGCTCCACGCACTCCACCACTTCACGTGTCGAGCCGCCCGTGGTGATGACGTCCTCGACCACGAGGCACCGCTCCCTCGCCTGCAGCGCGAAGCCACGACGGAGCGACATCACGCCGTTGTCGCGCTCGGTGAAGAGCGCGCGCACGCCGAGCGCGCGGGCCACCTCGTGGGCGACCAGGATGCCGCCGATGGCCGGCGCCAGCACCGTGCTCACACGTGCGTCCTTGAAGGGCGCGGCGAGGTCGGCACCGAGCGCGGCCGCGTACTCGGGGTACTGCAGCACCAGCGCCGACTGCAGATAGATCTCCGAATGCAGGCCGGAGGTGAGGCGAAAGTGGCCGCGCATGAGAGCGCCGGTCTTCTCGTAGAGGGCGAGCGTTTCCTGTTCGGTCATCCGGAGAGCTCCTCGAGCACGGCCTGGGCAGCCGCTCTGGGATTCGGCGCCGCGGTGATGGGCCGCCCCACCACGATGTAGTCGGCGCCGGCCTCGATGGCCGCAGCGGCCGTGGCCGTGCGCACCTGATCGTCGCCGCTAGGAGTGGCGATGATCGCTTGACTGGGGGGACCCGTACCGCTTCCCCCCAGACCCCCCTCATCGCGTGGCGCGCGACCACCGCTTCCCCCCATACCCTCCTCATTGCGTGAAGCGCGACGACCACTCGCCCCATCGTCGCGGCGCGCCCTAATCCCTGGGGTCACGATCACGAATTTCTTCCCGAACTGGAGCCGCAGCGGGCCGATCTCGCGCGCCGAGGCCACGCAGCCGTCGAGCCCCGCGGCTTTCGCCAGTCCGGCCAGACGGAGTACATGGCTCTCGACCGTCGAGACGATGCCGAGCTCGGCGTCGAGGGCGTGGCGATCGAGGCTCGTCAGCACCGTCACGCCGAGACAGATGGGCCGGGGTACCGCGAGGTCCTTGGCCGCTCTGGTCGCGGCTTCAGCAGCGGCGCGCATCATGGCGAGACCGCCGCCCGCGTGGACGTTGAGCATGAACACGCCCAACCGCGTCGCCTCGCGCACCGCGCCGGCCACCGTGTTGGGGATGTCGTGATATTTGAGATCGAGGAAGACCCGGAAGCCCCGCTTGCGGGCCGCCTCCACCGCCGCCGGGCCGGCCGCCGTGAAGAGCTGATTGCCGATCTTGCACCCCGTCACCACGCCGCTCAGCGTGTCGAGCAGCGTCGCGGCCTGGTCGAGGCCGTCAACGTCCAGAGCCACCAGCAGCCGGTCGGAGGGATCACCCACGGTGGTACTCCTGCAGGCTCGTCGCGCCCTGCTCTTCCTTCAGCAGCGCCTCGATGGCCCCGATGGCGGCCTGGATGCCGTCGACGGTGAGGTAGTAGGGGATCTGCTGCGCGACAGCCGTGCGACGGATGAGCGCCGAGTCCTTGCGGGCTCGCCCGTCCTCGGGCGTGTTGAAGACCAGCGCGATCTCGCCGCGCTTCATCAGGTCGACCACGTTCGGCCGATACCCCGCGCCCACCTTGTGAATGACCTCGACGGTCATGCCGTGGCGCTCCAGCACGCGCGCGGTGCCCCCCGTCGCCACCAGACCGAAGCCCATCTCGGCGAGGCGCTTGGCCAGCGTCATGACCACGCGCTTGTCGCGGTTCTTCACCGAGATGAACACCTTGCCGCTGGTGGGCAGCGTGGAGCCGGCCGCGACCTGCGCCTTCAGATACGCCTTGCGGAAATCGTGATCGATCCCCATGACCTCGCCGGTGGACTTCATCTCGGGCCCGAGCACGACGTCCACGCCGGGGAACTTGATGAACGGAAAGACCGACTCCTTCACCGCGATGTGGTCGGGCTCGCGCGCCTCGACGCTGGCGATGGCGCTCACCGGGTGGCCCAGCATCGCGCGCGTCGCCACCTTGGCCAGCGGCACGCCGATGGCCTTGGACACGAAGGGGATCGTGCGCGAGGCCCGCGGGTTCACCTCGAGGACGTAGACGGCGTCGTTACGAATCGCGAACTGCACGTTGATGAGCCCGACGACGCCGAGCGCGCCGGCCAGCGCTTTCGTCTGCGCGCGCAACGCACGCACCTGCTCCTCGCCCAGCGAGTACGGCGGCAGCGCGCACGCCGCGTCGCCCGAGTGGATGCCGGCCTTCTCGATGTGCTCCATCACGCCGCCGACCACGACCGAGTGGCCGTCGGCCACGGCATCGGCGTCGACCTCGATGGCGTCCTCCAGGAACTTGTCGATCAGGATCGGGTGCTCCGGACTGACCTTCACGGCCTCGCCCATGTAATTGCGGAGGTCCTCGTCGTCGTAGACGATCTGCATGGCGCGGCCGCCCAGCACGTACGACGGGCGCACGAGCACCGGATAGCCGATCGACGTCGCGATACGCTGGGCCTCGTCGAACGAGCGTGCGGTCGCGCCGGCCGCCTGCACCAGCCCCAGTTCGTCGAGGAGTCGAGAGAAGCGCTCGCGGTTCTCGGCACGGTCGATGGCATCGGGCGAGGTGCCCAGGATCGGGACGCCCGCCTGCTGGAGCGGGACCGCCAGCTTCAGCGGCGTCTGGCCGCCGAACTGCACGATGACGCCGAGCGGCCGCTCCTTCTCGACGATGTTCAGCACGTCCTCGAGCGTGAGCGGCTCGAAGTAGAGACGGTCGGAGGTGTCGTAGTCGGTGGAGACCGTCTCCGGATTGCAGTTGACCATGATCGCTTCCACGCCGAGCTCTTTCAGCGCGAAGGCCGCGTGAACGCAGCAGTAGTCGAACTCGATGCCCTGGCCGATCCGGTTGGGACCCGAGCCCAGGATGACGACCTTCTTCCGGCCGGTCGGCGGCGCCTCGTCCTCCTCCTCGTAGGTCGCGTAGAGGTAAGGCGTGTAGGCGGCAAACTCGGCGGCGCACGTGTCCACGGTCTTGAACGTCACCGTGATGCCATGACTCTTGCGGACTGCGCGCACGGTCGCCTCGGTCGCTCCGGTGAGGGAGGCGATGCGCCGGTCGGCGAAGCCCCACTGCTTGGCCCGGCGCAGCAGGCGCGGATCGGTCAGGCCCGCCCGCGCGATCTCGGGCTCGAGCTCGACGATCTGGCGGATCTGCTCGAGGAACCAGGGATCGATCTTCGTCAGCGCGTGGATCTCTGACGTCGAGAAGCCGGCGCGGTACGCGTCCCCGAGGGCGAAGAGACGATCGGGATTGGGCACGCGCAGGAGCCCGCGCAGCCCGTCGTCGTCGATCGGGCGATCGAGCGTCAGGCCCCAGCGATCCTGCTCGAGCGAGCGCACGGCCTTCTGGAGCGCCTCCTTGAACGTCCGCCCGATGGCCATCACCTCACCGACCGACTTCATCTGGGTCGTCAACGTGCGGTCGGCCTCGGGGAATTTCTCGAAGGCCCAGCGCGGGATCTTCACGACGCAGTAATCCAGCACCGGCTCGAACGACGCCGGCGTCTCGCGCGTGATGTCGTTGCGGATCTCGTCGAGCGTGTACCCGACGGCCAGCTTGGCCGCGATCTTGGCGATCGGAAATCCGGTGGCCTTGGACGCGAGCGCGGAGGAGCGCGAGACGCGCGGGTTCATCTCGATGACGACCAGCCGGCCGTCGGCGGGATTCACGGCGAACTGGATGTTGCTGCCACCGGTCTCCACGCCGATCTCGCGGATGATCGCGGCGGCCGCGTTTCGCATGAGCTGGTATTCCTTGTCGGAGAGCGTCTGGGCCGGCGCGACGGTGATCGAGTCCCCCGTGTGGACGCCCATCGGATCGAAATTCTCGATCGAGCAGATGATGACGATGTTGTCCGCGCGGTCCCGCATGACCTCGAGCTCGAACTCTTTCCAGCCGATCACCGATTCCTCGACCAGCACGGTGCCGACCGGTGAGAGCTGCAGGCCCCAGCGGATGGCGTCTTCCAGCTCGTCGGGGTTGAAGGCGATCGAGCTGCCGGAGCCGCCCAGGGTGAACGACGGCCGGATGATCACCGGGTAGCCGATCTTCCTGACGACCTCGCGCGCTTCCTCGAGCGAGCGCACCTGGCCGGACTTCGGCAGGGCCAGGCCGATCCGCTCCATGGCCGCCTTGAACTGCTGGCGGTCCTCGGCCTTCTTGATCGCGGGCAGCTTGGCCCCGATCAGCTCGACGCCGAAGCGGTCGAGCACCCCGTCCTCGGCCAGCGCGACGGCGAGGTTCAGGCCCGTTTGGCCGCCCAGCGTCGGCAGGAGCGCCTGCGGACGCTCGCGCTCGATGACTTTGGCCAGGACCTCGGGCGTCAGCGGCTCGACGTAGGTGCGGTCGGCCGTGTCGGGGTCGGTCATGATGGTGGCGGGGTTCGAGTTGACCAGGACGACCTCGAAGCCCTCCTCGCGCAGCGCCTTGCACGCCTGCGTGCCCGAGTAATCGAACTCGCAGGCCTGGCCGATGACGATCGGCCCGGACCCGATCAGCAGGATCTTTCTGAGATCGGTCCGCCTGGGCAACGCCCTACTGTTCCACGACGCCGTAGACGATCGAGATCTCGGGCGCCGCCTCTTCACGGCGATAGAGGACATCGTCGAGCCGGCTCGAGCCGATCCAGACCACGTCGCCGTTGCCCCACAGTTGCTCCCCGAGTACGCTCATCCGCTTCTCGACGCGCTCCTTGATGGCGTGCGCTTCCAGCGAGCTCTCGCTCGACGTGGTGAACGACGCCCAGTCCGGCTTCTGACCCGCGGTGTCGGTCTTCCGGTACGAGATGAGGTACAGGGGCATGTCGGACGCGCCTCCTTATCGGCCGCCGGCCATGAGGGCGGCAAACCGCTCGAACAGATAATTCGCGTCGTGAGGACCCGGCGAGGCTTCCGGATGGTACTGGACGGAAAACGCCGGCAGCTCGCGATGACGCAGTCCCTCGCACGTGCCGTCGTTGAGATTGACATGGGTCGGCACCCAGCCCGCACCCTCCACCGATTCCGGTTCCACCGCGAAGCCGTGATTCTGCGAGGTGATCTCCACCTTGCCGGTCACGAGATCCTTCACCGGATGGTTCGCGCCGTGATGCCCGAAGGGCAGCTTGTACGTCCGGCCACCCGCGGCCAGGCCGAGGATCTGGTGGCCCAGACAGATGCCAAAGACGGGGACTCGGCCCAGCAGTCTGCGCACCGCCTCGGTGAGATAGGGGACTGCCTCGGGATCGCCCGGGCCGTTCGAGAGGAGCACCCCGTCCGGCTTCTGCTCGAGCACGGCGTCAGCCGGAGTTGTGGCGGGCACGACGGTGACGTCACAGCCGATGGCGGCGAGCTGGCGCAGGATGTTGAGCTTGATCCCGGCGTCGTAGGCGACGACCCTGAAGCGCGGGGCCGCCGGGCGTGTGTAACCGCGGCGCAGGTCCCACGGGCCTTCGCTCCACACGAACGGCGCATCGCTGGTGACCTCGCGGACCAGGTCCCGGCCCACGAGCCCGGGCAGCGAGCGGGCCTTCTCGATCAACCGGGCTTCGTCGACGTCACCGGACGCGATCAGGCCGTCCTGGGCGCCCCGGTCACGGAGGTGACGTGTCAGCGCTCGAGTGTCGATCCCCTGGAGTCCGACGATGTCATGGGCCTTCAGATAGGCATCGAGCGACATCTTCCCTCGCCAGGACGAGGGCGCCGGTGAGGCCTCGCGCACGATGAAGCCGTTGACCCACGGCTGGCGCGACTCGACGTCCTCCTCGTTCACGCCGTAATTGCCGATCAGCGGATACGTCATCACGACGAGCTGACCGCGGTACGAGGGATCGGTGAGGATCTCCTGGTATCCCTGCATGGCGGTGTTGAAGATGACCTCTCCCCACGCCTCTCCCGCGGCGCCCAGGGCTTCACCCCTGAACACGCGGCCGTCGCGCAGGACGAGGACGGCGGGTATCACCCGGAGACCACCTTTCCGCTCACGATCGTCTTCCACGGCCCGCCGCGGAGCGTCCAGCCCGCGAAGGGCGTGTTGCGGCTTTTGCTGTGAAACCTCGCGGGATCCACCGTGAGTTCCCTGTCCAGATCGAGAATCGTCACGTCGCCCGGCGCACCGGGCGCCAGGCTGCCGCCGGGCAGGTTGAGCAGATGGGCGGGACCGCGACTCATCCGCGCCACCAGCGTGGGCAGCGGCAGCAGCCCCGGCCTCACCAGCCGGTCGAGCAGGACGCTGACCGCCGTTTCCAGTCCCACCACACCGAAGGCGGCGTGGTCGAACTCGCCCTCCTTCTCGCTCAGCGCGTGGGGCGCGTGGTCCGTGGCCACGCAGTCGATGGTCCCATCGGCCAGCGCTTCGATCAGCGCCTCGGCGTCGCGCTTGCTGCGCAACGGCGGGCTCATCTTCGTGTTGGCGTCGAAGGCCCGCACCGCATCCTCGGTGAGCGTCAGGTGATGTGGGGTGACCTCGGCGGTGACCCTGACGCCGCGGGCCTTCGCGTCACGGACGAGCCGCACCGCGCCGGCCGTCGAGAGGTGGGCGATGTGGACGTGAGCGCCGGTCAGCTCGGCGAGGAGGATGTCGCGGGCCACCATCACGTCCTCGGCCACGGCCGGCGCACCGGGAATGCCCAGCTCGGTGGAGACGACGCCCTCGTTCATCGCGGCGCCCTTCGAGAGGTGCTGGTCCTCGGCGTGGCTGATCACCGGCGTGCCGAAGGGCAGGGTGTACTCCATGGCCCGGCGGTAGAGATCGGCGTTCATCACGCACTTACCGTCGTCGGAGAAGGCCACGCAGCCGGCTTCGGCCAGCTCGGCGAGCTCGGCCAGCTCCTCCCCCCGCAGCCCACGCGTCACCGCGCCGATCGCGTAGACGCGCACGCGGCCTTCGGTGCGAGCCTTGTCCAGGATGTAATCGGTGATCGACCGGTTGTCGTTGACGGGCTGCGTGTTGGCCATCGTGCAGACGGCGGTGAAGCCGCCCGCGGCGGCGGCGCGCGTCCCCGTGAGGACGGTCTCCTTGTACTCGAAGCCGGGCTCGCGCAGGTGCACGTGGATGTCGATGAGCCCGGGGCACACGACCTTGCCGGTCGCATCGACGGTCTCGACGCCCTCCGGCGCGGCCAGCTTCGGCCCGACGCGCTTGATCGTCGTGCCCTCGATCAGGACGTCGGCAATCGCGTCCACCTGGTTCGCCGGATCGATCACGCGCCCGTTCTGGATGAGCAAGCTTCCCGGAGTGCTCATGCGTTCTCTCCCGCGCCTTTGCTGCCGGCCAGCAGGAACAGGACGCCCATGCGCACGGCGACGCCCTTGGCGACCTGGTCGAGGATCACCGAGTACGGCCCGTCGGCGACCTCCGGCGACAGCTCGACGCCGCGGTTCACCGGGCCGGGATGCATGATCAGCACATCGGGCCGCGCGTGGGCAGCCAGCTTGTCGAGCGTCAGGCCCCAGTAGTGCGAGTACTCGCGCAGCGATGGAATGAGGCCGGCCGTCATCCGCTCCTGCTGGAGTCGCAGCATCATGATGACGTCCACGTCGCGGATGGCGTCCTCCAGGCGATAGGCCACCTTCACGCCCAGCTCCTGGGCGTAAGGCGGGATCAGCGTGGGCGGCCCGGCCACCGTCACCGTCATGCCGAGCTTGCGCATGCCGTGGATGTTCGAGCGGGCCACGCGGCTGTGCGCGATGTCGCCGACGATGGCGACGTGCAGGCCGTCGAAGTGCCCCTTCCTCTCGCGGATTGTGAGCAGATCGAGCAGGGCTTGCGTCGGGTGCTCGTGGGCGCCGTCGCCCGCGTTCACGATGCTGCACGGCAGCTCGCGCGCGAGGATGGCCGCGGCGCCGGCCGACGAGTGGCGAACCACGACGACGTCGGGGCTCATGGCCGCGATGTTCTTGGCCGTATCGATGAAACTCTCGCCCTTGAGGTACTCGAACCACTGGCCGAGAAGTTGATGACGTCGGCCGAGAGCCACTTGCCCGCGATCTCGAACGACGTCCGCGTGCGCGTGGACGATTCGTAGAAGAGGTTGACGATCGTCTTGCCCCTGAGCGCGGGGACCTTCTTGATCTCGCGCGTCGCGATCTCCTCCAGCGACGCCGCGGTGTCGATGAGCAGGGTGATCTCAGCCGCGTCGAGATCCCGCATGGCGAGCAGGTGCTTGCGTGTCCAGGCCATCTCAGGCCTCCTCGGGGGCTTCGATGACGACGCGATCCTCACCATCGTGCTCGCGCATCCGCACGGCGACGGTCTCGCGACGGGACGTGGGCAGGTTCTTGCCGACGTAATCGGGCCGGATGGGCAACTCGCGGTGCCCGCGATCGACGAGAATCGCGAGCTGGATCATACGCGGCCGGCCCAGGTCGATCAGCGCGTCGAGCGCGGCCCGGATCGTCCGGCCGGTGAAGAGCACGTCGTCGACGAGGACGACGGTCTTGCCCTTGATGCTGAAGGGAATGTCCGTGCCGCGGACCACCGGGGCGCCCCGCATGTCGAGGTCGTCCCGGTAGAGCGTGATGTCGAGCGTGCCGACCGGCAGCGTGGTGCCGTCGATTCGCGCGATCTTCTGGGCGAGCCGCTGGGCCAGGGTGACGCCCCGGGTGCGCAGGCCGACGAAGGTGACGTCCTTGGCGCCGCCGTTCTTTTCGAGGATCTCGTGGGCGATACGTGTCAGCGCGCGGTCGAGCGCCGACTCGTCGAGGACTTCGGCCTTTTCACGGAGCTTCGGCGGGCCACTGCTCATTTCCGCTCCTTGCGAGCCTCGCGGGGCACGCTTAAAGGAGTTCACTGCACCAGCGACTAATGCACTCTACAGAGAATCTCGGGCCCGTGTCAACGAATTGCCCTACAGGTAGGGCCTCACGCTGGTCTCAGGAGGCTCCGATGGCCGCCTCTGCGTGGGTCGATTCCGTGAAGGTCGGCTCCCAACCGGGTTCGGGATCTGCGACGAAGCAGGGCATCTCTCCGAGATGGGCGTAGCTGAGCAGACGACGCTCCATGCCGCTCGCCACTGGATCCACACCGGCTCGCTCGAGCGCCGGCTCGGTGAAGAGCAGGTAACCGTCGGCGTCGACCGGGTTCTTCAACAGTCGATGCGCCAGGATGACGTCCGGCCCGGCGACGCGGGCGTGTCCGCCGACGACCTGGCGGACGAACCGCCCGTGGTGGGCGATGAGCTTGAGGTTGAGCTGCGCCGTTGCGCGGCAGGCCCCGCAGGAGCACGAATCGTCGAGCGCCATCCTGCTCTGCACTTCCTTGAACCCTCGGAACGCGTCCATGAGGGCGTTCGGGATCACGCGGCTGTCGACGGTCCCCTCGGGCCCGATGGCGAACACCGCGTCTCCCTCCAGCTCCTGGATCTCGAGGGGAGGCGCCAGGCGATGCATCACGGCCTCGAGCAGCGCACCGGTGATCTCGGCGCCATGCTGGAGCTCGGTGGCCGTCACGAACGCGGTGAACCCGGAGATGTCGGCCAGGATCAGGAACCCCTCGTCACTCATGTCACAGGCTAAGACACCGGATGGGTGTCCCGGTGAAACGCGGGCGAGGACTCCCTCAGCGCGGGCCTTCCTTCCAGCGGGGGCGGATCCGGCGCTCGTGCTCGACGGTCACCCGGCCGTTCTTGATCACCCAGGGGCGGAACGGCTGGGCGGCGACGATGTCCTCGACGCGCTCGCAATCCCAGACGACGAGGTCGGCGCGGCAGCCCTGAACGATGCCGTAGTCGGGCAGGCGCAGGATCCGCGCGGGGTAGATCGTCAGGCAGTCGACGAGCGTACGCAGGTCCTGGGGTGTCCCCATGTGCGCCGCCACCGAGGCCAGGAACGCCATGTGGGCGAGATCGGCGGTGCCCACGGGCGTGAAGGGATTACGCACGTTGTTGGTGCCGAGCGCGACCGGCACGTCGGCCGCCAGCAACCGGCGGATCGGCGCGAGCCCGCGGGGCGGATTGATGTCGTCGTTCCGGCCCATGAGGTAGAGGTCGGTGGCCGGCAGCGAGATGACGCCGATGCCGGCCTTGGCCAGGTCCTCGGCCAGCTCCTTCTGCTCGACGGCCGGCAGCGCCGAGGCTTCGCTCAGATGGCCCACGGCGACGCGGCCCCGCCAGCCCGTCCGATGCGTGCGATCGATCACCTTGCGGATGTGCATGTGCGCCGGCTCGTCGAAGAAGTCGATGTGGAAGTCGACGTCGACGTTGAAGGCCTGAGCGAGCCCGAAGACGATGTCGATGTGCTGATCGGCGTCGCGGTCGTTGTAGGGGACGCCCCCTATCGCGTCGGCGCCCATCTGGAGCGCCCGTCGCAGCAGGCCCTCGGTGCCCGGGGCCTGGAGGATCCCCTCCTGGGCGAACGCGCAGAGGCGGAGGTCGATGGCCGGCGCGTACTCCTGCTTCAGCGCCAGCGCTGTCTCCATGCTCGTGAGGCCGATGATCGGGTCCACCTCGACGTGGACGCGCATGGCCGTCGTGCCCGCCGCGATGGCCATGTCGAGAACGCGACAAGAGCGCTGGCGGATGTCGTCGGCGGTGAACCCGCGCTTGGCCTCGGCCACCATGCGAATCGCGTCCAGCGCCGACTCGGCGCCGGTCGCCAGGCGCTCCGACAGCAGCGCCTTGTCGAGGTGGATGTGCGCTTCGACCAGGCCCGGCGTGACGACGCGGCCGCCGACGTCGATGCGCTCGTTCGCCGGCGCGCGCACGCCCGGCTCGTGGGTCAGGAGCTCCGTGATGCGGCCGTTGGCGATCGAGATGTCGACCAGGCGCGGGCGGCCCGGCAGCACGCAGCCACGCAGCAGGAGGTCGGTCACGAGCGGCGGGCCATCCGCTTCTGCACCATGTGAAGGCTGCCCTCCTGGTCGGGTGACACGCCGTTTCGTCCCGCGTAGGACGGCACGGCCTGGAGCAGCTTCTGGCCGGTCGTCGGATCGATCAATCTGGCCAGCTTGATGCCGTCCACGCGCATCAGCGCGATCTCGGCCAGCGACAGCACGCGACAGCCCTCCTCCAGGTGTCCGCCGAACGCGCGGTGGCGGTCCGTGAGCACCATGTGGCAGTGCACGTGATAGTTCGCGATCACGCCGCTCATGGCGAGGATCTCCACGCCGCGAGGCGTCGTGCGCCGATAGAAGTTCTTGGGAGGGAAGGAGGGGCCGATCGCCCCGCTGACCGCCACGTCGGTGAGGCTGCCGAAGCCCGTGAGGATGACGCCGTTCCTGATCTTCTGCTGGCGACAAATGTCCCTCAGAGATTCCAGGAGGCGGTCGCCGTAGGCCAGGCGGAGGACGACGATGCGGCCGGCGCGTGCTCCGCGCGCGATCATCCGTGTCGCAGCCATGGGGTCTCCTTTCCGAATCGCCCCGCGGGCATCATACGCGGTTGGTGGTTCGATCACGGAATTCATCACGCGATCTCGAGGAAGGCGTCGGCCGGTAACCGCACGCCGATCGGATCCCCGGGGCCGAGTGGTGGCGCGGCGCGAACGGTGGCGAGCAGCCGCACCCCGCTCGACAGCTCGACCCTGACCTCGGTGTGGTCGCCGAGGTACATGACGCCGATCACCAGCGCGGCGAGCGTGTCGGCGCCCTCCCCGAGCTCCACGCGCTCGGGCCGGATCAGCAGCCGCACGTGCTCGCCCGGGACCAGCGGCCGGGGCAGGCGGACGTCTATCCTCAGGCCGCCCGCGATCTCGACGGCGCGCGCCTCGAGCGCGCGCGCTTCGAGCACGGTGGAAGCGCCGATGAAGTCGGCGACGAACCGGGTGGCCGGCCGCTCGTACACCTCGCGCGGCGTGCCGAGCTGCTCGATGCGTCCCGCATTCATGACGGCGATGCGATCGGACAGGCCCAGCGCCTCGTGCTGATCGTGGGTGACGAAGAGCGTCGTGATGCCGACCGCCCGCTGGATCTCCTTGAGCTCGGTTCGCATCTCCTCACGCAGCTTGCGGTCGAGCGCGGCCAGCGGCTCGTCGAGCAGGAGCACGCGTGGCCGGATGACGAGAGCGCGGGCGAGCGCGGCGCGCTGCTGCATTCCGCCCGAGAGCTGGCCTGGGCGCAACGTCGCCACGCCGTCCAGGCGCACGAGGGCGAGGGCGTCGGTCACCGACTGGACGATCTCGGCCCGGTCCGCGCCCCGCTCGCGAAGGCCGAACGCGACGTTCTCGGCCACCGTCATGTGAGGAAAGAGCGCGTACGACTGGAAGACCACGCCGAGGCCACGCTGCCACGCCGGCCGGGCGGTCACGTCGGCGCCGTCGATGCGAACGCGGCCGCGGTCGGGCTGGACGAAGCCGGCGACGACGTTGAGCGTGGTGGTCTTGCCGCAGCCCGACGGCCCGAGGAGCGCGAGCAGCTCCCCTTCGATCACGCCGAGGTCGATCCCGGCCAGCGCTCGGACACTCCCGTACGCCTTCTCGACCCCTTCGAGGGCGACGACCGTCTTCGCGGTCACCGGTCGTCGCCGATGTGCAGGATGCGCGAGAGCCCCAGGAGGCGGTCGGTCAGCAGCACGGCGATGAGCGTGGCGCCGATGAAGAGCGTGGAGAGCGCCGCCATCGTGGGATCGGTGTAGTTCACGACGTACGTGAACATGGCCACGGGCAGGATCTCGGTGACGCGGGTGGAGACGAACAGCGAGACGACGAACTCGTTGACGGACACGATCACCGCGAACAGCACCGCGGCGAAGAGGCCGGGGCGGAGCAGCGGCAGGGTCACGCGGCGGAAGACCCGGCGAGGTCGCGCACCGAGACTGGCCGCGGCGCGCTCGAGCTGAGGGTCGAGATTCGCCACGCTCACCGCGACCGAGCGGATCACGAAGGGCAGGACGAGCACGGTGTGGGCGGCGATGAGCACGGCGCGGTTGGCGAGCAGGCCGAAGCGCGCGGCCAGGATGAGGAAGCCGAGCCCGATGGCCACGCCGGGAATGATCAGCGGTGACAGGAGCATCGCGCTCCAGAATCCCCGCGCGCGGAGTGGACGGCGGACGAGCGCCAGCGCGGCCGCCGTCCCGATGGGGAGCGCCAGCAGCGCGCTGGCCCCGGTGACGATGACGCTGTTGACCGCGGCGCGCTGGAACTGGGCGTAGGTCAGCGCGTTCTCGTACCAGCGGAGCGACAGCCCCTCCGGCGGGAAGGACAGGATCGCGGTGGGGTTGAACGAGGCGACGACGACCACGGCCGTCGGCAGCGTCATGAAGCCGACGAGCAACCCGACGACGACGCGTCCGATCACGCGGCGGCGCCACCCGCGCGGGTGAGGGCGCGCGTGACCACGGCCAGGAGCAGGAACGTGATGGCGAGGGCGACCGCCGCGAACGCTGCGCTGCCCGGCCAGTTGAAGGCGTCGAGGGCCAGGTCCTTCACGACGTTGGCGATCATCTTCACACGGCCGCCGCCGAGCAGCTCCGGCGTGGGCAGCGCGCTGAACGTCCACGCGAACACGACGAGCGATCCCGACACCACGCCGGGCATCGACAGCGGCAGCGTCACCCGCCAGAAGACCCGCCACGGTCGCGCGCCGAGACTGGCCGCGGCGCGCTCGTAGGTCCGGTCGATGTGGCTGATGGCCGCGGCCAGGATCAGGATCATCGTCGGCATCGAAAAGTGCACGAGCCCGATGAGCACGCCGGCCGGCTCGAACAGGAGCTTCACCGGCCAGTGGATGAACGTGTTGCCGAGGACGAGCATCCACGCGTACGTCCGCACGATTGCGCCGGTGAAGAACGGCGCCAGCGTGAGCACCAGGAGGAGCGAGCGCATCGTGGCCGACCGGCTCCGCGCCAGCGCGTAGGCGACGGGATAGGACGCCACCAGCGTCAGGACGGTGGTCAGCGCGCTGAGCACGACGGTGTCCCAGATGTAGCGGAGGTACAGCGGCGACAGCACGGCGTCGAGGTTGCGCGTGGTCAAGCCGCCGGTCCTGAGCGAGCCCGGGATGAACTCGAGCACGCTGAACTGCAGCAGGGCCGCCAGCGCGATGGCCAGCAGCGCCATCACCAGGATCGCCGGGAGCAGCAGGATCACTTGGCGACGATGGTGGCGTTGAACCACTCTTTCCAGGCCGGGAGCGTTTTCGCGCGCGTCTCGTCGTCCATGATGTAGCCGCGCTCCTTCCATTCGGCCGGTGTGGTGAAGACGCCGGGCTGCCCGCGCAGCTTCGCGGGCACCGCGGCCTTGAGGTTGGTGGGCCCGGCCTTGAAGGTAAGGACGAGCTGCTCCTGGATCTCCCTGGACAACGCGAGGTCGATGAACTGGTGGGCGGCGTCCGACTTCTTGGTGCCGGCCATGATCGCCATCGTGTCGATGCCCACGATGCCGGGCCTGTCCGTCGGATTGACCACCTTCACGGGCAGCCCCTGTTCGATCAGGTGGAAGGCATTGATCGACAGCATGACCTGCACGGGCGCCTCGCCGGTCTTCATGAGGTCCTGGCTGCGGGCGTCGGTGGAGAAGAAGGCCGCGATGTTGGGCTTGAGACGCTTCAGGCGCTCCTGGCCCTTCTGCCAGCTTCGCTCGTCACCGCCCTCGAGGAGCGCGCTGATCGTGATGATGTGCGACGGATCGAAGTCGGGCATCCCGACCTTGCCCTTGAGCTGGGGATCCCAGAGGTCCGCCCACTTCGTGATGTCCATCTTCACCTGATCAGGCCGGTAGGCGATCGTGTACACGTAGGCCCACACGCCCAGGTGCGCGTCGCTGCGCAGTGCCTCCGGTGCCAGGTCGCGCGCGTTGGGCAGCTTCGCCATGTCGAACTTCTGGAACAGGCCATCGGACATGTAGAGGCGGCCGACGTGGCTCGTCGTGAACGTGATGTCCACGAGCGGCGCGGCCTTGGCCACGCGGGCCTTGGCCAGCCGGTCGAGCGTGCCGCCGACCTCGAACTCGACCGGGATGCCCGTCTTCGCCGTGAAGGGCTTGGCGATCACCTTCTCGACGGTGTCCTTCCAGTTGCCGCCCCACATGCTGATCACGAGTGGGTCAGCGGCGGGGGCGGGGCCGGCCGCGAGCAGCAGGACGACGACAAGCGCGGCGAGGATCGGTCGATGAGCCATCAGGAGCCCTCCTTCGAGGCGACGGCCAGCGCGGCGCTCACCCGAGCTCGAGCACGAGGTCGCTGACGCGGTAGCCGCTGATCGGGTTCAAATCCATGGGGCAGGCGCTGACGGCGGCGATCACGCTCATGAGCGCGAGCAGCTCGACGGTGTCGCCGGGCCGGGCCAGCGACTCCCCGAACTCCACGCGGCCGTCGGGATAGCTCATGTTCTGGAAGAAGTTCACCGGCTGGGGCAGCCGATGACGCTCGAGCTTCCAGGGACGCAGCGCTTCCACGAAGTTGTCGGAGCAGGAGCGGTGGCCGGTGACGCCGAAGTCGTACTCGTAGCGCCACGGATCACACGCGGCGATGAGCATGTCGTGGCGGCCGGTGTCGTCGCGAGTGATCTCGAGCATCGGCGCCCGGCGGTTGGTCCTGAGCCGATCGCCCTTCGTCGGGAACAGACGCCCGAGGGACACCAGCGTGTGCAGCGTGCTCAGCGCGTGGTTGACGTCGCCGGCATCGAATGCCACGAAGTCCGCCACCTGCTTGCCAGCCACGTTGACGATCCGCAGTCGATCGCCGGCGCGCAGCGTCACTGCCCGGGCGGTGCCGGCGGGCACGGTGATGCGCTCGGCCATCAGAGATAGTGGTCGAGGGGCTGGGGTGGGTGGGCGAACTTGCGCACCTTGGAGTGGGTCACGCCCAGCCCGACGATGCTTTCGGCGACCTTGACGCCGACGGTCACGGGGTCGAGCACGGGTATCCCGGCCAGCCGCGAGAGCTCGACGTCGTAGCCGCAGAGTCCCGCGCAGGCCAGGATGACGACTTCGGCCCGGTCCTCGGTGACCACCCTCTGGATCTGCTCCTTCAGCTCGCGCAGCGTCTTCTCCCGGTTGATCGCGCACTCTTCCACGTTGATGTTGATCGCCCGGACCGACGCGCATTTTGCCTCGAAGCCGTAGTAGCGCACGAGGTCCTGTTGATACGGGATGAACTGCTGGAGCATGGTCAGCGTCGTGAAGCGATGCCCGAGCAGGCAGGCCATCGCCATCGAGGATTCGGCGATCGAGACGACCGGAATCGTCAGTGCTTCCTTGAGGGCATCGATGCCGACGCGCCCGAAGCCGGCCAGCACGACGGCGTCCGGCTTGTGCAGCGCGACCGCGTCCAGGCACGTCCGGATCATGAAGGCGCCCGACAGATAATCGCCGAAGGCGGAATCGATGTTGCGGGTTCCGCCCTTGGTGGTAATGCCGACCAGCTCAGTGCCCGCCGAGGCCGCCCGGCGCGCCGATTCCATGATCTGGGCGGTGACCGCCTCGGAGCTGTTCGGGTTGACGACGAGGAGTTTCATTCGCGAATCCTCAGCCACAAGTGAGAGGCGTGCCGCGGCAGTCGCGGCAGTTCGCGCTCCACATCCGCGATGACGGCATCGGTCTCTGCCCCGGCCAATAGTTGCTCGATGTCCCAGGCGTCCTGAGGGCCGCCGGCGTAGAGCGTGAGCAAGATCAGGTCAGCCCGTCGGGCGACCGGTACGTGGATGCCGTCGACCTCACTCTCCGCCGCCCGCTCGAGCACTCCGGACATCCAGCCGCTCCGGCCGATGACGACATCCAGCGGCCCGCCGCCTTCGCGAGGCCGCAGGCGCACCGCGCCGACCCGAGCAGAGTCACCCGATGAGGACGGCCAGACAGGCCGAGGCCCGGCGACCATACTGCTTCTGGCGGTCGAGGATGCGGGCCGCGTCGACGCGGGAGAGCCCGCGCGCGCGCCTAAATGCCTCGAGATCCCGCTCGCCGAGGGCCAACGCCAGGGCCACCCGCTCCGCCGCCGTGAGAGCGAGCACCGCTCCGCGATCCTCGTCCCGTAGACGATCGAGCACGCTCTTCATCGCCTCGAACTATAGCAAGTGTGCCTGCTCAGTCCACCACCGCCACGACCTGGATCTCGATGAGCTGCTCGGGCTCGCCCAGCTCCAGCACCGCGATGTTGGTCGACGTCGGCTTGTGGTTGAACGGGCGGAAGTACGAGTTGATGACGCCGGCGGCCTTGCCGATGTCGCCCATGCGCGGGCGGGCGCGCAGGACGAAGATGTGCACGACGTCCTTGAAGCTGGCGCCGGCCGCTTCCAGCGTCTGCTTGATGCCGTCCATCGCGGCCCGGGTCTGGGCCTCGAGATCGTTCGGCATGTACTTGAGGACTTCTTCGCGGCGGTGCGGGTGGTCGTGATAGACGGGCAGCGCCGTGTTGCCGGACAGCCACAGGATCTTGCCGCTCTTGATCTTGATGGCCGGCACGTAGGGCATGAACACCGACGTGTCGTGGCTCGGGTGATGGATCACCTCGAGGTTCGGGTTCTGGCCGGCGGCCGGGATCGGCAGCAGCATCGTCACGACGACGGCGAGCATCGCCAGTACGGTCAGCATGGTTCGCCCTCCTTGGCTCACGGCATGATCTCTCCGCCGTTGGGATGAAGCGTCTGCCCACAGAAGTACCGGCTCTCGTCGGAAGCGAGAAAGACGAAGGCGCCGACGAGGTCCTCGGGCATCCCGAGGCGCTTGAGCGGCAGCGATGCGGCGTGGGCGCGCTTGACGTCGTCGGGCAGCGGATCGAATCCGGTGTCGATCAGCCCGGGCGCGATCGAGTTCACCAGGATCCCGTGGGGGGCGAGCTCCTGGGCCAGAGCGCGGGTGAAGGTGAGCAGGCCGCCCTTGGCCGCGGAGTACGCGGTGTAGCGGGGGCGCCCGATGTAGGCGAGCTGGGACGTCAGGATGATGATGCGTCCGCTCTTCTGCGCCATCATCACCGGCGCGACCTCGCGGCAGCAGAGGAACGCGCCACGGAGGTGGACGCCCATCATGCGGTTCCAGTCGTCGAGGGTCATCTCGGTAATCGGCTGGGCTTTCTGGATCCCCGCGTTGTTGACCAGGACGTCGATGCGCCCGAAGGTCTCGCGCACGGCGCTCACGAGCGCTCTGACGTCGCGCTCCACGGTGACGTCGGTCTTGATCGCGAGCGCACGCCGTCCCGTCTTCTGAAGCTCGCTCACCAGCGAGCGCGCCTGGGGCTCCTCCGCGATCCACGCGACGGCGACGTCGGCGCCCTCGTCGGCATAGGCGCGCGCGACCGCGCGACCGATGCCGGTGTTGCCGCCGGTGATGATCGCCACCTTGCCGGCCAGGCGGTTCATCGCAGTCGCCCGGCCATCAGGGCACCACCTGCGTCCCCGCGCGTCCGGCGATGGCCTCGGCGACGCGATCCAGCGAGGTGATCACCGCGGCGACGCCTCCGCGCTCGACGAACTCGACGGCGGCCTGGACCTTGGGCCCCATGCTGCCGGGCGGGAACTCGCCGGCGGCGAGGAACCGGTGAGCCTCGCTCACGGTGAGCCGGTCGAGGAAGCGCCGCCCGGGCGTGCCCCAGCCGATGGCGACGCGGTCCACCCCGGTCAGGAACACGATCCGTTCGGCGGAAAGCTCGCGAGCCAACACCCCGGTGGCCAGGTCCTTCTCGATGACTGCCTCCACGCCCTTCACCCCGGCAGGCAATTCCAGGACCGGGATGCCGCCGCCACCGACGGCGATCGGCACCACGCCCGCATCGACGAGCGTGCGGATGAGCGGCGCCTCCACGACGCGGATGGGCCGCGGCGACGGCACCACGCGGCGCCAGCCGCGGCCACTGTCCTCGACGACGTGCCATCCATAGTCGCGCGCGTGGCGCTGGGCTTCGGCCTTCTTGTAGAAGGGGCCGATCGGCTTGGTCGGCAGACCGAAGGCCGGATCGTCCTCGGCCACGACGACCTGGCTGACGATCGAGGCGACGCGTGTGGAGAGCCCGCGAGCGGCCAGGAGATTGCCGAGGACCTGCTGGATCGCGTAACCGAGGCTGCCCTCGGTCTCGGCCACGCAGAGATCGAGCGTCAATGCCGGCATGACCGGCTTCGAGATCTCCATCCTCAGCAGCTCTTCGCCGACCTGGGGCCCGTTGCCGTGCGTCAGCACGAGGCGGTGGCCGGCGCCCACGAGATCGGCGAGCGGAGGCAAGCTCACGGCAAGGGCGTCGAACCACTCGCTCGGCGCGCCGACTCCATCGTCGGAGCGGAGCGCATTGCCGCCAATGGCGACGACGACCAGGCTCACGGCGCGTCGGCCAGCGCCAGCAGGGCCTGCTCGAAGCAGGCGAGGGGGGCGCGCACGACGCCGGCACCGATCTGGCCGGTACCGGCCTTGCGGCCGGCGATGCCCGTGTTGATCAACGGCGTGACGCCGAGCTCGACCACGCGGCGGACGTCGATCCCGGCCGGAGCGCCGCGCTCGTCGAGCGTCGGGATCCTGAAATGCGGATGCTCGCCGACGCAGATCTCCTCGATCTCGCCGGTGGCCGCCATCGCTTCTCGCATGCCTCCAGCTCCGACGAATCGCGCGACGGAAGGCGAGGCCGCCATGGCGCCACCGCCGAGCCCGATCGTCTCGACGATCGCGCTGTCGCCCATGTCCGGGTTGGCGTCGTCGCCGGAGAAGCCGGGAAAGTAGAGGCCGACGGGCGTGTTCACCGGGGCCGTGAACCAGCGGTCGCCGAGCGCCGAGACACGAATCCCGAAGTCGGTGCCGTTGCGCGCCATCACCGTGACCAGCGTGGAGTGCGGCACGCCGGCGGCGGGATCGGCGAGCGCCTTGCCCGCGGCCATCGCGACGTTGAGGAAGAACTGGTCGTTGCCGGCGATGAACTCGGCCAGCCGGGCCGCTGCGTGGTGGCGGTCGGCCGCGCGCGCGACGTGCGGCATCAGCGCGCGCGCCAGCAGCGCGGACGCAGCCACGTTGCGCTGATGCATCTCGTCGCCCATGCGGAGCGCCTGGGCCATCAGGGGACGTAGCGCGATGCCGCCCGAGGCGCGGAGCGCGGCGCCGAGAAGTGGCCCCGCCTCCTGGGCCAGCCAGGTGAGCCGCGCGACGACGCTCGCATCGTTGGCGCCGAAGCGGAGGACCTTGCCCAGTCCCTCGTTGATCGTCACGTGGGCGCGGTTGCCGTGAGTCCGATTCTCGACCACGAAGACGGGCATCGAGCTGGTGATCAATCCGGTCATCGGGCCGACCGCCTTCCAGTGATGGCAGGGCTCGAGGCGGACCTGACCGCTCACCACGAGCCCGGCCGCCGCGTCGTCGTTGGCCGCCCAGTTCTCGTAGCGCACGGCGCAGACGATCGCGGCGCGCATCGGCTCGCACATCCGCGCCCACGCGATCGGCGGTCCGGCGTGGAGAACGGTGCGCGGGGGCAGATCGAGCGCCTCCCAGGCGGGACGGCAGTCGAGGAGAACGGGCTCGCCGTTGACGAGGCGCTCGAAGGCGTCGGCGTTCGCCTGATCGATGACGTCTCTGCGGTCCTCGAGCCGATCGAGCGTCGACACCAGCGCCGGATTGGTCGCCGCCGGCGGCCGCCAGTCGAGATGGACGACCGGGACGCCCAGGCGCTTCAGGTCCTCGGCGAAGAGCCCGAGGCCCAGGCTCACGACGCGCGGCGGCCGGCCGAGCAGTGGCTCAAGCAAGAGAGAGGGACAATAGCATCACTGCCGGCGGACCGTATACTTGGCCCCGATGGCCTCGGTGTTCCTCCTCTCTCCGGCGAGCTGCTCGGGCCTGCGTGCTCACATGATCCTGCGTCCGGGCGCGGCCTCGCTGCTGGCGCGCCGGCTCCGCGAGCCACTCGGCGCGCCCCTGGGCGAGGTCTACACGTTCCTGTCCGGGCTCTACTTCCGCGGCAAGCTCGCCTACGCCCGCGCATTCGCGGATCGGCCCGAGCACGTCCTCGTGATCACGCCGACGGCCGGCCTGAGGCCTCCGGACACGCTGGTGACGCTCGACGTGCTGCGTGGCTTCGCGCGCGTCGACATCGCCGACGGCAGCGCTCGCTTCCGCCGACCGCTCCTTGCCGACGCGAGGACGCTGGCCGCCGGCCTCGGCGCCGACGACGAGGTGATCCTCCTCGGCAGCATCGCCTCGCCGAAGTACGTCGACGTCCTGTCCGGTGTCTTCGGCCCGCGCCTCAAATTTCCGGCCGCCTTCGTCGGCCGGGGTGACATGAGCCGCGGCGGGCTCCTGCTCCGCTGTGTGACGGCCCGCACGGCGCTCGACTACGTTCCCGTGGCCGGCGCCACGCGTCGCGGTGCTCGGCCGCCCAAGCTGCCGCCGCTTCCGCGTCGCGTGGTTCAGGCCGGCGAGTGATGGCGACTCGCCGCGGCGTCCATCCGGCGGTTCACCATTCCGGGCTGCGCGAAGCGAGGCGGCGAGCGGCGTCGGCCGTCACGATTCCACGCAACGTCGACAACGCCGTCCTCGAGATCGCCGGGCGCGAGGTGAAGCTGACGAACCTGCGCAAGGTCTTCTGGGCGGACCTCGGCGTGACCAAGGCCGACCTGCTCCAGTACTACGCCGACGTGGCGCCCGTGCTCCTGCCGCACGTGCGCGACCGGGCGATGGTCATGCGGCGCTATCCGAACGGCGCCACCGGCGAGGCGTTCTTCATGAAGCGGGCGCCCTCACCGCGGCCGGATTGGATCGAGATCTGCGAGATCGAGCACGACTCCGGCAACGTCATCGGGTTCCCGATCGTCCAGGACGTGGCGTCGCTGCTGTGGCTCGTCAACCTGGGCTGCATCGATCTCAACCAGTGGTACGCGCGCTGCGACGACGTCGATCGGCCGGACTATCTCCACTTCGACCTCGATCCCGGCACCGCGACGTTCACGCAGGTGCTGGAGACCGCGCTCATCGTCCACGAGGCGTTGCGCGGCCTCGGGATGCCGGACTACGTCAAGACGACGGGCTCGAAGGGCCTGCACGTCTACGTGCCGATCGTGCGGGGGCCGACGCAGAAGGACGTGTGGACGGCGGCCAAGACGATCGCGCTGCAGCTCGCCCGCGCTCACCCGCGCCTCATGACGGCCGAGTACAAAGTGGCGCGCCGTCCGGCCTCGCGCGTCCTGCTCGACTACAACCAGAACGCGTGGGGCCGCACGCTGGCGTCGGTCTACTCCGTGCGCCCGCATCCGCGGGCCTCTGTGTCGACGCCGGTGACGTGGGACGAGGTCACGCGCGGCGTGGCCATCGAGGACTTCCGGATCGACAACGTGCGCGAGCGCATCACGCGTCTCGGTGACCTGTGGGCGCCCGTCGCCCACGACCGGGGCCGGCGCTTCGACTTCGCGCGGCTTGCATCGTGAGCGCGCCTTTTCGCCCGTCGCGTCCAGCCTACCCTCAATAACCCGGATCCCGGTCCACGTGCGCCTGAGATCGTCGGGCGCGGCGCTGCGTCGGCGACACCTTGATGCGTCTCAGGACCATCGTGCGTGCCCGGGCCGAATCCGACGTCAGCTCATCGAAGAGCGTGCCGGTTCTCGACGAAGAGCCGGGAAACGCCTTCGGCGTCCGCGCTGTCGTACGTGTACGAGTACCGAGCGATGATCTCGAGGATGGGGTCCCTCTCGCCAGGAGCGTTCGCGTCGTGTTTTCATCACCGCGACCTACTTCCGAGGAGGAGCCATGGCAACGCTGCCCGAGGGTCTCGACCCGACCATCCAGCGCCGCGAGATCGTGTTCGAGGCCGACGTCACGTCGGTCACCCCATTCTTGAAGCTGGCGACCGTGAGCCACAACGGTACCGCACACAAGACGTTCGCGTGCGATGAGGGCCCGAACCTCGGCGGGCTCGGCTCGGCCCCGACGCCGCTCATGTACTTCAGCGCGGCGCTCGCCTTCTGACTGATGACCCAGGTGTCCCGGTACGGGCACATGCTGAAGGTGACCGTGAATGGCATGCGAATGCGCGTGCGCGCCCGCTATCGTGTGACTGGTTCGGTGCTCGACGACAGCGTGAGGGCATCGATGATGGGGGCCGAGACCACGCTGGAAATCGACTCGCCTGACCCGCCCGACCGGGTGTCCCGGGTGGTGCGGAACGCCGAGCGCGGATGCTTCGTCATGCAGGCGCTCCTCGAGCCAGTACCGGTCACGGGCCAGACGATCCTCAACGGCCAGCCGCTGGCGACGGACTAGACGCGTCCGGGAGGGCGAAGCCGCTTCAGCGGGCGGCGATCCGCGCCGCAAGGCGCGCAGCCTGTGCGTTCGACGGCATGACGACGACGCCGGCGCCGCGCAGGCGGGAGACCTGGGCGCTTCGATTCTGGGGATCGGCGTCGGTGCCCGTGACGCTCGCCACGACCGCGAGCGCGCCACCACGCCGGCTCGCCTGGTCCCGCGCCGCGTCGATCGCGGGAAGGAGCTCCCCGGCCGGATCAGGGTGAGCGCCATGACCGAGGACGATGTCCAGGAGCAATGCGGCGGTCGACGGATCGGCTGCTTCCCGTGCGATCCACTCACGCCGCACGGTGCCGTCGATCATGGGATGTGGGCGGCCGACCGTGAAGACGTCCTCGCCCAGATCCACGACACGATGACCGCCGCCAGTGCCGGTCACGCCCGGCGCCACGTCGCCGAGCGTGGTGTCGAGAACGGAGCGCGCCTCCCACGCCAGCGTCCCGCCGGAGTACACGCCACGGACGAAGCGCTGCTCGGGCCGCCGTCCGCGGCGCGCCTCGCTCACCATGTGCGCCACCTCGGCGTCGGGGATGGTGAAGGCCACCGGCTGGTGCTTTTCACCACGGGCGAGCGCGACGGCGTCGCGCGCGCAGTCCTCGAGCGAGGCCGTCGTCGATCCGACGAAGTGCAGGGCGCACGGCTTGCCGAGGCGAGCGATCTGTGACTCGAGCCGCCTGGCCACGGTCCCGCCGGGCGGCTTGCCGATCACGCAGACGACCGACGTTGCCGGATCCGCCGCGAGCGCATCGATCGCCTGCTCCATCGCGAGGCCACCGACGGCGTCACTGAGATCGCGGCCGCCCACGCCGATGACGTGCGACACGCCCTCTCCGCAGCGCGCGATCGTGCTCATGACTTCCTGAGCGCCCGTGCCCGAGGCCGCCGCGATGCCGATGCGGCCACGCGACACGACATTCGCGAAGCCGAGCGGCACCCCGTTCACGATGGCCGTCCCGCAGTCCGGGCCCATCAGCATGAGGCCGCGCTCGCGCGCGAGCCGCTTCAGCTCGATCTCCTGCTCGACCGGCACGTTGTCGCTGAAGAGCATCACGTGCAGACCGGCGCGAAGCGCCCGTCGTGCCTCGGCGGCCGCATACAGGCCGGGAATGGAGATCAGGGCGATGTTCGCGTCGGGCGCGGCGCGGAGCGCAGATGCCAGCGTCCGTGGCCGGGGCATCTCGCTGGATCCGCCGCTCGCGGTCGCACGACCGCTGAGCGCGGCCCGCACGGCCTCCTCGGCCTGGCGGGCGGTCGCCTCGTCGTCGGCGACGACTGCGATGACGAGATCGATCGGTCCTGCCGCCTCGGCGGCCGTCGTGAGGAGGCCGGCGTCCTGCATCAGCGCCCGGTTCCCAGGTGTGCCCATCATGGCCGCGGCGCGGGCGACACCCGGCACGCTCTCGAGATCCCGTGCGAGCCGCATCAGGGTGACGGAGTCGTGATAGGCGCTCCGCCAGACGAAGTTGAAGGCGGGCATCGCGCGGCTCAGCGAGCCGCGGTGACGGTGTCGAGGGTGGCGCGGACCTTGTCGAGCGAGAACGGCTTGTCGAGCACGGCGTCGGGGACGAGGCCGTCGCGGCCTTTCTTGACGGCGTCATCCCAGCCCGTCATGAAGACGACCGGGAGCCTGGGCCACTGGTCCCGCACGTGGCGCAGGACGTCCCAGCCCGACGAGTCCGGCATCACCACGTCGGTGAAGACGACGTCGACGGGCGCGGCCGCCATCGCGGCCTCCACGCCCGTTCCACTGGCCAGGGTGACGACATCGTGGCCGAGCGACCGGAAGACGCTGCCGAGCAGGAACCGCATGGGCTCCGCGTCGTCGACGACGAGGATTCTCACTTGGGGGGCGTGATGTTGTAGGACTTCAGCTTGCGGTAGAGGTGGCTGCGCTCGATCCCGAGCCGCTCGGCCGTGCGCGTCATGTTCCACTCGCTCGCGCGCAGCTCGGCCAGGATGTAGGCGCGCTCGAAATTGTCGCGGGCCTCGCGCAGCGAGCGCTCCCGGGCGTCACCGGCCACCGCCTCCTTGGGCCGGACGGGCGGCGGCAGGTCCTCGACGCCGATGACGTCGCGCGGCGACATGATCACCAGCCGCTCCACCAGATTCCGCAGCTCGCGGACGTTGCCGGGCCACTCATAGGCCAGCAGGTAGGCGAGGGCGTCGCCGGACAGCGTCTTCACGCGCTTGCCGTTCTCGGCGCAGAACACGCGCACGAAGTGGTCGACGAGCTGCGGCAGGTCGTCCTGGCGCACGCGGAGCGCCGGCACCTCGATGGGAATGACGTTGAGCCGGTAGAAGAGGTCTTCGCGGAACCGTCCGGCCGCGATGAGGGATTGCAGATCACGGTTGGAGGCGGCGATCACCCGCACGTCGACCTTGATGGTCTCGCGGCCGCCGACCCGCTCGAAGGCCTGCTCCTCGAGCGCCCGGAGCACCTTGGCCTGGGTCTTCACGCTCATGTCGCCGATCTCGTCGAGGAAGAGCGTGCCGCGGTCGGCGAGCTCGAAGCGGCCACGCCGCCGGGAGAGCGCGCCCGTGAAGGCGCCCTTCTCGTGGCCGAAGAGCTCCGACTCGATCAGCTCCTCGGGAATGGCCGCGCAGTTCACTTCCACGAAGACGTGCTCGTGGCGGCTCGACATGGCGTGGATCGCCCGCGCCACCAGCTCCTTGCCGCTGCCGTTCTCGCCGTAGATCAGGACGCGCCCGTTGGTGGGCGCGGCCGTCGCGATCTGCTCGCGCAGGGCGCGCATCACCGCGCTCTCGCCGATGATCTCCGAGCGCTCGCCCAGCCGCTCCTTGAGCGTCTGGTTCTCCTGCTCGAGACGCGCGTGATCGAGCGCCCGCGTCACGGTCAGCAGGGTCTTCTCGAGCGACAGCGGCTTCTCGATGAAGTCGTAGGCGCCGAGCCGGGTCGCCTTGACCGCCGTCTCGATGGTGCCGTGGCCGGAGATCATCACGACGGTGGCATCGGGCCGCAGGCGCTTCATCTCGGCCAGCGTCTCGAGGCCGTCGCGGCCGGGCATCCAGATGTCGAGGAAGACGAGGTCGGGAGTCTCGTCGGCCAGGAGGGCGACGGCGTCGTCGCCGGCCCCGACGGCGCTCACGCGATAACCCTCGTCCTCGAGGACGCCGCGGAGCGTCGACTGGATCGCCGGCTCGTCATCGACGATCAGAATGTGCTCACCGGCCATCGGCTAGGCTCCCACGGTCGCCGCCGAGCGCGAGACCGGCAGGTCGACCACGAACCGGCAGCCACGCGGCACGTTGTCCTCGACGTGGATCAGGCCGCCGTGCTCGGTCACGATCTCGTGAACGATGGGGAGGCCGAGCCCCATGCCGCCGGCCTTCGTCGAGAAGTAGGGCTGGAAGAGCTTGTCCTTGTCGTCCGAGCTGATGCCGGGCCCCGTGTCGCTCACGACGATGCGCACGCGCCCCGCGCCCTCGGCGTGGGTCAGCTCCACGTCGACGTGGCCGGCGCCGCCGACCGCCTCCACCGCGTTGTCGACCAGGTTCATGATGACGCGCCGGAACTGATCGGGATCGACGTCGAGCAGCGGTAGATCGCCCGGCGCCCGCGTGTTGATGACGAGTCGCGGATGCGACTCTCGATAGAGCAGGGCCACGGCCTCGACGATCGGCCGGACGTCGGTCGGCCGCGGCGCCGGCGCCGGCATGCGGGCAAAGCGCGAGAACTCGTCCACGAGCCGCTTGAGGCCGTCGACTTCCTGGATGATCGTCTGGGTGCACTCTGTCACGAGCTGCTGCTCATCGCCGGGAGCGCGGACCAGCCGCCGGCGTAGCCGCTGGGCCGAGAGCTGGATCGGCGTCAGCGGATTCTTGATCTCGTGCGCGATGCGCTGCGCGACCTCGCGCCAGGCCGCCAGCCGCTGGGCCTTCAGCAGCTCGGTGAGGTCGTCGAAGACGATGACCAGGCCGCCGTACTCGCCTTCGGGGCCTCGCAGTGTGGTGCCCGAGGCGAGGAGCGAGACCCGGGCACCATTGCGGCGGAGCTGGAGCGCCTGCTCGACGGTGGCGGCCCGGCCGCGCTGGATGCGCTGGGCGAGGGCGACCACGTCACGGAGATCGGGACCGACGAACGCCTGGTCGATGGAGCGCCCGACCATCGTGTGCTCGTTGAGCCCGAACATCGTCGCCGCGGCCCGGTTCACGGTCGTGATGCGGTTCTGGGGATCGAGGGACACGACGCCGGTGGTGATCGCCTCCAGGACCGTCTCCATGTAGCGCCGGCGGTCCTCGAGCTCGGTGTGCTTGTCCTGGAGGTCGAGGTAGGCCTCCTCCAGGCGCCGCTTCGATTCCGAGAGATCGTCCGTCATCCGGTTGAACGACTGGACGAGGACTCCGATCTCGTCGTCGGCCCGCGCGTGGACTTTGTAGGCGAGGTTGCCGGCGGCCACCTCGCGTGTGCCCTCGGCCAGCTCGGCGATGGGGCCGGTGATGCCGCGGGCCAGGTAGAAGCCGAACCACACGAACGAGAAGACGACGATCAGGGTCATCAGCAGGAAGAGCAGGATGTAGATGCCCTTGACGGGATTCTTCACGAGCTTGAGCTGCTTGTACTCCTGGAACGATTGCTCGATGCCGCGGATCTTCGCCTCCAGCCGCTCGGTGACGTGAGTGCCGACCACGACGGCGCCGACCACGCGCCGGTTCGGGTCGCGGCTGACGACGGGCACGATGGCCTCGATGAGATCGCCCGAGCTCAGCTCCCGGACCGTGGTGACAGCCTGGCCGCCCAGCCCGAGCCGCAACTGGCTCTCGTTGACGTCGCGGGTCGGCAGGTCGGCGAGGCCGGAGTCCTTCACGTGCACCAGCTCCTGGCCACTCGCCGCGAAGACCGTCAGGGCGGCGAGACCGAGCTGCTCCTGCTGCTCGACGAGGTACGCGGCCAGCGCCTCTCGCCGCGACTCACCCAGCAGGCCGTCGCGGTCGATGACGCGGGCGACGTGCTGAGCGTGGCGGAGCGCGGTGGCCTGGAGGTTCTGGTAGTAGGTCTGCGCAACGGCGAGGGCCTGCTCGAGCGGCCGCTCGACCTGGGGCTTGAACCAGCCCTCGATCGACTTGTTGATGAAGTTCGACGCGATGATGAAGATCAGGACGGCCGGCGCCAGCGACAGCGCCAGGAAGGACAGGACCAGCTTCGTCTTGAACTTGGCTCCGATGAGCTGCTGGCGGCGCTCGAACCACAGCTTGACCAGGTTGCGGATGAGCAGCACGAGCAGCAGCAGGAACACGATCAGGTTCAGGTTGAAGAGCGCGAAGACGACGATGTTGGAGGCGAGCGGGAGCTGGGGCACCCGCATCTCGAAGTTGACGGCGGTGGCGGCGGCCGCCAGGATGAGCAGCGCCCCGATGATGACGAGGTTGCGGCGTCGCCGGCTCTGTTCGGTCAGGAGGGGCATGGTGCTAACTCGATCCGGCTCATTGGATCCGCCGGATCGTCCGGAAGTCGGACTGCAGCAACGTTTGCTCGGCCGTGCCCGCCATCCGGGCCACGAAGGTGTTCTCGCCGTTCAGCGCGCTCTCGGCCCGGACGCGGACGTAGATGACGTCGTCGAGGTCGAGGCTGGACGCCGGCATCAGCTTGACCGAGCGCGCTTCCGACAGCACGCGCTGCGCGTCGCGGAGGTCGCGGGTGGAGTAGATCGGGCGGGTGTCGCCCTTGAGGAACGTGATCTTGTACTCCTTGGTGACCACGTTGTACGTGAGGTGTCGCTCGATGACCTTGCTGATGAGGAGACGATCGCGCCACATCCGGTTGTACTGCCAGAGCTCGATCGTGAAGCGGATGAAGGCGGGAATGCCACTCTGGATCCCCTCGTGGTAGCCGGGAGCGACCGTGCCGAGCACGGCCAATGCTACCGTCACCTCGTGATCGTTCAGGTAGACTTCCAGATCCCCGATGCGCAGCTCGGCGCGTGCGGGCACTGTGAGCGCGAGCGCCCCCAGCAGCCAAACGAGCCCCAGACATCTCCCAGACATACGACAGAGAGGCCATTATAGCTGCGGAGGACTGCCCCGGCGCCCTGTCCAGGGCGGTTGCCCGCCCTGGGGCGGGCCGCTGGCTTGGTTAGATCCCGGCGGGAGCGGGGACCAGGCGCCCGGAGAATGGGGCCGGTTCGGCGACGGCGACGCCGACGGCGCGCCGCTCGAGGCCGAGCGCACGCTGAATCGCGACGACGAGGTCGAAGTTCAGCGCGTGGCCGGCGTTGCGCGCGATGACGTGGCCGACGATGGGCCGCCCGAGCAACGCCAGATCACCGATGAGATCGAGCACCTTGTGCCGAACGAACTCGTCGCGGTAGCGGAGGCCGTTCAGGACGCTCCGCTTGCCCACGCCGATCGCGTTCTCGAGCGACGCTCCGCGGGCCAGGCCCCGCTTGCGCATTGCTCCCAGGTCCTTGAGAAAGCCATACGTGCGGGCGGGAGCGAAGTCCTCGATGAACATCTTCTCCGTCGGCGTGCACGTGAGCGCCTGGGTGCCGATGGCCGGATGGTCGTTGTCGAGGGTGTAGCTGATCCTGAACACATCGGACGGGACGATCTGGATCCAGCGCCCTCCGCTGCCCGCGCTGATCGGATAGGGGATCACGAGCGGACGTCGTGGCGCGGACTGCTCCGTGCGCCCCGCGTGCATCAGCAGCGTGACGAAGGGCTTGGCGCTGCCGTCGACCGCGGGGATCTCAGGGCCGTCCACATCGATGGAGAGGTTGTCGAGACCGAGGCCGGCTGCGGCCGCCATCAGGTGCTCGACCGTCTGGATCCTGGTTCCATTGCGCCCGACCGTGGTGGCGTAATGGCTGTTCACCACGCTCTCCACTGTCGCGGGAACCGGCTCGTCGTGCTCGTTCGTGCGGAAGGTGATGCCTGAGTTCGCGGGGGCGGGCGTGATCGAAATCCGCGCGAGCTTGCCGGAATGGAGCCCCACGCCCTCCAGAGTCACCGGCTTCCGGATCGTCCGCTGGTGCATGACCGGCGTAGTTGTGAGCAACGGGGGTGCCATACCCGAAAATCAGATCTAAGTAGTTGTTTTATAAGCGTCATATCCAGAGGCAGAGAAGACATTACACGCCGAAGTCTGTTGTGGTTATGACACGCCGCCGCCGGCTAGTGTCTCCTCCTTGCTACACATCGACGACGAGCCTGACGTCGTGAGTGCCGGAGTTTTCGGTCACGCTCACGCCGTGAAGCGTGGCGGCCTTTACCACCGTGCCGGCGCTGTGGCGGGCGAGGTCGATGGGCTCGCCGTGGAGGACGCCATGAACGAGACGTTCCGAGAGTGCATCGACGTCAACCCGCCGCACCGCGAAGCCCTCGATCTCGTGCACGTAGAGGCACTCGTTGATGAAGCTCACCAGCAGTGTTTCGGGACCATCACCTTGCGCGCGCACTTCGCGGATCTCGCGAGTATCGACACCATCGGGGGCAATGACGAGCGCCAGCACTCCGAGTGCCGCGCGTGCAAAGGCCTCGGCCCGCGTCGGGCCCCAGGCGTGCACGCCGACGTCGGCCTCGACGTCGAAGTAGTCGTACCCCGCGGGCTCAGCCATCGCGCTGGACGGCGCCCGAGAGGTCACCGAAGACGAACTGGAGCACGGCGACCACCGCCGGCCCGGCCGTCTCGGTACGCAGGACTCGAGGTCCGGCGCTCGCGGCCGACCAGCCTCGCGCCGTTGCGGCCTCCACTTCGCCGCGCGCGAGTCCGCCCTCGGGTCCGATGAGCACGCGCACCGCGCGCGGTGAGCGGACCCGAGCGAGGACCTCCGCAAGCGGCGGCGCGTGGCCTTCCCACATGCAGAGCGCGAGGTCGGCGCTCTCGGCGTCGAGGCTGTCGACGAGCGGCCGCGGGATCTCGACCACCGGCACGACCGAGCGCCCGGATTGTTTGCTCGCTTCCTTGGCCACGCGCTGCCAGCGCCGGGCTCGCTCGCGCCACCGGCTCGGCTCGAGTCGCACGATCGTCCGCTCGGTGATCACGGGAAGCACGCGGGCCACGCCGAGCTCGGTGGCGGCGCGGACGATCTGCTCCATCTTGTCGCCCTTGGGGATGCCCTGGACGAGCGTCACGACCACCGGTGACTCCGCACGGCTGGCCGCCACGCCCACGATCGTGCCGGTCGCGGTCGCGTCCAGCGTTTCGAGGCGCACCGTGTAATCGCTGCCCCGGCCGTCCCCGGCGATCACGAGGTCGCCGGGCACGAGCCGCAGCACCGCCGTCATGTGACGGCTTTCCTCGTCGTCGAAGGCAACGCGATCCCCGTCGATCCGCTCTGGAGCAATGGTGAAGCGACGCACGCTCAGCGGGTGCGCCGCAGCGCGAGCGTCGTCCAGCCCTCGATCGAGGTCACGTCGGCGCCGTCGAACCCGTGGCGGCCCAGCTCGGCCTCGACGGCGGTGGCCTCGGCATCGAGCAATCCGCCGAGGACCAGGCGCCCGTCCCCAGCGACCTGGCGCGCGTACGACGGCGCCAGCCGGAGATGCGCCGACGAGAGGAGATTGGCCAGCACGAGGGGAACAGGCTCCCCGGTGACGCCGGCCGCGTCGGCGACTCGGCACGTGACCTGCCGGGTGACGCCGTTCACGGCGGCGTTCGCGCAGGCGGCGCCGACCGCGTCGGGATCCTCGTCCACCGCGAGGACGCGGGCGACGCCGAGGCGCGCCGCGGCGATGGCGAGGATTCCCGAGCCGGTGCCGAGGTCGATGGCCGACGCGGGCGCGCCGGGCCCGACGATCTTCTCGAGCTGAACGAGGCAGCCCGCGGTCGACCCGTGATGCCCGGTGCCGAAGGCTCGCGCCGGCTCGATCACGAGCGTGAGACGTCCCGGCTCACACGCGGCCGACTCCCACGGCGGGACGACCAGAAAGCGCGTGCCGATCGGAAGCGGACGAAAGTGCTCGCGCCAGGCCTCGCCCCAGTCGGCGTCAGCCAGCGCGGTGACCCTCAACGCGTCGGGTGCCGTAAAGCCGAGCGCGCGAAGGCCGTCGGTGTAGTCCCGAACGCGCGTGGCGAGTGTCGAGGCCTCCGAGCGCGCGGGAAAGAAGGCGCGAAGCGTCGGCTGACCACCCGCCACCTGCTCTTCGATCACACCGAGGGCGCCGAGCTCCCAGAGGAAATTCGTGAGGGCTTCGGCGACGTCGTCGGGAGCGGGGACGGCGAGCTCCCAGTATCCGTCGGACATCAGTCGAGCAGCTTCTTCATCCGTTCCAGGAAGGCCGAGATCAACGGCGTGCCGTGCCCCTTCGACGCCGCCTCGAAGGCCTCCAACGCCTCGCGCTGCTTGGCGTTGAGCTTCGGGGGCACCTCGAGCACCAGCCGATAGCAGGCGTCGCCCTGCCCGCGCTCGCGGAGTCGCGGCATGCCCTTGCCCCTGATCTTCAGGAGTTGATGGGGCTGACTGCCCGGCGGGATCTTGAGCTTGGCCGTGCCGTCGAGAACGGGAACGTCCAGCTCGGCACCGAGCGCGAGCTGGACGAACGTCACCGGCAGCTCGCAATAGAGATCGGCATTCTTGCGCGCGAAGAGATCGTGCTCGGCGATGCGCACCAGCACGTAGAGGTCGCCGGCCGATCCGCCCTGGAGACCGCTCGAGCCCTCGCCGCTGATCCGCATCTGCATCCCGTCCTCGATCCCGGCGGGGATCTTGATCTGGAGGAGATGCTCGCTCCGGACGCGGCCTTCACCCCGGCACTGCGCGCACGGTTTGCGATTGAGCTCGCCCTGCCCCCGGCACTTGGGACAGGTGCGGGCCACCGTGAGGAATCCCTGGGAGACCCGGACCTCGCCGCGGCCGTGGCAGACGTCGCACGTCACGGGGCGGCTGCCGGCTTCGGCGCCGGTGCCCGCGCACGTCTCGCAGACTTCCAGGCGCGGAATTTGTACCTTGGTCTCGACGCTGCGCGCAGCGTCTTCCAACGTGATCTTCAGCTCGTACTGGAGATCCTCGCCGCGCCCGGCGCGTCCCCGGCGTCCCCGGCCACCGCCGGAGAAGAAGCTCTCGAAGATGTCCTCGAACAGCGTGCCGAACCCCGCGCCGCCGAAATCGGCGCCGCCCAGGCCAGCGACGGTCCCGAAGCGATCGTAGTGGGCGCGCTTGTCGGGATCGGAGAGCACGGCGTAGGCTTCGCTGGCTTCCTTGAAGCGATCCTCGGCCTGCTTGTCACCCGGATTGCGGTCGGGGTGGTACTGCATGGCGAGCTGGCGATACGCCTTCTTCAAGTCGGCGTCGCCGGCGTTGCGGCCGACGCCGAGGATCTCGTAGTAGTCGCGCGGCACGCTTAGGCGGCGTCCTCGTCGGGCGCGACGGCCACGGCCACCTGGGCCGCGCGGAGCACGCGATCGTGCAGGAGATAGCCGGGCAGCATCTCCGCCACCACGGTGTTCGGCTTCGCGTCGGCGCTCACCACGCTCGCCGTGGCCTCGTGCCGGGTGGGATCGAAGGGCTGGCCGAGCGCCGAGTAGCGCTTGACGCCGGCCCGCTCGAGCACGCGGAGCAACTCGCGCTGGATGAGGGAGATGCCCTCGACCACCTTGGCGGCCTCACTGTTGCCCCGGGCCGCCTCGAGGGCGCGGTCGAAATTGTCGATGATGGGAATGAGGTCGCGGAGCAGCGACTCGGTCGCGTAGCGCGTGAACTCTTCGCGGTCGCGCTGCGCCCGCCGTCGCATGTTGTCCATCTCGGCCAGGGCGCGCAGGAGCCGATCCTGCTTCTCGTCGAGCTCACGCTTCATGGCCGCGACGTCGACGACCGCGTCAGCCTGCTGCTTCGGGCCCTGGCCGGATGCCGCGTCGCTCATGACGGCAGATAGAGGTCCTGACGCACGCGAGTGAGCGCATCGGTCACCTGGCGCGCGGTCTCGGTGACCACGGAGATGACCTCCGGGTACGGCAGACGGCGGGGCCCGACGACCCCGAGGATGCCGAGCACCTGATCACGGTAGAGATAGGTCGACGTGATCAACGTGCACTCGCGCATCTCCGCGAACGGATTCTCCTCGCCGATCGTCACCCGCATGCCCTCGTCCTCGGCCAGCGTGGCCATCAGATCGGCCAGGCGCTCCTTCTGCTCGAAGGTCCTGAGCAGGCCGCGCGTCGTCTCGATGTCCCAGAACTCCGGGTGATCGAGCATGTTGATGGCGCCACTGACGTAGAGCGTGCGGCCCCGGAGCATGGCCACGATCTGCTCGGTGATGCTGCGCGCGCGTGTGTGGAGCTCGTCCAGGGGATCGGCCGGCGTCGTCTCCATCTCGATGATCTGGGTGACCGTCCGCCCACCGAAGCGGCGGGTGAGCTCGCGCCCGAGCTTTCGCACTTCGTCGGCCGGCAGCGGTGGCTCGAGGGTGAGGGGCCGCGCGGTGACCCAGCCCGAATCGGTGACGAGGACGGCGAGCGCCCGGTGCTCCTCGAGGGGCACGAGCTCCACGCGGGCGATGGTCGTCCGCTTGAGCGGCGGCGCCAGGAGCAGCCCCGTCATCTTGGTGACCGCGGAGAGGTGGTTCGACGTGCGCTCCATGTAGCTGTCGATGCCCGACCCGCGGGCGCGGGCGTCGGCCACGCGCGGGTTCGTCGACGGCTTGGGGAACGAATCGACGTAGAGGCGGTAGGCCTTGTCGGTCGGTACGCGCCCCGCACTCGCGTGGGGCTGGGCGAGATAGCCCGCCTCCTCGAGATCCGCCATGACGTTGCGGAGCGTCGCGGGCGACAGCGCGGGGAAGTGCCGGCGCGCCAGCACGCGCGACCCCACCGGCTCGGCGGTGTCGATGTACTCGCGGATGAGGGCGATCAAGACGTCGCGGTGACGCGCATCCATCCGATTTTTTGTAACAATCGGCGCTGACGAAGTCAAGATCGGCCGCCAGCGCGCCGTGGCATCAGAGCAACTCGACAAAGAGCGCGTCCGAGAGCAGGAATCCCTCTTCGCTGAGCCGCGCCCGGCCGTCGTCGACCCGCAGGAGGCCGCGCTCGCGCCACGTCTCCACGCGGAGTGCGAGGGTGGCGTCGTCGGCCGTGCGCAGGACCAGGTCCGTGGCGGGCACACCGTCGACCGTGCGCAATCCGAGGATCAGGCGCTCACCGAGCGCCTGGCGCTCGGTCAGTCGCTCGGACGTGTCGATCGGCAGCCGACGCTCTTCGACGAGGGCGCAGTAGCGCGCCAGCGGCTTCGTGTTGCCGTAACGAACGTTGCCGATGAAGCCACAGCCGCCCGGCCCGGCCGCGAGGTACTCGCCGCGTCGCCAGTAGATCTGGTTGTGGCGAGAGCGAGAGCCCGGTCGCGCCCAGTTCGAGATCTCGTAGTGCTCGAAACCGCGCGCGCCGGCCGCGTCGCAGAGCCCGCGGTACTGCGCGACCGTGGTCTCTTCGGCGGGGACCCGGGGCGCGCCGGTCGCGCCCCAGAGGCTTCCGGCGTCGAGCGTGAGGCCGTACGCCGACAGGTGATCGGGCTGCCAGTCGAGCACGCCGGCGAGGCCGCGGCGCCAGCCCGCGACATCGAGGCCGGGCAGGCCGTACATCAGGTCGACGCTGACGTTGCCGAAGCCGGCCTCGCGAGCCGCCCCGAAGGCGGCGCGGGCGCCGCGAGCGTCGTGGAGCCGGCCGAGGACGGGCAGGATCGAATCGTCGAGCGATTGCACCCCCAGGCTCACGCGATTGACGCCGGCGGCCCGATAGGCGACGAGCTTGTCGTGCATGACGCTTTCCGGGTTGCACTCGACGGTGATCTCGACGTCCGCGGCGACGGCAAAGCCGTCACGGATCGCATCGAGGATATCCGCGACCTCGTCGGGCTCGAGCAGCGAGGGCGTGCCGCCACCGAGGAACACCGTCGCGATCTCCGGCCGCCGTCCGTTCAACGGCGCCGCTCGGAGCAGCTCGATCTCGGTGACGGCGCTCCGGACGTAACGCTCCACGCTCGCCCGATCCTCGAGCGGCGCCGTATTGAAGGAGCAGTAGTAGCACCGCTTCCTGCAGAACGGCACGTGAACATAAAACCCCAGCTCGGCGGACGTTGGAGTCGCCTCCGCCAGCGCCCCGAACGGTGACGCCTCGGGAAATGTTTCTGTGGCCGAGGTCGCGGGCAGGGGTGTGGGTGACCCCGCGAGACCCGTTTCCGGGACGCTGGGCGGCGCCGGGCGCCTGAGATGGGAGGACGTCAATGTGTTCATCGCCTCGCGCTCGTGGTCTCGCAGGGGTCGCCCACGCCCCTGCCCGGAGACCACGACTACGGGATGTACTTTCCGAGGCGCCACCAGCGGAGCCAGTGGCGATCGCTGTCCCACGACCAGTAGATGAGGAAGGCCTTGCCCTTGATCTTCTCCCGCTTCACGAATCCCCAGTACCGGCTGTCCTGCGAGTTGTCGCGGTTGTCGCCCATCACGAAGTAGGAGTCGGCCGGGACGCGCGTCATCTCACAGCCGTAGGCGTACCCGCAGTACGCCTGACCGCTGTGGGCGAACGGCGGCGGTCCGGGCTTGACGTAGGGCTCGACCAGGCGATGGCCGTTGACGTAGACATCGTGGCCGCGGATCTGGACCTGATCGCCCGGCGTGGCCACGATGCGCTTGATGAAGTCCCGCTTCTCGTCCTGGGGATACTTGAACACGATGATGTCGCCGCGGTGGGGGCTCCGCAGGCCGGGCAGCCGCCATTCCGTGAACGGGAGCTCGGGACCATAGAGGAACTTGTTCACGAGGATGTAATCGCCCACGAGCAGCGTGTCCATCATCGAGCCGGACGGGATCGTGAAAGCCTGGACCACGAGCGTGCGGATGACGAGGGCGAGCAGCACGGCGATGACGATCGCCTCGCCGTACTCGCGGATGAGCGACTTGCGGGGCCGCTTGGACACGGTCCCGGTTGCGGTCTGACCATCGGTCTCGGGGGTCCCGGGAACGGGGACGCGTACGTTCGCGGCCTGGAACTCCGCCTTGCGGTCGTCCACCATCAGCTCTTCAGCACGGTCAGGAACGCTTCCTGCGGGACTTCCACACGCCCGACTTGCTTCATGCGTTTCTTGCCTTCCTTCTGTTTCTCGAGCAGTTTCCGCTTGCGCGTGATGTCGCCACCATAGCACTTGGCGGTGACGTTCTTGCCCATCGCCTTCACCGTCTCGCGCGCGATCACGCGACTGCCGATGGCCGCCTGGATGGCGACCTCGTAGAGCTGACGGGGAATCACGCCCCGCAGCTTCTCGACGAGCGCCTTGCCGCGCTCGTAGGCCTTGTCGCGATGGACGATGGTGGAGAGCGCGTCGACCGGATCGCCGTTGAGGAGGATGTCGAGCTTGACCAGATCGGACGGCCGGAAGTCGGCGAACTCGTAGTCGAACGAGGCATAGCCCTTGGAGATCGACTTCAGCTTATCGTAAAAGTCCACCACGATCTCGGCCAGCGGGAAGTCGAACCGGATGTGCACGCGCTTGCCCAGGTACTCGAGGCTCTTGTGCTCCCCGCGCTTCTCCTGGGCCAGCTTGTAGATCGCCGTCATGAACTCGGTCGGCACGTAGACGGAGGAGTTCACGTACGGCTCCTCCATCTGCTCGATGCGGTCCGGCGTGGGCAGCTTCGACGGATTGTCGATGTCGAGCACGTCGCCGGCCGTCGTCAGGATCCGGTACTGCACGGAGGGCGCGGTGACGATGAGCGAGAGGTCGAACTCGCGCTCCAGGCGCTCCTGGACGATCTCCATGTGCAGCATGCCGAGGAACCCGCAGCGGAAGCCATAGCCGAGGGCCATCGACGTTTCCGGCTCGAAGGTGAATGCGGGATCGTTCAGGCGCAGCTTCTCCAGTGCGTCGCGCAGCGCTTCATAATCTGTGTCCTCGATCGGGTACAGACCGGCGAAGACCATCGGCTTGGCGTCGCGGTAGCCGGGAAACGCCTCCGCCGTCGGCCGCAACGCCTCGGTGATCGTGTCGCCGACCTTGGCGTCGGCCACGCGCTTGATCGACGCCGTGATGTAGCCGACCTGGCCGGCGGAAAGCTCCTCGACCGGCCGCATGTCGGGACTGAAGACCCCGACCTGCTGGACGTCGTAGACCCGCCCGTTCGACATCAAGAGGATGCGCGTGCCCGGCCGGACACGGCCGTCGCGAAGCCGCACGTAGATGACGACCCCCTGGTAGGAATCGTAGAACGAGTCGAAGACGAGTGCCTTGAGCGGCGCGTCGGGATCACCTTGGGGTGGCGGGATGCGCCGCACGATCGCTTCGAGCACCTCGGGCACGCCGGTGCCGTGCTTGGCCGAGATGGCCAGCGCCTCGCTCGCGTCGAGGTCGAGCACCTCGGTGATCTGGTCGCGCGTGCCGTCGGCGTCGGCGGCCGGCAGATCGATCTTGTTGATGATCGGGATGATGTAGAGCCCGGCGTCGGCGGCCAGATAGTAGTTGGCGAGCGTCTGGGCCTCGATGCCCTGGGAGGCGTCGACGATCAGGATGGCGCCCTCGCAGGCGGCCAGCGCGCGCGACACCTCGTAGGAGAAGTCCACGTGGCCCGGTGTGTCGATCAAATTGAGCGTGTACTCGGCGCCGTCCCGCGCCCGGTAGAGCAGCCGCACGGTGTGGGCCTTGATCGTGATGCCGCGCTCGCGCTCGAGATCCATCGAGTCGAGGACCTGATCGACGGCTTTCTTGGCGTCCATCGTCCCGGTCAGCGCGAGCAGTCGATCCGCCAGCGTGGACTTGCCGTGATCGATGTGCGCGACGATCGAAAAATTCCTGATCCGCGCCAGTGTCATAACGTCCCAGTCTAGCACGCCGCCGTCGGCGGCCCGGCCTCAGACACCCAGCCGCGCACGGTCGGCGACGACCGCACCCGGCTCGAGAACCACGTCGGCGCCGATTTCCGCGTGAGCCCCGATGTGGGCATCGGTGGCGACGACACAGTTGGTCAGACGTGCGCCTTCGCCCACGCACACGCCTTCCCAGAGCACGGCGTTCTCCACGTGGGCCCCGGCGCCGATCCGACAGCCGGAGCCCAGCACGGCGCGCGGACCGACGCGGGCACCGCGGCCGATCTCGACGCCGTCGCCCACGACGGCCGGGCCGGTGATCCGGTCCGTGGACCCGCACACCGCGGATTCCAGCCACGCGCCGTCGTGACGCTCGCCGGGCGGCATGAGCGTCGTCCGCACGCGGCCGTCGAGCAGGTCCATCTGGGCCGCGCGATAGGCGCTCGGGCTGCCGATGTCGCGCCAGTACGCCGGGGTCGTGAAGCCGAACGACGGCACGCCCTCGGCGATGAGCTGCGGGAAGAACTCGCGTTCGATCGACACCGCGCGTCCCGCCGGCATCCGGCGGAGCAACTCGGCGTCGATGAGATAGATGCCCGCGTTGATCATGTTGGTCGTGATCGGCTCATCGGCGGTCGGCTTCTCGCGGAAGCGCAGGAGCCGTCCCGCGGCATCGGTCTCGACCAGTCCGTAGGCGCGCGGGTCGGCGACCGGGACGAGGAAGATCGTCGCGCGGGAGCCGTTGGCCTGGTGGAAGCGGCGCATCACGGTGAGGTCGGCATCGGTGAGGACGTCACCGTTCAACACGAACACGGTTCCCCGCATCAGGTCGACGGCGTTGCGTACGCCGCCCCCGGTGCCGAGTGGCTCCGTCTCGATCACGTAGCGCAGGTGTACGCCGAGGTGCTCGGCGTGGCCGAGTGCTTCGCGGACGTCGTCCACGCGGTACGAGCAGGCGAGGATGACATCGGTGACGCCGTGGTCGCGGAGCAGCGCGAGCTGGTACGCGAGGAACGGACGATTCAACAAGGGCACGACGGGCTTGGCGCGCGCCAGCGTCAGCGGGCGCAGGCGTGTGCCCTGACCACCGGCGAGGATGACGGCCTGAGTGGCGTCGGCGCCGCTCACGGATTCCAGGGTTGCGCCTCTTCGATCAGCATCACCGGAATGCCGTCACGGATCGGATAGGCCTTGCGGCAGGCCGGGCAGATGATGCGCGTCTCTTCGAATCTCAGATCGCCCTTGCACGCGGGGCAGACCAGGATGGCCTTGAGCTCTTCGTCGATCACGCGCTCACCTCCTCTCCGCATTGCGCTTGAACCAGGCGAGTGTCCGGGCCAGGCCGTCGTCGAGCACCGTGCCCGGCGTCCATCCGAGGATGGTCTTCGCCCGTGTGGCGTCGAGCACGCTCCGCCGCTGCTCACCCTCACGCGCGGGTGCGTTCCGGGACGCCGCGCCGACCCCGGCGAGCTTCGCCAGCCGCCGGTACAGCTCGTTGACCGTGGTCTCGAGGCCCGTGCCGATGTTCGCGATGCCGGTCGCCGCATGACGGCTGAGCGCGCGCGCGATCGCGTCGGCCACGTCCTCGACGAAGACGTAGTCGCGCGTCTGGTCGCCGTCGCCGTAGACGAGACACGGCTCGCCGGCGAGCAACCGATGACAGAAGATCGCGATGACGCCGGCCTCGCCGTGAGGATTCTGGCGTGGGCCGTAGACGTTGGCCAGGCGAAGCGCGAGCGTCGTGCCCCCCGACAGTCCCGTCCAGCACTCGAGGTAGCGTTCGGCGGCGACCTTCGAGACTCCGTAGGGCGATGTGGCCCGGGCCGGGTGATCTTCCGGCGTGGGCAGGACGTCGGTATCGCCGTAAGCGGCGCCACCGGTCGACGTGTACACGATGCGGCGGACGCCCGCGCGCCGCGCCGCCTCCAGGACGTTTGCGGTGCCGACGACGTTCACTCCCGCGTCGAAGGCGGGATCGGCGACGGAGCGCGCGACGGCGGCCTGGGCGGCCGTGTGGACCACCGCGTCGGGTCGCTCCGCGGCCACGATGGAGCCGAGTTGCGGGCTCCGGATGTCGCCGACGTGCAGCGTGGCGGCCGGGCTCACGTTGGCGCGTCGGCCCGAGCTGAGATTGTCGACGATGGCGACGCGATGGCCATCGGCGAGCAGACGGTCCACCACGTGAGAACCGATGAAGCCAGCGCCTCCGGTGACGAGGATCTTCACGCTCCGAGTTTCCGGCGAAACCACTCGAGCGTCAGTCGAAGGCCTTCTTCGGCGTCGACGCGAGGCTCCCAGCCCAGGAGCGCCCGCGCCCGCGAGATGTCGGGCTGGCGGACCTTGGGATCGTCGACGGGCAGCGGCCGGAACACGATCTCACTCTGGGACGACGTCAGGCGAATGATCCACTTGGCCAGATCGAGGAGCGTCATCTCCTGGGGATTGCCGATGTTCACCGGATCGTGGACCGCGCTGTTCATCAGCCGCCAGAGGCCTTCGATGAGGTCGTCGATGTACTGGAACGAGCGAGTCTGGGAGCCGTCACCGAAGACGGTGAGCGGCTTGCCGGTGAGGGCCTGGGACATGAACGCCGGAATCGCGCGGCCGTCGTTCAGTCTCATCCTGGGGCCGAACGTGTTGAAGATCCTGACGATGCGGGTGTCCACGCCGTGGGCGCGATGGTACGCCATCGTGATGGCCTCGGCGTAGCGCTTGGCCTCGTCGTACACACCGCGCGGGCCGATCGGGTTGACGTTGCCCCAGTAGTCCTCGCGCTGGGGGTGCACGAGCGGATCGCCGTAGACCTCGGACGTCGACGCCAGGAGAAAGCGCGCGTTCTTCGCTTTGGCCAGGCCGAGCCCGCGGTAGGTGCCGAGGGCGCCGACCTTCAGGGTCTGGATCGGCAGCTCGAGATAGTCGACGGGCGACGCCGGGCTGGCGAAGTGAAGGATCTGGTCGACGGGACCGTCGACGCCGATGTACTCGGTGACGTCGTGCCGCACGAACGCGAAGCCGGGCCGGCCGCGCAGGTGCTCGATGTTCTCGACCGTGCCCGTGATGAGGTTGTCCATGCAGACGACCTCGGCGCCCCGACCGAGGAGGAACTCACAGAGATGCGAGCCGATGAAGCCCGCCCCGCCGGTGACCAGGACTCGCATCGCGTCAGGCGGGCAGGACGGAACGGCGGCCGATCGAGTGGTATTCGAAGCCGAGCCGGCGCATGCGCTCGGGCTCCCAGGCATTGCGTCCGTCGAACACGACGGGCCGGCGCATCAGGGCGCGCACCCGCTCGAGGTTCAGGAACTTGAACTCGTTCCACTCGGTCACGAGCGCGAGCGCATCGGCGCCGGTGGCGGCCTCGTAGGCGGAGTCGCAATAGGTGACGTCGGCCGGCAGCTCCCGGCGCGCGTTGGGAATCGCGACGGGATCGTACGCGCGGATCCGCGCCCCGAGGCCGCGGAGCCGGCTGATGACCTCGACGCTCTTCGCCTCGCGCATGTCGTCGGTATTGGGCTTGAAGGCCAGGCCCAGCACGGCGATCACCCGGTCGTCGAGCGGCGACAGCGCCTTGGTGATCATGGCCACGAAGTGCTCGGCGCGCTCGCGGTTGACGTCGATGGCCGCGCGCAGCAGCCGGAAATCGTAGCCGAGCGTGGCCGCGGTGTGGACGAGCGAGTCGCTGTCCTTCGGGAAGCAGCTCCCGCCGTAGCCGAGGCCCGCCTGGAGGAACGCGTGACCGATGCGGGCATCGAGGCCGACCGCCTTGATGACCTGGGTGACGTCGGCGCCGGCCAGCTCACAGATGTTGGCGATCGCGTTGATGAAGGAGATCTTGGTCGAGAGGAACGCGTTGGACGCGTACTTGATCATCTCGGCCGAGGGCACGTCGGTGATGATCATCGGCCGCTCGAGCGGCGCATAGAGCTCGAGCAGCGTCATGGCGACCTGCTGATTGGGCGCACCGATCACGATACGATCGGGCCTGAGCGTGTCCTCGATGGCCGAGCCCTCACGCAGGAACTCCGGGTTGGACACCACGTCGAAGGGTACCCGCTGGCGCTGGTGGCGCGCGATGACGTCGCGGACGAAATCGCCCGTTCCCACCGGGACCGTCGATTTGTTCACGATCACGGTGTACTTCTCCATCGCCCTGCCGATGGCGGCGGCCACTTGCTCGACCGCGCCGAGATCGGTCTCGCCGTCGGCCTTGGGAGGTGTACCGACCGTGATGAAGATGATCAGCGCGCGTCGGACGGCGGCGGCGAGGTCCGTGGTGAAGGCGAGGCGGGCGTCCGCGACGTTCCGGCCGACCATCTCCTCGAGCCCCGGCTCGTAGATGGGCATCTTGCCGGCCTGGAGGGCGGCCACCTTTTCGGGCTGGTTGTCGACACAGAGAACGTCGTTACCGAGGTCGGCGAAGACGGCGCCTGTCACAAGACCCACATAGCCCGTCCCCACCACGCAGATATTCATGCCGGGAATTCATCATACCAGGATGGGTAGAAAAGGAGCGCCGATTGGAAAGTTGACGCAACGACCGGGACGGGCGAATCAGGCCGCGAACGGCCCGTCGTCCCCGCTGTCGGGCCCGGGGATCCCGTCCTCGAACTGCTCCCGCGCGTCACGCATGGCGTCGCTCAACGAGTCGAAGCGGCCGGAGATCGTGATGGTATTGCTGCTCTCGTCGCGGGCTTTCCACATCCATTCTCGGCGACTGCGGCCGACCGGCACGAACTGCACCTTCATTCCGTCCACGTCCCTGCTCCTTCCGCCCGACTCGCTGGGAGGCTCGGGCTGCAGGAGACGGAGTGCAATCGCAGTGCCACGGAGAGCGGGTAACACTGGCCGGCTCCGTGTGAATGGTAGGCCTTACTCTGAGTACTCGGGGCCATCGTCGGGCTCGGCGGCGCACCACCGGAAGAACACCACCGTGAAGGCGATCAGGGGGACGATTCCCGCGGGAACCCACATCAGAATTCCGCCCAGGCGCTGATCCTCGAGCGGTGTGGTGCTCGCCGTCGGGTACACGACCACCTCGGCCCCGGTGATCATCGCGGCCACGACGGTCATCGGAACGCCGAAGGCGAAGAGGTAGAGGATCTGGGCTGCGTAGGGCAGCGCGGGCACTCGCTGTGACGGGCTCAGCACCGGCCACCAGGCGATGACTGCGACCGCCAGCATCGTCGCGTGAGCGGCGATGTGCCAGAGCGGTGACTCGATCGTGAGCGCGTAGGGACCCGGCACGTGCCACGCGACGAGGGCGGTGGCGTACAGCATGAGAGCAGTCACCGGCGTCGTGGCTCTGGCCACGAGCGCGCGCACGGCTCGGCGCGTGAGCAGGGCGTCGATGAGCTCGGCCGGCATGCCGGCGAGCAGGCACGGGGCGGCGATGAGGATCAGGACGAGGTGTTGCGTCATGTGCGCGCTGACCAGCGAGCGCTCGGCGAGGTCGTGGAGCGGCCCGTTCAGCGCGGCCGTGAGCGCCAGCAGACCGCCGAGAAACGTGGCCGCCCGGCCGCGTGGCAGAGGCAACTGCGCGCGCCGGCAGCCGGCCAGCCAGGCGGCGCCGAGGCCGGCGACGAGCGCAAGCGACTCGGGATGAATCATCGGCCGAACACCAGGAACGCGCCCGTCAGCGTCGCCAGTGCGATGGCGAGGAGGACCGCGATGATCAACGGCCCGAGGAACAGGAGCTTCAGCGGCCGCGGATCGTAGCGCAGGTGCATGAAGAAGAGCGCGACCAGGGCGAATTTCGCCGTGGCCATCACGATGAGCAGCGGAATCAGGATCGGCGTGAGCCGGCGGATATAGATGACGCCGACCTCGAGCGCCGTGATGATCGTCAGGAGAATGGCGACCTTCACGTAGGTCGCGACCGATGCCGGCGCCTGATCGTGAGCCATCACGGCACCAGATAGACGAGTGTGAAGATGACGATCCAGACGATGTCGACGAAGTGCCAGTAGAGCCCGGCGATCTCGACCTTGACGCTGTCGGCCACGCCGAGCCGGCCGCGCAGGTCGAGGACGAGCAGCGTCACCAGCCACAGCACGCCGAGGGCGACGTGCGCGCCGTGGAATCCCGTGAGCACGAAGAACGTCGAGCCGAAGAGGTTCTGCTGGAGCGTGAGGCCCTCGTGCACGAACGACGTGAACTCGTACGCCTGGAAGCCGAGGAAGATCAGGCCGAAGAACGCCGTGCCGGCCAGCCAGAGGCGCGATTGCCTGCGATCACCTCGTTGCACGGCGGCCAGCGCCAGCACCATGAGGAGGCTCGACATCAGCAGATCGAAGGTGCTGGCGCTCGTGATCGGAATGTTGAGGATCTCGTGCGGATGGGGCCCGACGACGCTTCTCCCCTTGTAGGCGATGTAGGTCGCGATCAACGTGCCGAAGAAGAGGCACTCCGAGCCGATGAACGTCCAGATCCCGACCTTGCGGTGGTCGATGCCGAGGACTCCCACCTGGTGCTCGTGGGCGGGATTGCGATGGTGCTCTAGCGCGAAGCTGATCGCGGCCCAGAGCGCGAGCAGGCCGCCCAGGATGACCCAGGCCAGGTGCACGAGTGCCCCCACCGCCGCGACGAAGACGCCGCACGCCAGGACGATCGGCCAGTGCGACGGCGCCGGCAGATGGATGCCGTGCTCGGCCACCGGTGGCGCCAGGGGCGTCCGCTGCGGGCCGTGCTTCTCGCGCCAGAACGAATCGCGCCCGTACACCGGGGGAATCGCGTCGAAGTTGTGGGCGGGTGGCGGTGACGACGTTCGCCATTCGAGCGTTCGCCCATCCCAGGGGTCACCGGGCGCCGTCGCCGGCGTCCGGAGACTCCGGACGGCGTTGACCATGAAGAGCAGGATGCCGAGCCCGATGCCGAACGCCCCGACCGAGGAGACGAAGTTCCACAGGTCCCAGCCGGCCCCGGCTCGATAGGTGTAGATCCGGCGCGGCATGCCGACCGCGCCGAGGTAGTGCTGGGGAAAGAACGTCAGGTTGAAGGCGACGAAGATCAGCCAGAACTGCAGCCGCCCCAGCCGCTCGTCGAGGAGGCGGCCGGTGATCTTCGGCCACCAATAATAGGCGCCCGCCAGGAGCCCGAAGAGGCTGCCGCCGATCAGCACGTAGTGCAGGTGCGCCACGACGAAATACGTGTCCGTCTGCTGGAGGTCCACCGGCGGCGACGAGTGCATGATGCCGCTGAGCCCGCCGATCGTGAACGTGGCGATCAGCCCGGCGGCGAAGTGCAGCGCCGTCGTGCCGTGGATGCGTCCGCCCCACAGCGTGGCCAGCCAGTTGAAGATCTTCACGCCGGTCGGGATCGCGATCAGCATGGTCGCGATCGCGAAGGCAGAGTCGGCGACGGGGCCCATGCCGGCGGCGAACATGTGGTGACCCCACACGCCGAAGCCGAAGAACCCGATGAGCACGCCGGAGTAGATGACGACGGGCGCGCCGAACAACGGCTTGCGCGCGAAGGTGGGCAGGACCTCGGAGACGATGCCGAACGCGGGCAGGATCAGGATGTAGACCTCGGGGTGCCCGAAGGTCCAGAACAGGTGTTGCCACAGATGGAGGTCGCCGCCCTCGGCCACGTCGTAGAAGTGCGTCCCGAAGAAGCGGTCGAACATCAGGAAGATGAGCGCGCACGTGATCGGGGGGAAGGCGAGCAGGACGAGGAATTGCACGACCAGGGTCATCCAGGTGAAGAGCGGCATCCGCATGAAGCTCAGACCGGGCGCCCGAACGTTCAGGATCGTCACGATGAAATTCACGGCGGCGAGGATCGACGACGCGCCCAACACTTGAAGACTGAGCGTCCAGAAATCCACGCCCAGGTTCGGTGAGTATTCACGCCGGGTGAGGTTGGCGTATGCGAACCAGCCGACGGCGGGCGGGGTGCCGGCCAGGAAGCTCGTGTGCAGCAGGATCCCGCCGGCCAGGAACATCCAGAAGGAGAGCGCGTTGAGACGCGGGAAGGCGACGTCGCGGGCGCCGATCTGGAGCGGGACCATGTAATTGAAGAACGCGGACCCGAACGGCATGATGGCCAGGAACACCATCGTGGTGCCGTGCATCGTGAACAGCTCGTTGTAGGTGTCCGCAGTGACCAGCGTCAGGCCCGGACGCGCGAGCTGCGCGCGGATGATCAACGCCTCGACGCCCCCGATGAGGAAGAAGACGAAGGCGCTCACGCCGTAGAGAATCCCGATCCGCTTGTGGTCGGTCGTCGTCAGCCACGACCCCAGGATCGTCGTCGTGGGGACCGCGAGCCCGGCGTGCGGATGGGCGGATCGAGGTGCGGGGTGGCTGCCGACGTATTCCGGATTCATGACCTTCGACGCGCGTCTATTTCAGACTGGTCAGGTAGGTCGCGAGCGCGCGGGCGTCGGCCTCGCCGAGCCCGAGATTCGGCATCTTCACCCCGGGCTTGATCCGCTCGGGCGCCCGCAGCCACGCGGCGAGATTCTCGGGCGTGTTCGGCAGCAGACCGGCCGCGATGGTGCGGCGGCTCCCGACGTGGGTGAGATCGGGGCCGATCACGCCGCCCGACACTCCCTGGATCGTGTGGCAGCCGACGCAGGCGAGCCTCGCGTAGATCGCTTGGCCTTCGGCCGCGGGGCCGGCCGACTCGCCGGGCGGTGCCTTCTGCGCCTCCACCCAGCGCTCGAATTCCCCAGGCGTCTCCGCGACGAGCCGGATCCGCATGTTCGCGTGGGACGCGCCGCAGAACTCGGCGCACTGTCCATCGTAGACTCCGGGCGTGTCGACGACGAACCACATCTGGTTGTGGCGCCCCGGCACGACGTCGCGCTTGCCACCGATGGGTGGCACCCAGAACGAGTGGATCACGTCGGGCCCTTCCAGGTGCAACACGACCGCCTGGCCGATCGGGAGGTGAAGCTCGTTGGCGGTGACGACGCCGAGCGCGGGATAGCGGAACTCCCACCACCACTGCCAGCCCCGCACTTCGACGTCGAGCGCGCCGGGCGCCGCCCGGCCCTGGGTCCGGAAGATCACCTGGATCGTCGGGATAGCGATGATCAGCAAGATGAGCGCGGGCGCGATCGTCCAGCCGATCTCGAGCAGTGAGTGACCGCGCGTCTGCGCGGCCGGCGCCGCGCCGGGTCGGTCGCGATAGCGAACGAGCACCCACGCGAGCAGGACGAACACCACGACCGCGATGATCGCCGTCGCCCACGTGACGATGGCGTACACGTACAGGATCTCGCGGCCGAAATCGGAGCGCGGGGCGAGGCTCGACTGGGGGCCGTCCCAAGCGCACCCGCCGGTGAGGAGGGCCACGGCCGCGGTGAGCGCGAAACGACGCGAGCACGCTCCGGCGTTCACACCGCGGACGTTACCGCCGGCGTTTGACCACTGCAACTGCTCGACGACGGACGCCGCGAGCTAGGCGCGGGCGAGCGTCAGCAGCGTGTGCAGGAGGGTGTTGGCGCCCCGCTCGATGGCGTCCCAGTCGCTCATCTCGTCGACGCGATGGCTGCGCCCGCCCTTCGACGGGATGAAGAGCATGCCCATGTCGGTGATGGCGGCCAGGTTCTGCGCATCGTGGCCGGCGGCCGAGTACATCCGCTGGCTCGTCAGTCCGAGCGAGCGGCAGGCTGCTTCGATGCTGGCCTGGACGCGCGGCGCGGCCAGCGCCGGGACGGTGGCCGACATCGGCACGACGTCCACCGCGATCTGGCGCTCGCGGGCGACCGAGTCGGCCAGCCCCCGGCACTCCTGCCACAGCCGCTCGAGCACCGCGACGTCGGGATCCCGCATCTCGTGCACGAGCTCGGCGCGACCCGGCACGATGTTGGACGCGCCCGGGTGGACGTGAACGACCCCGATGTTGGTGACGCTGCGGTTCGTCCCGCGCGTCACGACGTGCTCACGCGCGCGAAGCGCGTAGTCGGCGGCGGCCAGGAACGCGTCGCGCCGGCGCTCCATGGGCGTCGTGCCGGCGTGGTCGGCCTGGCCACGGAAGACGATGCGGGAGCGCCGGACGCCGACGATCGCCTCCACGACGCCGATCTGCACCCCCGATTCCTCGAGCCGCGGGCCCTGCTCGATGTGCAGCTCGACGTACGCGGCGACCGAGCCGGCTGGCGCTTTCGCTTCCGGCGCACGACGGGCGTCGAAGCCAGCACGCGCCATCACGTCGGCCAATCGCTCGCCGTCCACCGCGGCCATGTCGACGACGCTCGCGCCGTCGAGCTTGCCGCAGAATGCGCGCGACCCGAACAGGCTGCCGTAGCGGCCCTCCTCGTCGGTCCAGGCCGCGACGGCGAGGGGGCGTTGGTGCGCCGTCTTCGTCTCGGCGAGGACTTCGAGGCATTCGAGACCGGCGATGACGCCGAGCGCGCCATCGAGCATGCCGCCTTCGGGCACCGTATCGATGTGGGATCCAGTCAGAACGGCCGGGCGGTCACTCGCTAGTGCCGTTGCACCAAGGCTCCCGAACGTGTTTCCGGCGGGATCGACCCAGGTGGCCAGGCCCGCGCCTCGCATCTCGGTGATCAGCCACGCCCGGGCTTCCTCGTGCTGAGGGCTCCAGGCCGGCCGGGTGACGCCACCGCCCAGTAATCCGCCAAATCGAGAGAGGGCGACCAGACGGCGTTGAAGTCGCGTCAACGACACCGAAAGCATGGGGCGCCGAGTATAACCCTTGACTAAGTCGGAGAGCGCTCCCTAGAATGAATCGCGGTTCAGTTGGTCTGTCTCACCTTCCAGGAGGCGATTTTGGACTTCTCGCTCACTCCCGAACAGGACGCGTTTCGCGAGCAGGTCCGCGCGTGGCTCAAAGAGAACATTCCGCGTGACTGGTCCCGTCGCGTCATGGCCAGCGCGGAGGTTCCTCGACCCGAGGCGTATCAGTTTCTTCGCGACTGGCAGCGCACGCTCTACGACGCGGGGTTCGTCGGACTGACGTGGCCCAAGGAGTACGGCGGGCGTGGCCTCACCTTCATGGAGGAGCTGATCCTCCACGAGGAGATGGCGTTGGCCAAGGCGCCGCAGATCCTGAACATCCTCGGCGTCGGCATGGCCGGGCCGACGATCATCGCCTACGGGACCGAGGAGCAGAAGAAGCGTTATCCGGCCAAGATCCTCTCCTGCGAAGAGATCTGGTGCCAGGGGTATTCGGAGCCGAACGCCGGGTCCGATCTCGCGTCGCTCCAGACTCGTGCGGTGAAAGACGGCGAGTACTGGGTGATCAACGGGCAGAAGGTGTGGACGTCGCTGGCCCATGTCTCCGATCGCATGATGCTGCTGGCGCGGACTGATCCCGACGCGCCGAGGCACAAGGGCATCACGTACTTCCTGCTCGACATGCGCTTGCCCGGCGTGACGGTGAAGCCGCTCAAGCAGATCACGGGCGATCCCGAGTTCAACGAAGTCTTCTTCGACAACGTGCGCGTCCACGAGTCCGAGATCCTCGGCGGCCTCAACAACGGCTGGCAGGTCGGGCTCACCACGCTGATGTACGAGCGCCTGGCGCTGGGATTCGGGCTCCAGGTGCGGCTGCGCATCGCGCTCGACGGCCTCATCGAGCTGGCTCGGCGCATGGAGAAGGAAGGCCGCGTCCTCACCAAGGACCCCGTGATGCGGCAGAAGATCGCCCAGCTCTGGATCGATACCGAGTGCCTCAAGTACCTCGGGGCGCGGGCGATCACCAAGCTCCTCAAGGGCGAGATCCCCGGTCCCGAGGCGTCCACCGGAAAGATGATCTGGGTGGAGACCCATCAGAAGCTGCAAGAGCTGGCCATGGAGATCGAAGGCCCGTACTCGCAGCTCGTGCGCGGCTCGGACTGGGCGGTCGAAAGCGGGGTCTGGCAGTACACGTTCCTCCGCTCGCGGGCCAACTCGATCGAGGGCGGTACCACCGAGGTCCAGAAGAACATCATCGGCGAGCGCATTCTCGGCTTACCGAAGGGCTAGGAGAGCGTTTCCATGGATTTTGGCTTCAGCGAAGAGCAGGAGATGCTCCGTGCCTCGGCGCGGAAGTTCTTCGAGAACGAGTGCACCTCCACGGTCGTGCGGCAGCGGATGGAGGAGCCGGCGGGCGTCACCGATGACTTCTGGACCAAGCTCGCCGAGCAGGGGTGGCTTGGCCTCGTCTATCCCGAGGAGTTCGGCGGTGTCGGCCTCGGCTTCGTCGACCTGACCGTGCTCATGGAAGAGATGGGCCGCGTCGTCATGCCCGGTCCGTTCCTCGCGACGCTCCTCGGTGGCCTGGCCATCCTCGAAGCGGGCTCGGCCGAGCAGAAGAAGCAGTGGCTGCCGCGGCTCGCCGACGGCAAGGCCAAGGCCGCGCTGGCCTGGACCGAGCCGAGCGCGCGCTGGGACGCCGCTGGCGTCGCCACCACGGCCAAGCCGACGGCCGATGGCTGGCTGCTCTCGGGCACCAAGCTGTTCGTCCTCGATGCCCACATCGCGGACGTCACCGCGGTCGTCGCGCGCACGGCCGAGAACAAAGCCGGCCAGCCAGGCCTCTCGCTCTTTCTCGTCCCCAAGGGAACCCCCGGCTTCGAGCCCAAGCTGCTGCCGACGATGGACCAGACGCGCAAGCTCTGCGAGGTGGTCCTGCGCGACGTGCGCCTGCCGGGCTCGGCGCTACTCGGTGCCAAGGATGGCGCGTCGGCGCCACTCAGCCGCGTGCTCGAGCGCGCGACCGTGGCGCTCTGCGCCGAGATGTGCGGCGGTGCCCAGAAGGTCCTCGAGATGACGACGGAGTACGCGAAGATCCGCGTCGCCTTCAACCGTCCGATCGGGTCCTACCAGGGCGTCAAGCATCGCGCCGCCGACATGCTCGTGGACGTGGAGAACGCCAAGTCGCTGACGTACTACGCGGCCTGGGCCGTCGACGAGAACGTTCCGGATTCGGCGCTGGCGGTCTCGATGGCCAAGGCCTACGCGTCCGACGCGTTCCGCCGCGTCTCGGCCGCGGGCATCCAGCTCCACGGTGGCATCGGCTTCACGTGGGAGCACGACCTGCATCTCTATTTCAAGCGCGCCAAGTCGTCGGAATTCACGTTCGGCGACGCCACGCACCACCGGGAGAAGGTCGCCCAGCTGATTAGTTTGTAGTCGTGGCGCGACGGACCGAGATCAAGATGTCGGAGGCCGAGCTCGCGCGCTTCCTCGGCGAGGAACGCGTCGTGACATGCGCCTCCATCGGCCCCAATGGCCGCCCTCATCTGATGCCGCTCTGGTACGTCGTGGACGACGGCGTCGTCACCGCGTGGACGTACGCGAAGTCGCAGAAGGTCCGCAATCTCGAGCGCAAGCCCCAGGCCACGCTCCAGGTCGAGGCCGGCGATGCCTACGCCGAGCTGCGCGGCGCGATGCTGGAGTGCGACGTCGAGATCGTTCATGAGCTGGCTCGCGTGACCGCCGCCGGTGCGGCCATCGCCATCAAGTATCTCGGCATTCCGAACGCCACGCCCGACACGCCGGAAGTGCGCGCGTACGTCGGTCCTCAGGCCGCCAAGCGAGTCCTGCTGCGCTTCCATCCCACTCGCATCGTGTCCTGGGACCACCGCAAGCTCAGCCGCTGACCCTCCGGCAGCTGACCGCCCGCGCGGTATCATTCGCTTCGTGACTCCCGCCGATCCCAAGCCGGCCGCGTCGGTCCTCCTCGTGCGCGCAGCGCCGGGCGGCGCGGCCGAGCCGCTCGAGGTCTACATGATCCGCCGCCAGAAGGGGATGAAGTTCCTCGGCGGCTACTATGCGTTCCCCGGCGGCAAAGTGGACGTCGAGGACGGAGCCGGTGACGCCGCGGCGCGCTGCCATGGGCTCACGTCATCCGAGGCCGAAGCGCTCGTTCCGCGCGCCGCCGGCGTCCCCTCGCTCGCGTACTGGATGACCTCGGTGCGCGAGCTGCTGGAGGAGACCGGTCTGCTGCTCGCCTGCGATGCCGGTGGGCGCGCCATCGACGCCCACGATCCACTCGTGGCGGCGCGGATCGACCGCCTCCGGAAGTCGCTGATGGCGGGCGAGGCTCCGTTCGCCACGCTGCTCACGCGCGAAGCCTGGTACGCGGATGCGCGCCCGTTGCGGTACCTCTCGCACTTCATCACGCCCACGTCGAGCCCGATCCGGTTCAGCGCGCGCTTCTTCCTCTGTCCGGTTCCCGTGGATCAGCTCCCGCGCCTCTACACCGAGGAGACGTCGGAGGGCTTCTGGATCGCGCCCGGGATCGGGTATCAGCGCTTCTGCGCGGGCGAGATGGCGATGGCCGAGCCGGCCGAGTACGGCCTCGGCTACCTTGCGCAGTTCGATTCCTTCGACGACCTGTGGGCCGCGCACGCCGACGGCGCTCACAAGTTCCACGGCATCATCGATCGCATCGACACGTTCTGGAAGGAGTTCGACTGGAACGCGGCACCCTGGCGTAATCCGCGCGGCCCTCGCTCATGATCGCCAACGCGGTCACGGCGTTTCTCGACGATCGCGTCGGGACCGGGGACGGTGGATCGCCCGCCGTCGTCACGGCCGACACCACGACAACCTACGCCGAGGTGCTCGCGCTGGCCACCCGCGCGGGCCAGGGGCTGCGCGCCCTCGGTGTCGAGCCCGAGCAGCGCGTGGCCGTGCTCCTTCCTGACGGCCTTGCCTGGGTGGCCACGTTCTTCGGCGCTCTTCGGATCGGCGCGATCGCGGTGCCCTTCAACACGCGGCTCAGCGCCGCCGAGTGGACGGACATGCTCCGCGACAGTCGAGCCAGGGTGCTCGTGGCCGACGCGGCGCTGGCTCGCGTCGTTGCCGGCCACCACGCCGAGCTGCCACACCTGCGGGCGATCGTCGACTTCACGGAGCTCGTCGCCGGCGCCAACGACGGGCTCTCCCCGGAACCCGTCGGCCTCGACGCGATGGCCTTCTGGCTCTACACCTCGGGCACGACGGGCGCGGCCAAGGCCGCCGTGCACCTGCATCGCGACCTTCTCGCCGGCCGGCCGTATGGCTGCGACGTCCTCGGCGCCAGCGCGACCGACCGGGTCTTCGCCACGTCGAAGCTGTTCTTCGCCTACGCGCTCGGCAACGCGCTGCTCATCCCGTTCTCCGTCGGCGCGCAGACCTACCTGAGCTCGGCCTGGGCCGAGCCCAACGCCGTCGCCGAGATCGCCGCCAGCTTCCGTCCGACGCTCCTCTTCTCGGTGCCGACGTTCTATGGACGGTTGCTCCGAGCCGGGCTGCCGAGCGACGCGTTCGCCTCCGTGCGGTGTGCGGTGTCGGCTGGCGAGCGGCTGCCTGTCGAGATTGGCTCGGCGTTTCGCGAGCGGTTTGGCGTCGAGATCCTGGACGGCATGGGGGCCACCGAGACGATCTTCATGGTGTTGTCGAACCGGCGGGGCCGAAGCCGGGCGGGATCATCGGGATTGCCGGTACCCGGGGCGGAGGCGCGGCTGCTCGATGCCGACGGTCGCGATGTCCCGGACGGCGTCGAAGGCGTGCTCCACGTGCGCGCGGCGTCCACCAGTCCGTTTTACTGGAACCGCGTGGACCAATCGCGCCAGGCGTTCATCGGCGAGTGGTTTCGAACCGGTGACGTCTACGTCCGGGATGCCGAGGGCTTCTATCACCATCGAGGCCGCGACGATGATCGGTTCAAGGTAGCCGGGATGTGGGTCGCGCCGGCCGACGTCGAGCGCGCATTGTCCGCCCATCCGGCAGTCGCCGACGCCGGCGTCGTCGGCGCCGCCGACGAGCACGGCCTGGTCAAGCCGTTCGCCTTCGTCGTCCCGAAGGACGCCGCCGCGGCGGCCCATCTCGCCAGCGATCTCGGACGCATTGCCGAGGCCGAACTGCCGGCGCACCAGCGCCCGCGCCGGATCTTCCTGCTCGCCGAGCTGCCCCGCACCGCGACGGGCAAGCTCCAGCGCTTCCGCCTGCGCGAGCTCGTTCGTTAGATGAGACCACGCGCACTCCGACCCGGCCACCCGCGGTCAGTCGATCAATCGGTGAAACGAACGGAGTCCCGGGTACCTCGAACAGGCCACCCACGGTTCCCACCGAGTAAGCGGGTCCTATAGTGCCCACGCACACGACGACGGTGAAAGCGCGCTGGGGCGACACCGATCCCGCCGGCATCGTCTTCTACCCGCGCTTCTACGAGTGGTACGACCTGGGCACCGAGACGCTGTTCGAGTCCCTCGGCCTGCCCTGGCCCGAGATGTTCCCCCGCGAGGCCATCGTGGGTGTGCCCATCGTCGAGTCGGGATCGACCTTTCTCGCGCCGATCCGCTATGGCGACGAGGTGAACATCCGCTCCACGGTCGCATGGGTAAAGGAAAAGACGTTCCGCATGGATCACGAGATCACCGTAGGGGCCACGCTGTGCGCCCGCGGCTTCGAGATTCGCGCGTGGGTGGCCCGGCCGGTCACGGCGGACGACCGGCGGCGGGCCGCGCCGATTCCCGAGCACATCAGCCGCCTCCTCAAGGCACAGACGGTGTAGATTGAGCCCTCCAAAGGAGGAACCCCATGCGCGGATTGACCCGTCGAACCTTCCTCGCCGGCGCCTCGGCGACTGCGGCCGGAGTGGCCGTCGGGCCATGGGTGCTGCGCAGCGCGGCTCAAGGCGCGCCGGTCAAGATCGGCCTCGTGCTCCCGTACACCGGGGTCTACGCGGTGCTGGGCGAATCGATCACGCAGGGCATGGAGCTGGTCTTCGCGCGCGAGAACTGGACCGTGGCCGGCCGCAAGGTCGAGATGATCCGGGAAGACGACGAGATGAAGCCACCCGTCGGCATCCGTAAGACGGAGAAGCTCATCGATTCGGACAATGTCGACATCCTCACCGGGCCCGTGCACAGCGGCATCCTCATGGGCATGCGCGACAAGGTGCACAACAGCAAGACGATCCTGATCGTGTCCAACGCCGGCGCCGACGCGATCAGCCGCGAGCGCTGCTCGCGGTGGATCTTCCGCACGTCGTTCTCGAACTGGCAGCCGAACCAGCCAATGGGCGGCTGGGTGGCCAATCACGTCGCCAAAGAAGTCTTCATCACCGCGCCCAACTATCAGGCGGGGAAAGATCAGCTCGGCGCGTTCAAGGAGACGTTCGTGCCGGCCGGTGGCAAGCTGGTCGGTGAAGATTACCCGAAGCTCGGCGAGACGGACTACGCGCCGTACCTCACCAAGATCAAGCAGTCGGGCGCCAAGGCCGTGTACGCCTTCTTTTCGGGGACCGACGCCGTGAACTTCGTGAAGCAGTACGACGACTTTGGATTGAAGCAGTCGATCAAGCTCACCGGGGCCGGCTTCCTCACCGAGCCCGACGTGTTGCCGGCTCAGGGCAAGTCGGCGCTGGGCGTGATCACGGGCCACTTCTACACGCCGCAACTCGACAGCCCAACGAACCGGAAGTTCGTCGCCGATTTCAAGGCGAAGTTCGCCAACAAAACGCCGGACGGCTTCGCCTGCCAGGGCTACGACACGGCCGAGGTCATCGTCCGTGCGCTGAAGGCGGTGAACGGGAACACCAAGGACAAGGACAAGCTGGTCGACGCGATCGCCCGGGTCGAGTTCGATAGCCCACGGGGTCGCTTCCGCTTCGACCCGAAGACGCACAACGTCATCCAGCCGTTCATCTACGTGCGCGAGGTGAAGGAAGTGTCGGGCGGCCTCGACAACGTGCCGATCGACAAGATCGCCAACGTCACCGATCCCGGCACCGGCTGCACCTTGCCGGCTTGATGGAGATGGGGGGCCGTCGGACGGCCCCCCAATCCCCCCGCGTGCGGCTGGGAACCGCCCCGGCAAAGCCGCGGCGGTCCTCGATGTAGCCGTCGTGTTCGTGCCCGACTTCTTCGGCCAGGCCCTGAATGGGCTGTCATACGGCGTCCTGCTCTTTCTCCTCTCGGTCGGTCTCACGCTCATCTTCGGCATGCTCGACGTGGTCAACCTCGCTCACGGGTCGTTCTACATGCTCGGCGCCTACGCCGGCCTCGCCACGATTGGGGCCACCGGGAACTTCTGGCTCGCCCTCGTCGTCGCGCCGCTCGCGGTGGGCGTGATCGGCGCCGTCATGGAGCGGCTCGTGCTGCGCCCGCTCTACGTGCGTTCGCCGCTCGACCAGGTGCTCCTCACGTTCGGGTTCATCTACCTCTTCGAGGACCTCGTGAAGTGGATCTGGGGTGGACGCATCCGCTCCATCCCACCCCCCGATCTCTTCTCACGCTCGGTGAAGATCTTTGAGGCCACCGTGCCCTCCTACCGCCTGTTCGTCATCGTCTTCGGCCTCGTGGTGGCGCTCCTGCTCTGGCTGCTGATCGAGCGCACGCGCCTGGGCTCGGTCATCCGCGCCGGCGTCTTCGACGCCGAGATGGCCGCCGGCCTCGGCATCAACATTCCCCTCGTCTTCACCTCGGTCTTCGCGTTCGGGGCCGCGCTCGGTGGGCTCTCCGGCGTGATCGCGGGACCGATCCAGTCAGCGTCGCCGCCGATGGGCGCCGGCATCCTGATCCCGGCCCTCATCGTCGTCGTGGTCGGCGGCCTGGGAAGCCTCAAGGGCTCACTGGTGGGCAGCCTGATCATCGGGCAGGCCGAAACGTTCGGGAAGGCCTGGCTGCCCGGGGCGTCGATGCTGATGATCTATGTCGTCATGGCGCTGGTCGTCCTGGCCCGACCGCAGGGCCTCTTCGGCCGTCCCCTCCGATGAAGCTAAAGCTCGCCGGCTTCACCGTCGTCCTGCTCGTGCTCGCGTTGGCGCCGGGGTTTCTCGGGACGTACCCGGTCAAGCTGTTGCAGGAGATCCTCATCTGGGGCGTGTTCGCGATGAGCCTTGATCTGATCATGGGCTATGCCGGGATGGTGTCGTTCGGCCACTCCGCTTTCTTCGGCGTCGGCGGCTACGTGGCCGCGCTGGCGCTGAGCCGCGACGCGGCTCTCACGTCGGCGCTGGTGCTTCCGGCCCTCGCCGCGGCCCTCGCCGCGCTCGTGATCGGGTTCTTCTCGATCCGGGTGAGTGGCGTGTACTTCATCATGCTGACGCTGGCGTTCTCGCAGATGTTCTACGCGGTGACCTTCCAGGCGGCCTGGCTCGGCGCCGAAGACGGAATCGTCGGCGTGCCCCGCCCGCGGATCGCCGGCCTCGAGCTCGGCGACGCCCGGCGGTTTCACCTCTACCTGATCGTCCTCGTGGCCCTCGCCGCGCTCGCGTTGTGGCGCATCGTGCAGTCGCCCTTCGGCCACGTGCTCCGGGGGATCCGCGAGAACGAAGCGCGCATGCAGGCGGTCGGCTACGCGGTCGGGCGTTACAAGCTGCTCGCCTTCGTCATCGCGGGGGCCATCGCCGGCCTCGCCGGCTCGCTGTACACGCAGTTCGTTGGATCGATCACGCCGGATGCGTTCCTGTGGACGACCTCGGGCGAAGCGCTCCTGATGGTGATCATCGGCGGGACGGGCACGCTCTTCGGCGGTGGGTTGGGTGCCGCGGCCTTCATCCTGCTCCAGAGCCTCGTCAGCTCCTACACGGAGCGATGGATGCTCATCCTCGGACTGACCTTCATCTTGTTCGTGCTCTTCGCGCCCGGGGGGGTCATCGGCGCGCTCAGTGGCATTGCGAGCCGAGGCGCCGCCGCGGCGACGAGGCGAGCGGTGAAATGACCGAAAAATGGGCGAGCCGAGGCGCCGCCGCGGCGCGTGGCCGTGCGAAGTGAGGCCGCCCGGCGGACGAGCTGAGCGGTGAGATGACCGAAAATAACGAGCGGTGAAATGACCGAAAATCGGCCCCTCCTCGAGATTCGGAACCTGACCCACAGCTTCCGTGCGCTGACCGCGGTCAACGGCGTGTCGATGACGGTCGAGCCGAGGGAACGCCGCGCGATCATCGGTCCGAACGGGGCCGGGAAGACGACGCTCTTCAACGTGATCAGTGGGCACCTTCAGCCGACCCGAGGCACCATCGTCTTCCAGGGACGACCGCTCGGCGGATTGCCGCCGCACGCCGTCGCCCGCCTGGGCATCTCACGATCGTTCCAGCGCAACAACGTGTTCACTGGTCTCAGCGTGCTCGAGAACCTGAGACTGGCCGCGGCGGCTGGTGAGCGTGGCTCCTTCAGCCTCTTCGGTTCGGTGACGCGGATGGTGCGCCCGCTCGGCAGAGCTCGTGAAATTGCCGAAGCTGTCGGGTTGACGGGCCGCCTCGAGACGCCAGCGGGAGCGCTGTCGTACGGCGAGCAGCGCCAGCTCGAGATCGGCATCGCGCTCGCCACGTCACCGACGCTACTCCTGCTCGACGAGCCGACCGCCGGCATGTCGCCGGAAGAGACGCAGCGGATGACGCGGCTGTTGGCCGGGTTGCCCCGCGACGTCACCGTGCTCATCATCGAGCACGACATGGACGTGGTCTTCTCCCTGTCCGACCGGATCACCGTGCTCCACTATGGCGAAGTGCTTGCGGAAGGGACGCCCGACGCCGTGCGTGGCGATCCCCGCGTGTACGAGGTCTATCTCGGGACCGACGACGAGCGCTGACGATGCTCGAGATCGCGGACGTCCACGCGTACTACGGCGACAGCCACGTCCTGCACGGGGTGTCGCTGCACGTCGCTGCCGGCGAGGCCGTGGCGCTCCTCGGCCGCAACGGCGCCGGGAAGACGACGCTGATTCGCTCGGTGGTCGGCTTCACGCCTCCGCGCGCCGGCCGGATCAGCTTCGACGGCCGACCGATCGAAGGCCGCACCGCCTATGCTATTGCGCGGCTCGGCATCGGCCTGGTTCCCCAGGGGCGCCGCATCTTCGCGCCGCTCAGCGTGAGCGAGAACCTGATGCTCGGCGCACGGAAACCGACGGCTCGGCAAGGTACGCGACAATTCACCCGCGAGCGCGCGTACGAGCTGTTTCCGCGACTCCGTGAGCGGGCGCTGCAGGGCGGCGGCACGTTGTCCGGCGGCGAGCAGCAGATGCTCGCGGTCGCCCGCGCGCTCATGACCAACCCGCACCTGCTCCTGCTCGACGAGCCCTCGGAGGGACTCGCGCCGCTCATCGTGCGCGAGATCGGACGCGTGCTGATCGGGCTCAAGCAGCAGGGACTCTCGATCCTGCTGGTGGAACAGAACGTGCCGCTGGCGCTCCGCGTGGCCGACCGCGTCTACGTCATGAACAAGGGCCAGATCGTGTACGAAGGCTCGTCGGCGGCGCTGGCGGCCGACGAGGACGTCAAGCGCCGCTTTCTCGGCGTATCCTGAGGGGCGCGATGCCCTGGATCGATCCCGACTTTCCGAAGACCGCGACACCGAGTGATCTCGTCGGCCGCGTGCTCGGTCTGAACCCCGGCATGATGACGGGGCCGGGGACGAACACGTATCTGGTCGGCCGCCGAGATCCCATCCTGATCGACACCGGCATCGGTCTTCCCGAGTACGTCCCCAATCTCGACGGCTATCTACGCGAGCGGGGCTGGCGCCAGCCCTCCCGCGTCGTGCTCACGCACCGCCACCGCGATCACATCGGCGGCGTCGCGCACCTGCGCGAGCGCTTCGGCGGCCTGCGCGTCTCGAAGATGATCCATCGCGACGCCGGCCTGCCCGATGGGATCGACGACCTGCGCGACGGTCAGGACGTGCACAGTGACGGCGTCACGCTCGTGCCCATCTACACGCCCGGTCACGCCTCCGATCATCTGTGCTACTACCTGCCCGAGGAGAAGGCGCTCTTCACCGGTGACGTCGTGCTGGGTGGGTCGACGACCGTCATTCCCTCGGACGACGGCGACCTGCTCGACTACATGGCGTCGCTGCGCCGCCTGCAGTCGCTCGAGCTGCGCCGAATTTATCCGGCCCACGGCCCCGTCATCGACGATCCCCAGGCTCGGATCGCCGAGTACATCGCGCATCGTCACCAGCGCGAGCGCCAGATCCTCGACGCGCTGAGCGCCGGGCCGAGCGTCATCCCCGACGTCGTCAAGCGCGTGTACGTCGACGTCGCCCCCGCGCTCCACGGCATCGCCGCCATGTCGGTGGAGTCACACCTGAAGAAGCTGAAGCGCGAGGGGCGGGTGAGGGAGACGGTCCAGCGAGACGCACCGTCGCGGTGGGAGCTGGTCGGTTAGGCGAAGCCGGACGGTCTCAGCGCGTCCGGCGCCGCGCGGCGTCCACGACGGCGGCGAAGAGCGCGCGGGCGGCCGCGTCCCGCTCTATCAGATCCTCCGGATGCCACTGGACACCGAGCACGAACGAGTGCGCGCCGTCCATCTCGACGCCCTCGATGATGCCGTCCTCGGCCCACGCGACCTCGCGCAGCCCCGCGCCCAGTCGCTTGATCGCCTGGTGATGGAACGAGTTCACCTCGAGCTCGGTCGCGCCCACCACGGAGCCCAGGCGCGTGCCCTCACCCATGACCTTCACCCGGTGGGTCGATTGGTGACGCGGCGCCTTCTGGCTATGGTCGATGGCGCTTCCGGGCTCGCTCGGGATGTCCTGGTAGAGCGTGCCGCCGAGCGCGATGTTGAGGACCTGGATCCCGCGGCAGATGGCGAGCAGGGGCACGCCGTCGTCCAGCGCCCGGCGCGTGAAGCCCAGCTCGAGCTCGTCTCGCTCGGCTGACACCTCGTACACCTTGGCGTGCGGCGGCTCGCCGAAGCGCGCTGGATCGACGTCGCCGCCCCCGCTGAGCACCAGCGCGTCGAGCCGCGTCCACAGCGCCGCGCGCGTGGCCTCGTCGAGATGGGGCGGCAGCAGGACGGGGGCACCACCCGCGGCTTGAACGGCGCGGACGTAGGCGGCGTTCACGTAGGCGCGCTCGGGAGAGCTGCCGAACGTGACGGACGTCGTCAGGCCGACCAGCGGACGGGAGGCCATGCCCCATTGTATGATGTGCCCACTATGTCACTCGACTCCGCGTCCTCCCAGCGCTCGGCACCCGCGTACTCGCCCACTCATACCGTCCAGGCCATCGGCCGCTCGTGGGCGGTCGCTGCCGGCCATGCGCTGGCCTCGGAGGCCGCCGCCCGCGTGTTGAGCGCCGGCGGCAACGCGATCGATGCCGGCGTCGCCGCCGGGATCACGCTCGGCGTCGTCCATCCCGACATGGTCAGCGTCGCCGGGGTGGCGCCGATCCTCGTCCACGTCGCTGGTACCGGCCAGACGTGGCAGGTCTCCGGCGTCGGTCCCTACCCGCGTGTCTCCACGGTCGAGTACTTCGAGCGGCGTCACGGAGCCCAGATTCCTCCGGGCCTCGGGCGCACCGTCGTCCCGGCGGCGCCGGCAGCATGGTGCGCCGCCCTCGAGCGCTGGGGAACGATGTCGTTCGCCGACGTTGCGGCGCCCGCCACCGAGCACGCTTCACAGGGCTTCCCCGTGTCGAGCTTCTCGGCCTACCAGCTCGGCGCCAACGCCGCGAAGTACTCGCGCTGGGAGACGTCGAAGGCGCTCTACCTCAAGGACGGCCGCGCGTTCCAGGCCGGTGAGAGGCTCGTCCAGCGGGAGCTCGCCGACACGCTCGGGCGCATGGCCGCGGCCGAGAAGCGCGCCGGTGGTGATCGGGCCGCGGGCATCCGCGCCGCGCGCGACGAGTTCTATCGCGGCGAGACGGCGAAGCGCATCGCGGAGTTCCACCGGAAGGAAGAGGGCCCGCTGACGCTCGCCGACCTCGAGGGCTTCGCGGTGGACGTGGCTCCGGCCCTGACCACGACGTTCGGCCGCTGGCAGGTCGCGGCCTGCGGCTTCTGGTGCCAGGGCCCGGTGCTGCTCCAGATGCTGAACATGCTGGAAGGCATCGACCTCGCCGCGCTCGGCCACAACTCGCCCGCGTATCTGCATCGGCTGGTCGAGACGATCAAGCTCGCGTTCGCCGATCGCGACGCCTATTTCGGTGACCCGGCCTTCGTCGCGGTCCCCGAAAACTTGTTGTCGAAGGCCTACGCGCGCGCTCGCCGCGAGCTGGTCGGTGACCGCGCGTGGAAGGAGATGCCGCCGCCCGGCGACCCGACGCGCATGGAGGCCTCGAAGGCGCGCGAGGTCCTGCCGGTGGCCGGTGGCTCGAGCGACTCACTCGACACGAGCTACGTGGCCGTCGTTGACGGCGCGGGGAACGCGTTCTCGGCGACGCCGAGCGATCCGAACGCCGACTCGCCGGTCGTGGCCGGTGTCGGATGCGTCGTGTCTCCGCGTGGCTCGCAGGGTTGGCTCGACCGCAGCCATCCCAGCGTCGTGGCGCCGGGCAAGCGCCCGCGTCTCACACCCGCGCCGGCCATCGCCTTCGAGGACGGCCGGCCGCTGCCGTTCGGCACTCCGGGTGGCGACGTCCAGCAGCAGGCGATGCTCCAGGTGTTCCTCAACATGGCCGTGTTCGGCATGCCGATCCAGCAGGCGATCGAGATGCCGCGGGTCGCCTCCCGCAGCTTCCCCGACTCGTTCTGGCCGCACGTGATGTCGCCGGGCAAGGTCGAGGCGGAGAGTCGGCTGCCGCGTGAGACGCGCGACGGCCTCGCGGCGCTCGGCCACGACGTCGCTGCGTGGCCAGAGTGGGAGTGGCGCGCCGGCGCCGTGTGCGGCGTGCGCGTCAGCGCCGAGGGTGCCCGCTGGGCGGGAGCCGATCCCCGTCGCGGCGCGCACCCGATCGCCCGCTAAAGGTCTCGGAGGCGGGCTTCGGCGCGAACCACCAGCCGAGGCCCACCATCGTCACGCCGAGGAGCGTCGGGAGGACGTCGAGCGTTTCGAGCGCCTCGCCCAGGAGGCTCCCGAGCGCGGGGTCGGCCAGCATCATCTGGGCCGCCACGTAGCCCAGGATTCCGCCGCCGATCCAGACGATCCAGCCGAAGCGCATCATCAACCGCGCGAGCAAGCCGCTGCCCCAGACGACGAGGGGCAGGGAGAGCGCGATGCCGAAGACCACCAGCAGCAGATCGCCGTGGGCCGCGGCCGCCACCGCAAGGACGTTGTCGAGGCTCATCACGGCGTCGGCCACCACGATGATCCACACGGCCTCGCGCAGCGATGAGCCTTCGCGAACGTGACCGGGCCGGGACGAGTTGCAGGAACGGGATGCGGAGCAGAAACGTCGCCAACCCGATGAAGCCGAGGCGAAGGGCCACGGCGCCCGCGGTGCCCCACACGCGCCCACGCCACTGCTGCTTGGGGGGAAGCGTGCGCACGGCGAGCGCGATGACGAGGGCGTTGTCGCCGGCCAGCGTGAGGTCGATGACGACGATGCTGAGCCAGCGCGCCCAGAACTCGGGGTCGAGCACCGCGTCCATGGCGTCAGCCGCCGATCAGCTTGAACAGCGCGATCACGATCTTGCCGAACACGAGGAGGGCCACGGTGATGGCCAGGCCCTCGTACTTGTTGATACGCATCCCGCGTCTCCTTGGAGGCGAGCCTCCGCGACGCGCGGAGACTCGGCAGAGGGTTCCCGTCGGTCACACCGGGACGGGGAGAGCCCGCGGGCAGGCTAGTGGTCTTCGCCGGAAGCGGACGGAGCGAGCGGCGGATCGGCGACGAGACGGATGCGCGGGGCGTACGCGGGTCGCGCCGTCAGCAGAGCGCGGAGCGCATGAGCCGCCCCGACACGCTCGGCGTCGAGCCGCGGTGCTGCGTCACGTCGGCCGGCAGCTTCGGCTGGCCGGGACAGTCGGAAGCCTCCGAGATGGAGAACCTCCTCGTCCTCCTCGAACTCCACGCCACGCGGCGTCGGCGCCACCGGCATGGCGAGATCGAGACAACACAAGAGGATCAGCAGGGGAAGAAATCGACAGCGCATGCTCTTGAAAGTCTACACCTTCAGACCTTTGACGACGTACTCCTGGGCGAACAGCGTGACGATGAGCGCCAAAGGCTTCGCCGCGAGCCCAGTCGCGACCGTCAGTAGCGAACGGCGAACCCGGTGCCGGCGATGACGTCGTTGGCCTGTCGGTTCAGGCCGACGCCGGCCCGGACGTCGACGGCGAGATTCTTCGTGAAGAAGTAGATGAGCCCGCCCACGGCGTAGTGCCGCGTGCCGGTGTCGGCGCCGCCGGATCCCACCGGGTAGAAGGCGTCCCACTCGACGAATGCCTGGAGCTTTCGCGTGAGGGCCACGGCCGCCGTGAGCCCCGTCGCCACTTCGACGTGGGACTCGAGGTTCCCGTCGGCCACCGAGTTGGTCGCGATGAGCAACTCCACGTCGAAGAGATCCTTGACGATTTCCCAGCTGAAGTCGACGTTGACGCCGGGCAGTACTCTGCCGGCCGTGACGCCCTTGCTGCCGGTCGGCACGGTCATCTGGGGAATCAGGGCGATCTGCGGCACGTACCCGTCTTGCTCGATCAGCGCCAGCTTCACGCCGAGATAGAGATCCTGGGCCCCACTCTCGCGGGTCGTCGTCCCCGCCACCGTCTGTTCTTGGCGCAGGAAGTTCTGGCCGACCCGGAACTCGAACCACTCGGCGAACATCCCGACGCGCAGCAACGCCTCGGGATACGTCTGCGACGAAAACGACGAGCGTTTTTCCGTGAACGTGTACCCCGACTCCAAGATGACGCGGCCCTTCCCCACGGTCGTGGTTGCCTCGGGGAAGTGGGGCCGATCAGGATCGAGGCGCTCTTCCTCTTCGTGACCGTCCTGACGTCCGCTGCTGCCGAAGATGGATCCGAGGAGCGTCTTCGGGCCTTTCGAGTCCGCTGCGTCGGCCGAAGGCGTCACCGGGCCGGAGAGAGCCGCGATCAGCGCGATCGCGATCAGCAGGAGTGCGATCACGCGGGAGCGGTGTCCTCTACGACGTGGCGGGCACGGGAGCGGCGGTGGGCCGAGAGACGAGCGGCTCTTCGCGGATCATCATCGCGAGGCCCGCGGCGACGAACGCCAGCACCGCGGCCGAGAGGAAGGCGCTCGAGTAGGTGCCGGTCAGCTCGAACACCCAGCCGGCGAGCGCGGCGCCGAGGGCGGAACCGACCTGATGCGCGAAGAAGATCCAGCCGGAGAGCTCGCCGACCGAGTAGCGCCCGTAGATGTTGGCGGTGAGCGTCGTCGTGGGCGGGACGGTGGAGATGTAGTTGAGGCCGAAGAGCGCGGCCCACAGGTGCAGCGAGGGCACGTTCCACACGTAGAGCAAGAATAGCAACGACACTCCGCGCACGAAGTAATACGTGGCGAGGGGGCCCCGTCGCCCGAAGCGATCGCAGATCCAGCCCGACGCCAGCGTTCCCATGATGTTCATCGCGCCCATCACGCCCAGCGCCGACGAGGCCTGGAAGGCGGTGAAGTTGTGCTCGAGGGCGTGCGGCATGAAGTGGGTGAGGACCATGCCGTTCGAGGTATATCCGCAGACGAAAAACGTGCCCATGAGCAGCCAGAAGGGAAGGGTCTGGGCCGCCTCGCTGACCCCGACGCGCCCGGCCACCCTCGTGGCCTCCGCTTCGGCCCTCGTCGGCGCCGGACCCGTGGCGCCGTAGGGACGCGCGCCGCGGTCTTCGGGATTGTTCCGGATCAGTGCGAGGCAGACGGGCAGGACCAGCACCAGGAGCCCGATACCGAGCCACAGAAAGCTCGTGCGCCAGCCGAACCAGACCGTCAGTGCCGTGGCGAGCGGGATGACGATGAGCTGGCCGGCCGACATGCCGCCGGCGGCGATCCCGATGGCCAATCCGCGCCGCGCCTCGAACCAGCGTGCGACGACGGTGGACCCGGTCGTCAGCGCGACCCCGCCGGCGCCGAGAGCCATGAAGACGCCGGTCATCACGTAGACGTGCCAGAGCTTCTGAATGAACGACGATCCGATGGCGCCCAGGGCCAGCACGAACAGCGAGATCGCGATGACGTTGCGTGGCCCCCAGCGGTCGGCCAGGCGCCCGACGAACGGCCCGACGGCGCCGAGGAGCAGGAGCGAGACGGCGGCGGCGCCCGACAGCGCGCCTCGGGTCCAGCCGAATTCCGCCTCCATCGGCTTGATGTAGACGCCGAACACTGATCGGAGACCGGAGCCGGCCAGCATACAGACGGTGAGGGCACCCAGCACGATCCACGCCGGGTGCACCCGGGGCGCGCGGCTCATGGCCATTCGATGATACTGGGCGGCCGACCGATTCTCCTAGCCGACGATCTCCCCCGTCACGCTTCGGCGGAAGACGAGGTGATCGCCTTCCGCGTCCACCGTGACGGTGTCACCGTCCTTGAACTCGCGCTCGAGCAGCTTCAGGGCGAGCGGGTCCTGGACGAGGCGTTGCACGGTCCGCTTGAGCGGCCGCGCGCCGAACGTGGGGTCGTACCCCTCGCGCGCGAGCAGCGCCTTGGCCGCGGACGTGACGTCGAGGCCGATGCGCCGGTCGCTGAGCCGCTTGCGCAGGTGACCGAGCTGGATGTCCACGATCCGGTCGAGGTCCTGACGACCGAGCGGCCGGAAGATCACGACCTCGTCGATGCGGTTCAGGAACTCGGGCCGCAGCGTGGTCCGCAGCTCTTGCATGATGAGCGAGCGGACTTTGTCGGGCTGCTCGTAGTCGCGGAAGATGTGGGCGCCCAGGTTGGACGTCATGATCACGACGGTGTTGCGGAAATCCACCGTGCGCCCCTGGCCATCCGTCAGTCGGCCGTCGTCGAGAAGCTGCAACAGCACGTTGAACACGTCGCCGTGAGCCTTCTCGATCTCGTCGAACAGGATCACCGCGTACGGGCGCCGCCGCACGGCCTCGGTGAGCTGGCCGCCCTCTTCGTACCCGACGTAGCCGGGAGGCGCGCCGATGAGACGAGCCACCGTGTGGCGCTCCATGTACTCGGACATGTCGATGCGGATCATCGCCCGCTCGTCGTCGAAGAGGAACTCGGCGAGCGCGCGCGCCGTCTCGGTCTTGCCGACGCCGGTCGGCCCGAGGAAGAGGAACGAGCCGATGGGCCGGTTCGGGTCCGACAGGCCGGAGCGAGCCCTCCGCACCGCGTTGGCGACGGCTCGGATCGCCTCGTCCTGCCCGACGACGCGCTGAGCGAGCCGCTGCTCCATCTGGAGGAGCTTCTGCGTCTCGCCCTCCAGCAGTCGCGTGACCGGGATCCCGGTCCACTTCGCCACGGTGGCCGCGATGTCCTCCTCGTCGACCTCGTTGGGGACCATCGGCGCGCCGTCTTTCTGCTGGACCGCGCGCGCTTCGAGCTCGGCCCGTTCCTTCTCCAGGCGCGGGAGCACGCTGTGCTGGATCTCGGCGGCGCGGCTCCAGTCGGCCCGGCCGAGCTGCGCGTCACGCTGGGCCTCGGCCAACGCCTGCTGGGCGCTCTCGATCTCGGTCTTCACCTTGGTCAGTCGATCCATGCCGCCTTTCTCGGCCTGCCAGCGCGCCTTGAGCGCGTCGGCCTTCTCCTTGAGCCCGGCCAGCTCGGCGTCGATGCGGGCCAGGCGGTCCCGCGCGACAGCGTCGTCGGTGTCGCGGGCGACCGAGACCCGGTCGATCTCGAGCTGCATGATCCTTCGCTCGACGTCGTCGAGCTCCTGGGGCTTGGACTCCATCTGCATGCGGATGCGGGCGGCCGACTCGTCCACGAGGTCGATGGCCTTGTCGGGCAGGAAGCGGTCGGTGATGTACCGATGTGACAGCACGGCCGCGGCGACCAGCGCGGCGTCCTTGATCCGGATGTTGTGGTGCTGCTCGTACCTCGGCTTGAGGCCGCGGAGGATCGAGATGGTGTCCTCCACCGAGGGCTCGCGCACCATGACCGGCTGGAAGCGCCGCTCGAGCGCGGCGTCCTTCTCGATGTGCTTGCGGTACTCGTCGAGCGTGGTGGCGCCGATGCAGCGCAGATCACCGCGCGCGAGCTGGGGCTTGAGGAGATTCGCCGCGTCCACCGCGCCTTCGGCGGCGCCGGCGCCGACGATCGTGTGCAGCTCGTCGATGAAGCAGATGATCTGGCCGTCCGACTCCGTGATCTCCTTGAGCACGGCCTTCAGCCGGTCCTCGAACTCGCCGCGATACTTCGAGCCGGCGATGATGGCGCCGATGTCGAGCGCGACCAGCCGCTTGTTCTTGAGCGTCTCGGGCACGTCGCCCGTCACGATGCGCAGGGCCAGGCCCTCGACGATGGCGGTCTTGCCGACGCCGGGCTCACCGATGAGGACCGGGTTGTTCTTCGTGCGGCGCGAGAGCACCTGGATGACGCGGCGGATCTCCTCGTCACGGCCGATGACGGGATCGAGCTTGCCCTTGCGCGCCAGCTCGGTGAGGTCGCGGGAGTAGCGCTGGAGCGCCTGGTACTTCTCCTCGGGGTTGGGGTCGGTGACGCGCTGGCTGCCCCGCACCTCGACGAGCGCCTTGTAGATCCCGTTCGGCGTGACGCCGTTCTGGGCCAGCACGTGGCTGGCCCCGCCGTCGCGCTCCTGGGCGATGCCGATCAGCAGGTGCTCGGTGGAGACGTACTCGTCCTTGAGGCGCTCGGCCTCGGCCTGGGCGCGCTCGAGCGCCGCGCGCAGCCGCTCGCCGAGGTAGTGCTGGCCACCGCCGCCCCGCACGGTGGGCAGGCGCTCGAGCGCCTGCTCGAGCGCACGCTGGATGACCTCGGGGCGCGCGCCGAGCTTGGCGAGGACCGGGCCGACCACACCCTCGCGCTGCTGGAGTAGTGCCAGCAGCAGGTGCTCCGGCTCCATCGACTGGTGGTTGTGCTGGTCGGCCAGCGACTGCGCCGCCTGCATCGCCTCCTGGGCCTTGACGGTGAACTTTTCGAATCTGATCACGGCTCCCTCGTTATCCGAGATACGCGCGGGGATTGTCACTCCGCAGCGTCTTGAGTTTTTCGTAGAGCTCGCGCTCGGCCGTCGTGAGATCCGACGGCATGACGATCTTCACCCCCACGAGCTGATCCCCGCTGCCGCCACTGGTCCTGGGCCGCGGCATCCCGTAGCCCGGCAGCCGGAACGTGCGCCCGCTCGAGGTGGCGGGCGGGATCTTCATCGAGACCTTGCCCCGCAGCGTCGGCACCTCGACGCTCGCGCCCAGCGCGGCCTCGGGCGCCGTGATCGGCAGCTCGATCTGGATGTCGTCGCCCTTGCGCTCGAAGAGCGGGTGCGGGGCGACGGTCACGGCGAGATAGAGATCGCCGCGCCCGCCGCCGGAGCCAGTGCCCTCGCCGGCCACGCGCACCCGCTGGCCCGTCTTCACGCCCGCCGGGATCTTCACGTCGAGCTGCCGCCGCGCCCGCTGCCAGCCGCTGCCTCCGCACGTCATGCACGGCTTGCCGCC
>QHTB01000136.1 GCA_003220615.1 Candidatus Rokuibacteriota bacterium
GAACGCTTCCTCCAGGGTGATCTCGACGCTGGCCTGGACATCCTCGCCGCGCGTGCGCGCCTGGCGGCCGCCGAAGCCGCCGCCACCACCGAGCAGGTCCTCGAGATTCACGCCACCGCGATCGCCGCGCCCGCCCCGCGCGCCGGGTCGGCCGCCGCCGCCAAGATCCCCGAAGATCGTGCGGAAGAAGTCGGAGAAATCGCCGCCATCGCCGCCCTGGTACTCGACGCGGAACCCGCCGCCCGGCTGACCGGGAGCCTGCTGGGCGTAGCGCTGCCAGTCGGGGCCGAGCGTGTCGTAGCGGCGGCGCTTCTCCGGATCGGAGAGTACCTCGTTCGCCTCGTTGATCTCCTTGAAGCGGTCGGTCGCGTCCTTGCCCTTGGCGACGTCGGGGTGGTACTTGCGGGCCAGCCGGCGGAAGGCGGACTTGATCGTCTTGTCGTCGGCCTTCCGAT
>QHTB01000188.1 GCA_003220615.1 Candidatus Rokuibacteriota bacterium
ACCCACAGCACGTCCACCGCGATCGTACGCATCAACGCCGACGGCAGCGTCGACGTGCTGGCCGGCAGCGTCGAGGCCGGCCAGGGGATCCGCACCGCGCTCGCCCAGATCACCGCCGAGACGCTCGGCGTCCCGTTCGCGTCCGTCGTCGTGGCCGCGCCCGACACGTCGGTCACGCCATACGACTGGGGGACGAGCGCGAGCCGCTCGACGACGATCATGGGGCTGGCGGTGCAGGAGGCGGCCCGCGACGCGCGCGAGCAGGTGCTGGCCCTCGCCGCCCCACTGCTCGACGCGGGAGCCTCGATGCTGACGATCCGTGACGGCGCCATCGCCCACGGCGATCGCGCGATGACCGTGGCCGAGGTCATCAGCGGTCACTATGGCCTCGTCGGTGGCGAGGTCACCGGCGTTGGATCGTTCGTTTCGGGAAAGTCAGCGGGATCGCTCGGCGGCGCCACGGTGTTCTGGGAGAGCGGCATGGGCGCTGCCGAGATCGACGTCGATCGGGAGACGGGCGCGGTGACGGTTCTGAAATACATCTCCGCTGCCGACGTCGGCCAGGCCATCAACCCGCGCGAGTGCGCGGCCCAGGACGAGGGCGCAGCGATGCAGGGGATCGGCCCGGCGCTCTTCGAGGCGCGCGTGAACGACGCCGGCCAGCTCATGAATCCCGGGCTGATCGACTATCGGGTCCCGGCGTTCACCGACCTGCCGCCGACGCTGGAGACGGTCCTGATCGAGAACGCCGACGGCCCCGGACCGTTCGGCGCCAAGGGCGTTGGTGAGAGCGGGACGTTCTGCGTGGCGCCGGCGATCGGCAGCGCCCTCACCCAGGCGACCGGCGTCCGGCTCACCGAGCTACCGATGACTCCCGAGCGCGTGTGGCGGGCATTGCGCGACGCCGAGCGGGGCTCGCTCCCCCCGACGTTGAAATGATCGGGACGGCGGCGAAGCGCGTCGACACGCCGGAGAAGGCCACCGGCCGGGCGCGCTTCATCAGCGACGTCATCGTTCCTGGGATGGTGCACGCCAAGCTCTGGCGGAGCCCGGTGCCCCACGCGAGGATCATCGCGATCGACACGTCGCGCGCGCGGAAGGCGCCCGGCGTCATCGCGGTCCTCACGGCGAAGGACCTGCCCGTGAAGGACCTCTATTACGGCCCCGCCTTCAAGGACCAGCCGCTCCTCGCCGACGGCGTCATCCGTCACGCTGGCGAGCCGGTCGTCGCGATCGTGGCCGAGACGATAGCCCTCGCGGACGCGGCGCTGCCGCTCGTCGCCGTCGAGTGGCAGGAGCTGCCCGTCGTCGATTCGCTCGACGCCGCGCTTGCGCCGGGCGCGCCCGTGCTCCACGAGCGCGCGCGCCCGGCGGTCCACTTCCGCGACCTCACCTCGCTCAAGCCGATCGCCGGGACCAACATCTGCCACCAGTACAGCTACGCGCGCGGCGATCTCGATCGCGGCTTCGCCGAGGCCGATCTCGTGGTGGAGCAGACGTTCACGTTCCCGATGGTCCACCACTACTCGCTCGAGCCTCACTGCGCGATCGCCCGCGTCGATCCGACCGGCATCACCGTGTGGGCGTCCACCCAGCATCCCTTCCCGGTCCGGAAGGAGGTGGCCGAGATGTTCGGCCTGCCGCTGGCGCGGGTGCAGGTGATCGTGCCGTATCTCGGCGGCGCCTACGGCAACAAGTCCTACACGAAGATCGAGCCGCTCACGATCGCGCTGGCCAGTCACGTGCGGCGCCCGGTGCGCCTGGCCCTGACGGTGGAAGAAGGGTTCAAGACCGTGCGGCGCGCGGCGGTGCGCTATCGCCTCAAGACCGGCGTCAGGCGGGACGGCACGCTGGTCGCGCGCGACTGCGAGATCTACTACCAGCTCGGCGCTTACGCCGACGTGGGGCCGCGCGTCGTCCAGAAGTCGGCGTACACCGCGGCCGGGCCGTATCGCATTCCCAATGTCAGGATCCAGGCGTACGGCGTTTACACCAATACGGTGGTGAGCGTCGCCTTCCGCGGCTACGGCGTGCCCCAGCTCACGTGGGCCTACGAGTCGCAGATGGACGTCATCGCCGAGCGGCTCGGCCTCGACCCGCTCGAGCTTCGCCTGAAGAACGTCCTCGCGCGCGGCGAAGTCTTCATCGAAGGCGATCGGCCCGTCGATTGCGATTACGCCGGCGGGCTGCGCAAGGCCGCCGCGGCCATCGGCTGGACCGAGCCTACGCCGCCGCGGCGGGGCAGGGGCCTCGCGTGCACGATCAAGGCGCCGCTGGCGCCGTCCGTGTCGAGCGCGATGGTGCGGCTGCACGCCGACGGCAGCGCGACGCTGCTCACCGCGACTGTGGAGATCGGCCAGGGCGCCCGCACGACGCTCTCGCAGATCGTCGCGCAGGAGCTGGCGCTGCCGCTCGATCGCGTGCGCATCGCGCGCCCCGAGATCGGGATGAGCCCGTACGACCAGGCGACGAGCGCCAGCCGCTCCACCACGCTGATGGGCCTGGCCGTGCTGCGGGCCGCGCGCGACGTTCGCGATCAGCTCCTGGCGATCGGCGCCCGCCAGCTCGGTGGCGACGCGACGGCCATGACGCTCCACGACGGCGCGATCGTCGCGCCCGCGGGGCGGTGCCGCTACGCCGAGGCTCTGGCTGCCCACTTCGGGACCGGAGGCGAGCTCATCGGCCGGGGAACGTATCGCGGCGAGCGCGGCCACGCGCCGCTCGGCGGTGAGGCGCCGTTCTGGGAGGTCGGCATGGCCGCCGCCGAGGTCGAGGTCGACGAGGACACCGGGCGTGTGAAGCTGCTGCGCTACGTCTCCATCGCCGACGTCGGCAAGGCGATCAATCCGCGCGAGTGTGAAGCCCAGGAAGAAGGCGCGGCGATGATGGGCATCGGTCACACGTTCTTCGAGCAGATGGTCTACGAGGGCGGCCAGCTCCTGAACCCGTCACTGATCGATTACCGCGTGCCGGTCATGGGCGATCTGCCCGACGAGTACCGCAGCGTCCTGGTCGAGAACGGCGACGGGCCGGGGCCGTACGGGGCCAAGGGCATCGGCGAGAGCGGCCTCATCCCCACCGCGCCCGCCGTGGCCAACGCCATCGCCCGCGCCGTCGGTGTCCGGATCACCGACTTGCCGATGACGCCCGAGCGCGTGTGGCGGGCGATTCAAGCTTCGAGCCCGCGGTTCGCTTGACCAAGGCGCGATATCTCGAGAGCTCCTCGCGCACCACCCGTCGCACTGTCGTCTCCATCGACTCGCGCTGCTGCTCGACGTACGCTCTGAGAGCCGTATTGATCAACGTCTGGTAATTGCCCCCGCCAGCCGAATCGACCTGGTCGCGGAACCAATCGAGCAGATCGTCGTCCAGACGGATCGTGATCCGCGTCTTCCCCGGCGGGATTGGAACCACCGCACCACGACGGCCACGGCTGAAGTCGTAATTCTTTTTCATCAATGCCTCCCGTACGCTCGGCGTTCTCGTGGCGTCGCTTTTCGCGCCGAAATGACGCGAATCGACTCGCCACGCCACGCATAGACCACAACCCAAGAGCCGTCCAGAGGCATCCTGGCCGACCGTGACGAAGCGTCCTTCCTCCGGATGCTCGTCCTGAATCGTGATAGCCCGATCATCACTGAAGACTGTGACCGCATCAGTGAACTCGACGCCGTGCTACCGCGAGTTGGAGGCAGACTTCCGCGGATCCCACTCATATGACACACATGAGTATATGTACACTCGTGCACTGGATCAAGCGACCATTGCTCGCTTCACGGTCGACCGCCCGCACGCGGCTATAATCCCGAGCGCGGGATTCGCCGGGAGGAACCGATGAGGGAACACCTGTTAAGAACGGCGCAATGGCTGGCGGCCGCGCTGTTGATCGGGGTCGTCATTGTGTCCGGGCCGGCCGCGGCGCAGGAGCCGTACTACAAGGGCAAGACGATCCGCATCGTCGTTGGCTTCACGGCCGGCGGTGGCTTCGACGCGTACTCGCGCGCGCTCGCCCGGCACATGCCGCGCCACATCCTCGGCAATCCGACGATCGTGGTCGAGAACATGCCGGGTGCCGGCAGCCTCATCTCGGCGAACTACCTCTACAAGATCGCCAAGCCCGACGGACTCACCATCGGCCACTTCATCGGCGGTCTGTTGTTGGGCCAGGTCCTCGGCCAGAAGGGCGTCGAGTTCGACGCGCGGCAGTTCGAGTACATCGGCGCGCCGGTGTACGAGCATCCGGTTTGTGCGACCACGACCGCGAGCGGAATCACGAGCCTCGAGAAGTGGATGGCCTCGCCCACGCCCGTGAAGATGGGTGGCGTGGCGCCGGGCGCGTCGAACCCCGACAACATCACGCGAGCGGCGCGCGCGACAATCGGCCTGCCGACGCAGATCGTCACCGGCTACAAGGGCACGGCGGAGATCCGGCTCGCGGCCGAGAGCGGAGAGCTGGCGGGGGCGTGCTGGGGCTGGGGCTCGCTGCGCGCGACGTGGCGCAAGGGCCTCGACGCCAGGGAAGTCCAGGTCGTGCTGCAGATCACGCCGAAGCCGCATCCCGACCTTCCCAACGTGCCGCTGGCGATCACCTATGCCAAGACCGACGAGGCGCGCCGTATCATCGAGGTGGCCGTCCACAACGACAGCACGCTCGTGCGCACCTACACGCTGCCGCCCGGCACGCCCAAAGATCGCGTGCAGATCCTGCGCAAGGCGTTCCAGGAGACGCTGCGCGATCCCGCGTTCCTGGCCGACGCCGAGAAGCAGAAGCTCGAGATCGAGCCCGTGACCGCGGAGGAGATCGAGCGTGCCGTCGAATCGCTGTTCAAGCTCGAGCCGGCCATGATCACGAAGCTCCGGACCATCCTGCTCGAATGATCGCCCTGCTCGAATGACCGCGACGGGTGTCGTCAAGCGGCTGGACGAGGTCGTCGACGATTTCGCGAGGCGCGCGCGCTTCTTCCGCGAGCCGATGACGCCCGACCGGGCCCGGACGTTCGTGCGCCAGCACCGGCTCAACACGCGCCAGCGCAACTCCGTGCTGAAGCTGCGCGTGGCGACCAACTGTCCGATCTGGGATCTCCGCGTGAGGATCATCGCCGCCTGCGCCGAGGAAGTCATCGCCGACCACGCGCACGGGGGAGGTCGACCGCACTGGCAGATCCTCGAAGAGCTCGGCACTCGCATCGGCCTGGGCCTCGACGAGATCCGCGCTGCCGAGCCGTTGCCGTCGACGCTGATGTGCTGGCACGCCTGGGACGGCCTCATGAGCAACCGCCACTGGCTCGAAGGCCTCGTCGCCAACACGTGCGCCGAGCGCGTGAACGTGCCCGGCTATGGGATCGGCCTCGTCCGCGAGCAGGGCTGGTTCGGCATGGAGCGTGATCGCTGGGGAAAATTGTTCGGGCTGAGCGACGATCAGCTCGAGTTCTTCGGCTTGCACACCGAAGCCGACATCGAGCACTCCAACCTCGGCTGGCACGCGGTGGCCGACCACGCGGCGCGCCTCGGAATGGAGGACGCCGCCGTCGAGGCGTGCCGGGTGAACCTCATCGTCTGGGAACGCTACCTCGACGGCATCGCCGAGGCCGGAGACCGCGAGCGTCCCTAGCGCAGGCGGCCGAGTCCCCGGCGCTGGTAATACGCCCACCGTGACTCGAGGCTCTGTGCGTTGTAGATCCGCTTGCGCTTGACCAGCGCCTCCTCGTCCGACGTCCACACGCGCGGCACGCCGCCCGGAACCATGAGCTGAGCGCGCGCGATCTTGTCGAGGAGCAGCGCGTTGACCGTGGCTTCCTCGATGCTCTCGCCCGCCGTCACGATGCCGTGGTTGACCAGGAAGAGCGCGGGCCGATCGGAGAGCGTACGCGCCACCGATCGGCCGAGCGCCGGCGTCACGATGAGATCGCTCGTCTCGGTGAAGCGCGGAACGTCGGGCGGCACGAAGTTGGTGCCCTCGTGCATGATCGGCCGCAGCGGTACGTCGAGCGACGAGAAGACCGTGGCGGGAACCGGGTGCGTGTGGACGACGCCGTTGACCTCGGGCCGGGCCCGGAAGACCTCGGCGTGGATGAACACCTCGCTGTGACGCGGCAGCCGGCCGCGAAGCACTTTCCCGTCCAGGTCGACCAGCAAGAGCTGCTCCGGGCGGATTTCTTCGAGTCCGAGCCCCGCGGGCTTCATCCAGAAGGTGTTCGTGCCGGGGACGCGGGCGGTGGCGTGGCCCCAGACGTCGTCCCCCTGCCCGGCGGCAGCGAGCATGCGGCACGCTTCCGCGAGCCGGCGCTTCAGCGCGACCTCTCCCGTTCCGCTCCGTGCCTTCGCCGACTTCTTCATGACCTCGCCTCCTGGTCCGGCATCGATGGGCCTTTACTCTACTGCCAAGCGCTGCTAGGGTGGCGCCGCATGAAGCGCCTGCCGCTCCTCGCGGTGCTCGTCGCTCTCGCTTCCACGGTCCCGGCGCAGGCGCAGTCGCGGTTCTTCGAGGGCAAGACGATCCGCATCGTGGTCGGCTTCTCTCCCGGCGGCGGTTACGACACCTACTCGCGCACGATCGCCCGTCACATGAGCCGGCACATCCCGGGGAATCCGACCATCATCGTCGAGAACATGACTGGCGCGGTGAGCCTGCTCGCCGCCAACCACACGTACAAGGTCGCCCGTCCCGATGGCCTCACGATCGTGAACTTCCACGGCAACCAGGTCGTCGGCCAGCTCCTGGGTCGCGAGGGCATCGAGTTCGACGCGCGCAGGTTCAAGTACGTCGGCGTGCCCATGCGGGACAGCGCCGCGTGCGCGCTCACGAAGGCGAGTGGAGTCACCACCCTCGAGCAGTGGAAGTCCGCCAAGACGCCGGTCAAGATCGGCGCGGTCGGTCCCGGCGACACGTCGCACGATGTTGGACGCGTGCTCATGGCGACGGTGGGGCTGCCGATCCAGCTCGTCCGCGGCTACAAGGGCACCGCCGAGATCCGGCTCGCTGCCGAGTCGGGAGAGGTCGCCGGCGGGTGCTGGCAGTGGGAGTCGATCAAGTCGACCTGGCGCAAGGCGCTCGAGGGTGGTGAAGTCAGCATCGTGCTGCAGATGGCTCCGAAGCCACTCGCGGATCTCCCCAACGTTCCCGTCGCGCTCAGCCTGGCCAGGACCGACGAAGCGCGCCAGCTCATGCAGGCCGGCATCGTGGTGCCGACCGCGATCAGCCGGCTCTACGCGTTGCCGCCGGGCACGCCCGACGATCGCGTGCAGATGCTGCGCAAGGCGTTTCTCGACACCCTGCGCGATCCTGAATTGCTGGCCGACGCCGGCCGGGCCAAGCTCGAGATCGATCCCATCGGCGGTGAAGAGACGGAGCGCCTGGTGGCCGAGCTCTTCAAGCTCGATCCCGACGTCGCGGCCAAGCTCAAGGGCATCCTCCGATAGCCGAGTTCGTCAGCGCCTCGCTGGCCGGGCTGGTCCAGGTCTTTCAGTGGCCCGCGTTCGGCCTCATGCTGATCGGCATCGCCATCGGCTTCGCCGTCGGCATCCTGCCCGGCCTCGGTGGACCGACGACGCTCGCCCTCATGCTCCCGTTCATCTTCAAGATGACGCCGGTGGAGGCGTTCGCGTTTCTCCTCGGGATGGCGGCGGTCACCAACACCACCGGCGACATCACGTCGATCCTCTTCGGGATTCCCGGCGAGCCGACGACGGCCTCGACGATCGTCGACGGCCATCCCATGGCCAAGAAAGGGGAGGCCGGCCGTGCGCTGGGGGCGGCCATCATGAGCTCGCTCTTCGGCGCAGTCTTCGGCGCCCTCGTGCTCGCGCTGGCCATCCCGATCGTGCGCCCGCTCGTGCTGACCTTCGGCTCTCCCGAGTTCTTCATGCTCGCGTTGCTCGGCATCACGTTCGTGGCTTCGCTCAGCGGCGAGGCCCTGGTGAAGGGGCTGGTGGCCGGTTGTCTCGGTCTGTGGTTCGCCACCATCGGCCTCGATCCCGTCACGGGGATCCAGCGCTACACGTTCGGTCAGCTCTTTCTGTGGGACGGCATCGGCCTGGTGCCGGTGACGATCGGCTTCTTCGCGATTCCCGAGGTCATCGATCTCGCCATCCAGGGCTCGAGCATCGCCCAGGTCGAGGTCGGCCGGCTCGGCGGCGTGTGGCAGGGCGTGCGCGACACGTTCACGCACTGGTGGCTGGTGCTCCGCTGCAGCGCCATCGGCACCTTCATCGCGATCATTCCGGGCATGGGCGCGGCGACCACCCAGTGGCTCGCCTACGCTCACGCCGTCCAGAGCTCACCGGACCGCGAGCGCTTCGGCCGCGGCGCCGTCGAGGGCGTGCTGGGCCCGGGCGCGGCCAACAACTCGACGCTGGGCGGCAGCCTCGTCACCACCGTCGCGTTCGGCGTTCCCGCGAGCGTCACCATGGCCATCCTCATGGGCGCGTTCCTCATCCAGGGCCTGGTCCCCGGGCCGTCGATGCTCACGCCCGCGCCCAAGGGCCACCTGACACTGACCCTGTCGATGGTGTGGACGATCGTGGTCTCGAACGTGATCACGGTCGCGATCTGCTTCCTGTTCCTGAAGCAGCTGGTGAAGATCACCCAGATCCGCGGCGCGTTGTTGATCCCGTTCATCCTGACGCTGGTCGCCGTCGGCGCCTTCGCCGAGAAGAACGTCTTCGAGGACGTGCTGATCGTCCTCCTGTTCGGCGCGCTCGGGTGGGTGATGGCGCGACTCGGCTGGCCGCGGCCGCCGCTCCTGCTCGGCCTCGTGCTCGGGCCGCTCGCCGAGAACAAGCTCTTCCTGTCGACCGACAACTACGGCCTGGCGTGGACCCTGCGGCCAGGCGTGCTGGTCCTGCTCGCGATCATCGTCGCAGGCTTCCTCGTTCCCATCATCACCGAGCGTCGACGGAAGAGGCGCGAGGGAGCCGCCGTCGCTGTCGCTCCCGAAGCGACGCGTCTCGAAGGGCCGCGCGGGATGCACCTCGACGGCGCGACGGCGTTCAGCGCGGTCATCGTGGCCCTGTTCGCGTGGGCGCTCTGGCAGAGCCGAACGTTCGGACCGCGCGCCGGGCTCTTTCCCTGGGCCGTCGGCGCGCCGGGACTCCTCCTGGGTCTCGTTCAGCTCACGCGCGATCTCAGCGGACGGCGTGAGACACGCCAGACGGATGAGCCGGGCCCCGAGGTGCCGGCCGAGGTGGCGAGGCGCCGAAGCATCGAGGTGTGCGTCTGGATCGCGGCCTTCTGGGTGGGGATCTGGCTGCTCGGGTTCTCTCTCGCCACGCTGGTCATGACCCTGCTCTACCTCAAGATCAGCGCGCGCGAGCGGTGGCCGATCAGCGTGCTGCTCTCGGTGTTCGGGTTCGCCTTCGTGTATGGGCTGTTCGAGAGGGCGCTCGGCGTTCCGTTTCCCCCCGGCCAACTCCTCGTCTGGCTGGGGCTCGCGGCCAGCTGACAGCTACCTGACACCGCCAGGCGTGTTCTCGGGCACTAGCACCGACTCGATTTCAACGGGTCGCGTCAGCTCGGCGTTGGCGGTGGACGGAAACGCCGAGGTGAAGAGCGTGCCGCCTTCGACGCGAAAGTTGACGATCGTGCGGGTCCCGACGAGGGTCGGGAACATCTGGTTTTCCACGATCTCCGCCTCGTAGCGGCCCGTATCGCTCACCCGATACGAATAGACCACGCGGAATTCTCGGTCGTTCCGCCGGCACTCGCTCACGAAACGCTTCTCCGAAAACTCGACGGTGCAGCCGCCGGGGCCTTCGCTGATCGTGCCGTCGGCCATCCGGGCGACGACCTTCTCGCTCCTCCACCTGCCGAGAAGGGCGGCGGCGTCCCGGCGCGCGTTCGGCGCTTCGCTCGCGGGCGGGACAGCGGGAATGGACACATCGACGTGATACGTGCCGGCGACGCTTCGGAGGTACTTCGTGAGCTCGGGATCGGTATTCTCGAGGTCGAACGCGCGCGACTCGACTTTCGCGACGGTCTCCGAGCACATCTGCTTTTTCGCGTCCTCGGAGGGCATCTCGGCAATCACCTCGACGAGCAGCGTGCTCATTTTTTCGATCTGTCGTGGCCCGTACTCGAGGACTTTCCGCGCCTCGGCGCCCTTCTCGGTCTGATCCTTCGCGGCCGCCGCGGCGAATCCCGCTTTCATCATCGTGCTGAGCCGCAGGTAGCCCGCGTGCCGCCTGATCCACCCCGCGTACGCCGTCTGCGTGTCCGCCTGGGTGGCCGGGTAGGCCTTTCCGCAGAATTCCATGGTCTTCTTCACGACCTCGCGGCGTCCGATCGGAGCCACGAGCGCGGCACCGAACCGCGGATTGTCGTTGCTGTAGGAGAAGATCTCTGCGCGAGCGTCCACGAAGGCGAGACACAGTCCTGCCGCCGAAAGCAACACGCGCGCGCAGCGTTTCATCGTCGTGTCGCGACCATGATACGTCTCGCCGCGGACCCGGCAAAAGCGACGCTACATCCCGGCTCCGCCGCCGAACCGCTCGTACGAGCGGACCGTCACCCGGTAGTTGGCGCCGGCCTGGGGGACGGCGTTCTTGAAGTACAGGCGGTCGCCCGCAGCGACCTCGCCGTTGATGTAGAAGGTGGTCGTCGGTAGCGGCTGCCCGGCGGCATCGGTCCCGTCGACGGCGAGCACGATGAAGCGATAGGAATAACCCGTCTGGTTGGCGACGTAACCCTCGACGGCCGGTTGGCCACGCTTGGTCGTGGCGGCGTTCCAGGTGACCTGGAAGACCCGATCACTTGGTGAGGCCCCGAAGCCCTGGGCGAGCGCCGTCCCGGTGGTTGCCAACGTGGTGAGCATCATCGCGAGCGCCAGGCCTCGTATCGTCATCGTCGGTCCTCCGCGACCTTATTAGACGCTGGCCCGGGCTCGCCGGTTCCCGCGGGGAGGCGGAATCCTTCGCCGGAGTTCCGGCGTCTCAACGTCCGATGAAGACCGTCGGATGGATCCTCGCGGTTCTGTTCGGATTCGCGTTGCTGCTGGTGCCGTTGATGGCCAGCCGGGCCCAGCGTTGGCCGGACTGCAAGGGACACGTGGTGATGCTGAGAGGCCCTCACGGCGAGCCCATCGAGTGCGTGTGCGCCGAGGGCGTGATGGCGACGTGCTTCACCCCTGGGCCCTGACCCGGGACAGGGGCTCCGGGCCGTCAGCCGATGTGAGCCGGCACGCGGATGCCGAGCGACTCGAGCTTCGGCCGAACGCGGTCGGTGAGGACGCCGATCCGCGCCAGGTTCTGCACGAGCGTCCCGTGCAGGTCCTTCTTGAACGTCTGCCGGAAGAACGAGGACTCTCCGCCGACGGCGCGAGCCTTGCGCACGTGCTGGATCTCGTTGATCTCGGCCGGACTGAAGCCCATCTCCTGGTAGACCTCGGTGGGGAAGAGGCCGGTCAACACCTTGCCGAGCGACCAGCACGTGAACTCCTCGACCTCGCGCCGTTCCGATTCGCTGAGCTGGGCGATGGTCGAGGGCAGGCTCAGCATCCCGAACCCCATGTGCCGTGACTCGTCGCGCAGGATGAAGCGGCAGATCTCGCGCAGCAGCTCGTCCTTGGACGTCTCGGCCAGCATCCGGAAGAGCGAGACCGCGAACGTCTCGGCGACGAGCTGGAGCGCGATGGTCTTCACGTACCAGCGCGAGTCGCTGAGGATCGTGTCGAAGAGCTCGCGCTCGTTCTGCGGCATCGGGTAGGTGAGCCCGCCGAGCTTGTCCCGGAGATAGCGGTCGATCACCTCGGTGTGCCGCGCCTCGTCGACGACCTGCGTGGCCGCGAAGTATTTCGCGTCCGGGCCGGAGACCGTCTCCACGAGCTGGCTGCACGCGAGCATGGCGCCGTGCTCGCCGTAGAGCAGGACGCTGAGACGCCAGGCGGTGAAGCGGCGATTCAGCTCGGCCCGCTCACGCGGCCCCAGGCGCTCCCAGTACGGCGTCCCGTAGATGTCGATGAGCTCGTCGGCGACGACCGCCGAGTCGAGGTCGACCGGCCGGCTCCAGTCGATGTCGCGAGAGACGTTCCACTGGTCCCGCTTGGCCTGCTCGTACAGGCGCCGCAGGTCGGGTTGCTCGACAGCGTAGGCGTGGTGGAATACGGTATCGTACCGGGCGGTCACCGTATGGTCGGTCGACATGATCACCTCTTACAGGAGCTTAACATGCGCAGCACCGATCGGTTCCTGACGACGCACACGGGGAGCCTGCCGCGCCCGGCCGATCTCATCCGGATGATGTTCGCCAAGGAAGAAGGCGTGCCCGTCGATCCCTCCGCGCTCGACGCGCGCATCCGGTCGGCGGTGGCCGAGGTCGTGAGCAAGCAGGTGGGCGCCGGCGTCGATCTCGTCAACGACGGCGAGATGAGCAAGCCGAGCTACGCTACCTACGTCAAGGACCGCCTCAACGGGTTCGGTGGCCAGAGCCATCCGCTGCAGTACCGCGATCTCGTCGAGTTTCCCGAGATGGCCGCGCGGGTGTTCGGTGATCCCGGCCGCTCGCGTCGTCGCACGCCGGCCTGCAACGGGCCGATCAGTGTCCGCGATCCGCAGGCGGCCCGGCGCGACGCCGACAATCTGAAGAGCGCCGTCGGCCGGCAGGCGGGATTTCTCACCGCCGCCTCGCCCGGTGTCATCTCGCTGTTCTTCCACAACGACCACTATCCGAGCCACGAGGCCTATCTGTTCGCCATCGCCGAGGCGATGCGCCAGGAGTACGAGACCATCGCCGCCGCGGGCTTCGTGCTCCAGGTCGACTGTCCCGACCTCGGCATGGGCCGGCACATCCAGTTCGCCGACCTCGGCCTGGAGCAATTCCGGAAGATGGCGCGCCTGCACATCGACGCGTTGAACCACGCGCTGGCGCGCGTGCCGCCCGAGCAGGCGCGGGTGCACCTGTGCTGGGGCAACTACGAAGGGCCCCATCATCACGACGTGCCGCTCGCCGACATCATCGACGTGGTCTTCACGGCCCGGCCCAGCGGCATCTCGTTCGAGGCGTCGAATCCGCGGCACGCCCACGAGTGGCGGGTGTTCGAGCACGTGAAGCTTCCCGACGACAAGGTCCTCATCCCCGGCGTGCTCGACTCGACGACCAACTTCATCGAGCACCCGGACCTCGTGGCCGAGCGCATCGGGCGCTACGCGCGGCTGGTCGGACGCGAGCGCGTCGTGGCCGGCACCGACTGCGGGTTCGGCACGTGGGTGGGCCAGGCCGCCGTCGTTCCCGACATCGTCTGGGCGAAGCTCGCCAGCATGGCGGAAGGCGCGCGCCGCGCGACGAAGGAATTCTTTTAGCTCTTCCAGCCGGCGTCGAACTGCGTGCCCGGATGGTCGAGGTCGATCACCAGCGGCGCGTGGTCCGAGGGCACGGGCTTGCCCTTGCGGGCTTCGCGGTCGATCTCGGCCCACACGACGCGCTCGGCGACCGGCGCCGTGACCAGCAGGTGGTCGATGCGCATGCCGAAGTTCTTGTGGAAGTTGCCGGCGCGATAGTCCCACCACGTGTACCGGCCGGGCTGCGGATGGTGACGGTGGTAGGCATCGAGCAGCCCCCACTCGCAGAGCCGGCTGAACGCCGCGCGCTCAGCGTCCGAGACGTGAGTCCCCCCGTGACAGGCGGCGGGATCCCACACGTCGTCGTCGGTGGGAGCGACGTTGAAGTCGCCGCCGAGCACGAGGGGCTGCTTGGCATCCGCGGCGTCGGCCAGCCAGCGGGCAAGCCGCTCGAACCACGCGAGCTTGGCCAGATAGAACGGCGAGCCGACGACGCGGCCGTTCGGCGCGTAGAGGCTCATGACGCGCACGCCGCCGCACACCGCGGACACCATGCGGGCCTCGGCGAGTGGCTCGTCGTCGCCGACGTCCGGCGTCTTCGGCGGCCGGAGTGGCTCACCGAAGTTGGCCACGACGTCGCCGACGCCGACCCGGCTCGCGATGGCCACGCCGTTCCAGCGCCCCTCGCCGTGGTGGACGAGCTCGTAGCCGACGTTCTTGAAGACGTCGGCGGGCGCGTCGGCGTCGGTCAGCTTGGTCTCCTGCATGAGCAGGACGTCGGGCTTGGCGCGGTCCAGCCACCACGTGACCTTCTCGAGCCTCGCCTTCAGCGAGTTGACGTTCCAGGTCGCGATTCGCATGGTCTACAGCGCCGACTTCACGATCCGGCCGTTCGCTTCCACGTACCACTTCTCGCTCGCGAACGTCTTGCCCTGGAGCGTCGCCGCCATCCAGTCGGCGATCAGGATCGGCGGGAAGGGCCCGACGTTGGCGGAGGGCACGTTACCGACCGAGTGACGCGAGTCCTGATAGACGACGAAGCGCTTCGGTCCCTTGAGCGCCGTCAGCAGGCGCTCGGTGTGGATGAGCGGCGACAGCTCCTCGTGCTCGCCGGCCACGCACAGGTAGGGGGAGTGGATGAGCTCGGCATGGCCCTCCCACGTCATCGTCTTGCGGAGCTCGTCGAACTTCGCCTCGTCGCTGATGCCCGACATGTACATGAAGCGCATCTTGAAGGTCGGCGACGCCTCCTCGAAGATCGTGTGAAAGCCGGGCTCGTGACAGACGGCGGAGACGGCGATGGCGCGCAGCCGCGGCTCGTGGGCGGCCGCGATCGTGCCGAAGAACGAGCCGAACGAGTTCCCGGCGACGCCGATGCGCGCCCCGTCGATCTCGGGCCGCTTCGACAGCCACTCGACCGCCGCGGTGCCGGTGGCGGCCCACGCCTCCATGCTGAAGTAGATGTCGAGGACCGGGCTCTCGTACTGGCCGGGGCCGTCGATGGCCAGCACCGCCAGGCCGCGTGAGAGCCAGCGGTCACCGTACATCGCGACGCCGATCTCCTTGAACGAATCCATCCCGGGGATCGAGACGACGGCGGGGATGCGGCCGCCCGTGTAGCCGGGCGGCAGGTGGAACCACGCGGGCAGCGACGCGCCACCGGGTAGCGGGATCCACGCCGCCTCGACGCGATGGTCGGCGAGCTGCGCGTACTTCGTGTAGCACTCGCGCTTCCTGCCGTTGTAGAAGCGGTTCAGGTCGTTGTTCTCGTCGATCGGCCACTGCGCGGCCGCCCAGTGGACGGCGGCCATGAAGTAGTTCTCGCGCGCCGTCACCAGGCTCTGCTCCTGCTCGGCGGCCAGCGCCTTGCTCTCGCGCCGGCGCGCCACGGCCTCGAACGCCGGCGAGGCGTCGGCCAGCTTGGTGATGCGCTGGCGCAGCCCCGCGAAGTCGGCGCTGGCCTCGACGCCGCACGGCGCCGACAGATAGATCGAGCGCGGCTGGTCCCAGTCCATGCCGACCGCGCGGATGGTGTTGTCGAGGAGCCAGCGCTGCTCGGTGAACCGCCGGGTCGTCGGTCCCTGTCCGCTCATGATGTTCCTCCAGGCCCACCGAGACATGCCCGATTCTCCGCCCGATCGCAAGGGGCCGCGCCCAGCACGGAGGACGCAAGAGGTCTGGACTGATTGTCCGACTGTCCGATTGTTGACAAACGGAAGCTGATGTAAAGTACCGCCCACACCGCGGGGATCATTCCAGTCGCGGCCATCAGTTCTTTCCGGTCAGGCTCGCTCGGCAAGGGAGAAGACGTCATGCGCCCACGAGGCCTCCGCACCGGTTTCTTCATCACACTGACTGCGCTCACCGTCATCGTCACCACGCTCGCTTCGTTCGCCCACGCACAGACGCCCAGGCGCGGGGGCACGCTCCGCGTGTCCTATGGCAACGAGATCGCCCACCTCGACTTCCACACCGCGCCCGGCTACGAAATGATGTGGGTCGCGATGAACGTCGGGTGTGGGCTCCTGAACATCACGCCCGACGGGAAGTTCGTGGGCGACGCGGCGGAGTCGTGGCAGGTCTCGCCGGACGGCCTGCTCTACACCTTCAAGCTCCGGAGCAACGTGCTCTTCCACGACGGAACGAAGGTGGACGCGACAGCCGTCAAGTTCAGCATCGACCGGCTGATGGATCCGGCGACCAAGTCGGGCATGCGTGCCTTCTACGAGCCGGTGCACAGCGTGGAGACGCTCGACGCCGCCACCGTGCAGGTACGTCTCAAGCATCCTTACGCATTCTTCCTGCACATGCTGGCCGCGTACCGCACCGGCCTCGTGCTCTATTCCCCGGCCGCCACGCAGAAGTACAGCCTCGAGGACCGCAAGCAGGGCAAGCCCGGGGCCGTGGTCGGATGTGGGCCCTTCAAGCTGGTCGAGTGGGTGAAGGGGAGCCATCTGGTCATGGACCGCTTCGACAAGTACTTCGTGCCGGGGCTGCCCTACCTCGACCGTGTGGTGATCCGCGTGATCAAGGACCCCGTGACCGAGATGGCGGCCTTCAAGGCGGGGGAGATCGACTTCATCGCCTCGTTCTCACCCGAGCACGTCGACACGATGAAGGCGCAGAACCCGCAGGCCCACATCATGACCGGCAAGGAAACGACGCCGATGATGGCGGCGATGAAGGTCACCGTGCCCAAGGACGGCAAGCCGATGTCGACGGAGCGCGCGCCCCACCCAATCTTCGGCGATCTCCGCGTCCGCAAGGCCATCGGCTGCTACGGCATCGACCGGCAGGAGATCGTGAAGATCGCTTTCAAGGGCCAGGCGACACCCTGGGTGGGCATGGCGCCGCCGGGCACGCTCGAGTCGGTGAACGTCAACCATCTCTGCCCCTACGACCCGGCCAAGGCCAAGGCGATGCTCGCCGAAGCCGGGTATGGCCCGGCGAGGCCACTCACGTTCGAGCTGATGACCAACACGGAGAAGTCGGTGTTCAGCGTCATCGCCACCGTCATCAAGGAGCAGATGGCCCGCATCGGCGTGACCGCGAACATCCGCCTGGTGGACAAGGTCACGTGGATGAACGCCACGCTCCAGGACGGACCCTGGGACATGTACGTCGAGGATCTGCTGTCGCTGATCACCATCGACAGCAACGGCTACCTGTCGACGGCGTACGTCTCGACGAAGTCGTCGGCGTGGAGCCATCCGCGCCACACCGATACCAGGGTCGACGACTACTACGCCCGCTACGCGCGGGAGCTCGACCCGGCCAAGCGCAAGGTGATCGCGAAGGAATTGCTCGAATACATGGCCGACAAGATGTACTGGAACACCATCTCGGGCTCGCCGTTCTACATGGTCGCCCAGCCGTGGATGAAGGGCTACACGTACAACGCGGAGTTCGAGGTGCACTACGACAAAGTCTGGCTCGACAAGTAGCATGAGGTCCTTCGCGGCCGCCCTCGCCCTCGCCATCGTGCTCGCCGGCGTCACGACGGCCGGCGCACAGAAACGCGGCGGCATCTTGCGCGTCGCCTACGGCAACGAGATCGCGGGGCTCGACTTCCACGTCACGCCCGGCTACGAGATGGTCTGGGTCGCGACCAACATCGGCTGCGGGCTCATCGGCATCACCCCGGACGGCAAGTTCGTCCCCGATGCCGCCGAATCGTGGACGATCTCCCCCGACGGCCTGCTCTACACGTTCAAGCTCAAGCAGAACGTCCTCTTCCACGACGGCACCAAGGTCGATGCCGCGGCCGTCAAGTTCACCGTCGAGCGCATCATCGATCCCGCGACCCGGTCGAGCATGCGGTCATTCATGGACTCCGTGCACTCCGTCGAGGTAATCGACCCCCATACGGTGCAGATCAGGCTCAAGCAACCCTACGCGTTCATGCTGCACATGCTCGCCGCCTACCGCATGGGGCTCGTCCTCGCCTCGCCCGCCGCCACGCAGAAGTTCTCTCCGGAAGAGCGGAGGGCGGGGAAGCCCGAGGCGGTGGTCGGATGCGGGCCCTTCAAGCTCGTCGAGTGGGTGAAGGGCAGCCATCTGGTCATGGACCGCTTCGACAAGTACTTCGTGCCCGGGTTGCCGTACCTCGACCGGGTGGTGATCCGCGTGATCAAGGACCCCGTCACGCAGATGGCCGCGTTCAAGGCCGGCGAGATCGACTTCATCGCCGACTTCTCGGCCGATCACGTCGACACGCTCCGGGCGCAGAATCCGCGCGCCCAGGTCATGACCGGGAAAGAAACGACGCCGATGGTCGCCATGATGAAGGTCACCGTGCCCGCGGATGGCAAGCCCATGTCGAAGGAGCGCGGGCCGCATGCGATCTTCAACGACATCCGGGTCCGCAAGGCCATCGGCTGCTACGGCATCGACCGGAAGGAGATCGTCAAGATCGCGTTCAAGGGCCAGGCCACGCCGTGGCTCGGGATCATCCCGCCCGGGACGCTGGACAGCGTCGACGTCACCCACCTCTGTCCCTACGACCCGGCCCGCGCCAGAGCGTTGCTGGCCGAGGCCGGCTACGGCCCGCAGAAGCCGCTAGTCTTCGAGCTCATGACCAACACCGAAAAATCCGTGTTCAGCGTGATCGCCACGGTGATCAAAGAACAGGTGGCGCGGATCGGCGTGACCGCGAACATCCGGCTCGTCGACAAGGTGAGCTGGATGAACACGGCCACGCAGGACGGGCCGTTCGACATGTACGTCGAAGACCTGGCGTCGCTGATGGTCCTCGACCAGAACACCTTCCTGTCGGCCAGCACGGCGTCCTGGAACAGCGCGCGCCACACCGATCCGAAGGTCGACGAGTATTACGCCCGCTACGCGCGGGAGATGGATCCCGTGAAACGCAAGGTCATTGCCCGGGAGTTCCAGGAATTCTCGGCCGACAAGCTGTACTGGAACACGATCTCGGGCTCGCCCTTCTATCAGGTCGCGCAGCCGTGGATGAAGGACTACGTCTACCAGGCCGAGTTCAAGGTCCTCTACAAGAAGGTCTGGCTGGACAAGTAGCCCATGCGCACCTACATCCTGAAGCGCATTCTCGGCGTGGTGCCGACGGTCCTCATGATCACCCTCGTGGTGTTCGTGATGATGCGGTCGGTGCCCGGCGACCCGGTCGTCCCGCTGCTCGGCGATGCCTACACCGAGGAAGACGCGATCAAGGTGCGCGAAGCCTACGGACTGAATAAGCCGGTCCTGGTCCAGTACGCGATCTGGCTCGGCAAGCTCGTCCAGGGAGACTGGGGCACGTCGATCCTGAGCGGGCGGCCGGTGCTCCAGGACGTGCTGGTCCGCCTGCCGGTCACGCTCGAGCTGGTCGTGCTGTCGATGGGGGTGGCGCTCGTCATCGCCATCCCCGCCGCGATCATCGGCGCGCTGCGACGCAACACCTGGGCCGACTACACGGCGACCTCGGTGGCCATGATCGGCGTCTCCATCCCTGAGTTCTTCACCGGCGTCCTGCTGCTCCTGTTCTTCTCTGTCGGGCTCGGCGGGCTGCTCCCCAGCTCGGGCTGGATATATCTGCCGGGAACCTGCCCGATGATGGTGTGCGGCGTGAGTCTCTGGGGCAACCTGCAGCACGTCCTGATGCCCGCCATCGCGCTCGGCATCGGACGGGCCGCCCTCCTGACGCGACTTCTCCGCACCAGCATGCTCGAGGTCATCCGCACCGAGTACGTCACCACCGCGCGCGCCAAGGGCCTGGCCGAGCGGCCGGTCGTGCTCAAGCACGCACTGAAGAATGCATTGATCCCGACCGTGACCGTGATGGGACTGCAGGTGGGCTTCCTGATCGGGGGCGCGATCGTGGTGGAGACGCTGTTCGCGATGCCGGGGCTCGGCACCTTCGGCATCGATGCGATCATCGGGCGCGACTACCAGCAGGTGCAGGGCTTCGCCCTGGTCACGGCGCTCGCCTTCGTCGCGATCAACCTGATCGTCGACCTGACCTACACGTTCCTCGATCCACGGATCCGCTACGCCTGAGGTGAACATGGCGGACAGTGGCGAGTCGCTCCGGATGACACCGCGGCCGATCAGCGGGGGAAGTACGACTGAGGCCGAGCTTCCGGTCCCGGGGGTTGCCTGGCCCGCGCGCGTCGCGCGCTCGGAATCGCCGCTGGCCCAGGGGGTGCGCCGGTTCCGGCGCAGCACGACCGCGCTCGTGGGCGCGGCCATCGTGGTCGGCCTCGTCCTGGTCGCGCTCTTCGCGGATGCGCTCGCGCCGCGCAGTCCGATCGCCAGCGACCAGACCCGCACCTTCGCGCGGCCGAGCTGGGACTACCCGCTCGGAACGGACCAGCTCGGGCGCGACATGCTGAGCCGGGTCATTCACGGTTCTCGGATCTCGCTCGCCGTGGGCGTGTCGTCGGTGCTGCTGGCGCTCTTCGTCGGGGTGCCGTTCGGGATGATCGCCGGCTATTACGGGGGCCGCGTCGATGCGGTGGTGATGAGGGCGATGGACCTGATCCTCGCCTTCCCGATTTACCTGCTCGCCATCATCCTGATGGTCATCTTCACGCCGACGGCCGGGCTGATCGGCACGATGAAGGTGACTGCCGCCATCGCCATCGTGCGCATCCCGATCTATGCCCGTCTGGTCCGCGGCAGCGTGCTCTCGATCAAGGAGAAGGAGTACATCGAGGCGTGTCACGCCCTCGGCGTGCGCGACCCCCTCATCCTCCTGCGCCACGTCCTGCCCAACTGTCTGGCGCCGATCATCGTGACCACCACCCTCGGCATCGCGACCTCCATCATCGTCGAGGCCACGCTGTCCTTCCTCGGGCTGGGGACGCAGCCGCCGACGCCGAGCTGGGGGTGGGATCTGAAGGCCAACGTCGCGTTCATCCAGGCCACGCCCTGGCTGTCGCTCTTTCCCGGCCTCGCCATCTTCGTCACCGTGCTGGGCTTCAACCTCTTCGGCGACGGCCTGCGCGACGCGCTCGACCCGCGGCTCAAGTAGCGCCGGCGGCGCGAGCACCTTCCAGCGCCAGGCGGCGCGAGGCGGCCTCGGTCGCCTCGTCGGCGGGAAAGAACGACTCGACGCGCAGCTCCTGGAGCGTGATGTCGTGCGGCGTCCCCAGCGTGGTCAGCGTGGTGAAGTAGCGCAGCGAGAGTCCGTCCTTGCTGAACTCGATGGGCAGGAACGGCGCGGTGGACGCATCGAGGTCGAGCGTTCGCCAGTGGCGCGGCACATCCGGATAGGTCAGCAGCTCGTTCAGGAGCTGCCGGGTCTCCGCGCCGCCGAAGCCGCTGGCAACGTCGCGATGGAGCCACTGGACGAGCGACGCCGCCGTCGGCTCCCAGTTGACGATGTAGGGCCGGAACCCGGCCGGATGGAACATGAGCCGCATGGCGTTGGGTGGCCCCAGCTCGGCCACCTTCTTCGCGTCGAGGAAGAAGGCCTGAACGCAGGCGCTGCCGTCGTTGACCTTGAGCACGTTCCAGTGGCGGTCGAGCACGAGCGCGGGATACGGCTCTTGTCCTTTCAGGATGAAGTCGAGCGCGCGGCGGGCCAGGGTGAGCGCCGGCGCATCCAGATCGGTCATGCGGTAGATCGGCGCGAATCCGGCCGCGGTCAGCAGATCGTTGCGGTCGCGCAGCGGCACGTCGAGGGCTCGGGCGAGCTGGAGGACCATCTCACGGCTCGGCTGGGTCCGGCCGGTCTCGATGAAGCTGACGTGACGGCTCGAGACCCCCGCTTCGCCGGCGAGATCGAGCTGGCTCAGTTGCCGTCGCGCCCGCCAGTGGCGGATCAGCTTGCCAACGTGGTGTTCAGCCCCATCCATGGGGTCGAACTCTACACCGTCTGCCGGCCGGGGACATTACTTCCCAGGTAGTTGAGTCGCGACCGCGGAGCGCTCATCATCACGCGCATGAGCACGCATGCCGCCGACATCGCCGGACGCTTCAAGGGCACCCTCGTCGAGACACTGGGGATTCGCTTCACCGAGGCGACTGCCGACCGGGTCGTCGCCGAGCTGGAGTGGAGAGAGGCGCTGACCACCGTGGGCGGGAGCCTCCACGGCGGCGCGCTGATGGCCCTGGCCGATACGATTGGCGCCGCCGCCACCATCCTGAACCTGCCGGATGGCGCGTCGACGACCACGCTGGAATCGAAGACCAACTTCTTCGCGGCGGGTCGGGCCGGGACCATTCGGGCCGAAGCCACCCCGCTTCATCGCGGCAAGCGCACGCAGGTGTGGCAGACGCGCGTCACCGACGCGACCGGTCGACTGCTGTCGATGACGATCCAGACCCAGATGGTGCTGACATGAATCCGCGCGTCGCGTTCGCCGGAACGTTCTCCGCCACGCTCGAGCAGCCTGTGCGGACCCATCTCGCCATTCCGTGCGACGTCATCGTCGGCGACGAGGCCGGGATCGTCCCGCGGCTCTCGGACGTGGACGTCCTGGTCACGCTCGGGTTCACCCGCGAGATGGGGCTCGCGGCCCGACGGCTGAAGCTCGTGCAAGTTCCCGGTGCCGGGCTCGATCGCATCGACCGATCCGCGCTCCCGAAGGGCACGTGGCTGGCCAACGCGTACGGCCACGAGGTCGGCATTGCCGAATACGTGATCGGCGCCATGCTGGCCATGACGCGCGAGTTCACCCGGCTCGACGCCGCGCTCCGGCAGGGAACGTGGGCGAGCCAGTGGGCGGTGGGAGCGCCGGTGCCGCCCGCGTGGCCGGAGCTCGCGGGGAAGACGATCGGCATTCTGGGCTACGGACGGATCGGGCAAGCGGTCGCCCAGCGTGCGCGAGGCTTCGACATGACCGTCCTGCCGTTCCGGCGTGGTGACGTGCTCGCCGACGTGCTTCGCCAATCAGACTATCTGGTCATCACGCTGTCGCTCAACGACACCACCCGCGGCCTGATCGGCGCCCGCGAGCTGGCCTCGATGAAGCCGAGCGCGTTCCTCGTCAACGTCGCCCGCGCCCAGATCGTGGACGAGGATGCGCTCTATCACGCGCTGGCCAAGCGCGTGATCGCCGGCGCCGCCCTCGACGTCTGGTATCGCTATCCCACGACGCCGGGGCCGATGCTGCCGGCCAACCATCCGTTCCACGAGCTGCCCAACGTGCTGATGACGCCCCATCTCTCCGGCTGGACGGAGGGGATGCTGCAGGCCCGCGCGAAGGTGATCGCCGAGAACATTCGTCGCGTCGCCCGGGCGGAGCCACCGCTGAACCAGATCTCTTGACGGGCACGAACCCCAGGCAGTAGCGTCAGCGTCGACTCGAGGGTCCGGGAGGGCCATCATGCCAAGGACGCTGGCCGCGCTCGTCATCGTACTCATCTCCGTTGCCTCGGTGTTCCCGTCGATCGCCGGCGCCCAGACGGCCACGACGAGTCTCGAGAAGGTCGCGGCCGCGCTCGGCGCGCAAGACGTCCGCTCGCTCGAGATCGCGGGCAGCGGGACCATCTTTGCGATCGGCCAGAACGCGACCCCGACGATGCCGTGGCCCCGCTTCAACCTGAAAAGCTTCGCGCGGTCGATCAACTACGAGACGGCCTCGCTGCGTGACGAGCTCGTGCGCACGCAGGCCCTCGACCCGCCCCGGGGCGGCAGCCAGCAGCCCATCCGCGGTGAGCAACGGCAGATCTTCGTCGTGAGTGGCGAGCACGCCTGGAACGTGGTGGGCGACGTGAACAATCCCGTGCCGGTCGCCCTGGCGGAGCGTCAAATCCAGATCTGGATGACGCCGCACGGCGCCGTGAAGGCGGCCATGGCCCGGAGCGCAACCGTGCGGGGCCGGACGATCACGTTCGACGACCCGGCGCGCTATCGGATGAAGGTGACGGTGGATCTTCAGAATCTGGTCGCCCTGGTCGAGGCGGTCGTGCCCCATCCCGTGCTCGGAGACCTGCCGATCGAGGTGCGCTATCTGAACTACCGTGACTTCGGCGGCGTGAAGTTCCCCACGAAGATCCAGCAGTTCGCGGGCGGCTTTCCGATCCTCGAGCTGGCCGTCACCGACGTCCGGCCCAACGCGGCGGTGACGATCGAGGTGCCCGACACCGTGCGGGCCACGCCGGAGCCCTACGCGCGGGTCACGTCACAGATGGTCGCC
>QHTB01000010.1 GCA_003220615.1 Candidatus Rokuibacteriota bacterium
ATCCCAACACCGACCCTTCACGCCGCGACGCGTTCGTGGCGTCGTTTCGCTTCGAGACCTCGTTCTAGTGACCCGCCCCGAGGAACTATCGCCGGAACTTCTTGAAGTCGACCGGCCGCTTTTCGACGAAGGCGTTACGGCCTTCCAGGGCCTCGTCGGTCTGGTAGTAGAGGTTGAGCGCCGTGGTGGCCAGCTCGGCCACGCCCGCGCGCGTCTCGGAATCGATGTTGAAGGACTGCTTGGCCATGGCCAGCGCCGTCGGCGATTTCTCCAGCAGCTCGCGGCACCACTGCTCGACCTCGGTGCGAAGCTGGGCGAGCGGCACGACCTTGTTGACCAGCCCCATTTCGAGCGCCTGCTGGGCCGTGTACTGCCGGCACAGGTACCAGATCTCGCGCGCCTTCTTCTCGCCGACGACGCGCGCGAGATAACCCGTCCCGTGGCCGGCGTCCACGCTGCCCACGCGCGGCCCGGTTTGACCGAAGATCGCGGTGTCGGCGGCGATCGAGAGATCACACAGCACGTGCAGCACGTGGCCGCCGCCGATGGCGAACCCGTTCACCATGGCGATCACCGGCTTGGGGCAATGGCGGATCGCCGTGTGCAGCCCGTCGACGTCCATCGGACGACCGCCGTCGGTCGAGTAGCCGCCGCCGCCGCGCTCCTTCTGGTCGCCCCCCGAGCAGAACGCCTTGTCACCGGCACCGGTCAACACGACGACGCCGACCGCCGGATCCCAGCGCGCATCGAGGAACGCGTCGGTCAGCTCGTGAACGGTCTTGGTGCGAAACGCGTTGCGGACCTCGGGCCGGTTGATGGTGATCCAGCCCACGCCGTCTTTCTTCTCGTAGAGGACGTCGGTGTAGGTCATAGCGGTTTCCTCAGGAGGCGGCTCAGCTCGCCCACGACGCCGCGGCGGAACGTCAGCACGCACACGACGAAGATCGCGCCCTGCACGATCGTGAGCCAGGAGCCGAGCTGGGCCAGCCAGTGTTCGAGGCCGATTACGATGAACGCCCCCACGGCCGGGCCGAACACGGTGCCGAGCCCGCCCAGGAGCGTCATCAGCACTACCTCGCCCGACATCGTCCAGTGGACGTCGGTCAGGGAGGCGAGCTGGAAGACCAGGGCCTTCGTCCCGCCCGCCAGCCCGGAGAGCGTCGCCGAGAGCACGAAGGCCATGAGCTTGTAGTGCTCGGCGCGATAGCCGAGCGAGATGGCGCGCGGCTCGTTCTCGCGCACGGCCTTCAGGACCTGGCCGAACGGCGAGTGGATCGCGCGGTAGACGATCAGGAAGCCGATCAGGAAGATCGCGAGGACGACGAAGTAGAGCGTGTAGGTCTGCTGGAGATCGAGCACGCCGAACAGCCGGCCCTGCGGGACCGCCTGGATCCCGTCCTCACCGCCCGTGAACTTCGCCTGGACCGAGAAGAAGAACACCATCTGCGCGAAGGCCAGCGTGATGTTGGCGAAGTAGATCCCGCGACTGCGGATGGTGAGGGCGCCGATCACGAGGCCGAGCCCGGCCGCCGTGGCCGTGCCGGCCAGGATGGCCAGCTCCGGCGGCAGGCCCCAGACTTTGGCGGAGTGCGCCGAAACGTAGCCGGCCGCGCCGAGGAACGCGGCGTGGCCGAACGAGAGGAGCCCGACGTAGCCGATCAGGAGGTTGAAGGCACAGGCGAACAGCGCGAAGCAGAGCGCCTTCATCAGGAAGACGGGATAGGCGACGAACGGCGCGATCACGAGCAACGCGACCATGACCGCGAACGCGAGCATCTGGTGCCGCGGCCACGCCGCCGCCACGGACACCGGCGGAGCGACGACGTAGTCCTTGACCGTCGCCGTCATGCGGTTCGGCCGAAGAGCCCCGCCGGTCGCACGAGGAGCACCAGCGCCATGATCACGAAGATCACGGTGTTCGACGCCTCGGGATAGAAGACCTTGGTGAAGCCCTCGACGATGCCCAGCGTGAAGCCGGTGACGATCGACCCCATGATCGAGCCCATCCCGCCGATCACGACGACCGCGAACACGACGATGATGAGATCGGCTCCCATCAACGGATTCACCTGGTAGATCGGGGCGGCCAGCACGCCGGCCAGCCCGGCCAGCGCCACGCCGAAGCCGTAGGTGAGTGTGATCATGCGCGGGACGTTGATGCCGAAGGCGCGCACCAGCGTTGGGTTCTCGGTCGCCGCCCGAAGATAGGCGCCGAGTCGCGTCCGCTCGATCACGACCCAGGTGCCGACGCAGACGACGATGGAGAACACGACGACCCACGCGCGATACGTGGGCAGGAACATGAAGCCGAGGTTGTAGCCGCCGGTGAGCTGGCTCGGGATCGCGTACGGCAAGCCCGACGACCCGAACTCGTTCCGGAAGCCCCCCTGGATGATCAGCGCGATGCCGAACGTGAGGAGCAGCCCGTACAGGTGGTCGAGGTGGTACAGACGCTTCAGCATCGTCTTCTCGAGCACGACGCCGAGGAGCCCGACGGCGATGGGCGCCAGCAGGAGCGACCACCAGTAGCCGAGGCCGGCCCACTGCAGCAGGAAATAGGCGGCGAACGCCCCCGTCATGTACAGCGCGCCGTGGGCGAAGTTGATGATGTTGAGCAGCCCGAAGATCACCGACAGGCCGAGGCTGAGCATGGCGTAGAAGGCGCCGTTGATCAGCCCGATGAGGACCTGACCGAACAGCGCCTGGACTGGAACGCCGAAGACCGTGCTTATTTCTTCACCAGCGGGCATTCGCCCTGGTCGAGCGGACGGAACGCCTGCTCGGCCGGGATCGTCGCGCGGACTCTGTAATAGTCCCAGGGGCCCTTGGCCTCGGCCGGCTTCTTCACCTCGAAGAGGTACATGGGATGGATCTTGCGGCCGTCGGCCCGCACCACGCCCTTGCCGAACAGCGGGTCGTCGGTCGGCATCTCCTTCATCTTCGCGATCACCTTCGTCCCGTCGTCGCTCTTGAGGGCCTCGACCGCCTTCAGGTAGTGAAGCACCGCCGAGTAGACGCCGGCCTGCACCATCGTCGGCATGGCTCCATGCTGCTTCTCGGCGAATCGCTTGGACCAGGCGCGCGTCTTGTCGTTCAGGTCCCAGTAGAACGCCTCGGTGAGGACCAGGCCGTTGGCCTTCTCCAGGCTGAGCGCGTGGACGTCGCTGATGAAGACGAGGAGGCCGGCGAATTGCTGGCCGCCCTTGACGATGCCGAACTCGGCGCCCTGCTTGATGGCGTTGGTCGTATCGGCGCCGGCGTTGGCCAGGCCGATGATCTTGGCCTTCGAGGCCTGGGCCTGGAGCAAGAACGACGAGAAATCCGCCGTCGGGAACGGGTGCCGCACCTTGCCGAGCACCTTGCCGCCGTTCTTGACGACGACGGCCTCGGTGTCCCGCTCGAGCGCGTGGCCGAACGCGTAGTCCGCGGTCAGGAAGAACCACGTGTCGCCCCCGGTCTTCACGATCGCCGAGCCGGTGCCGTTGGCCAGCGCCCACGTGTCGTACGTCCAGTGAATCGTGTTGGGCGAGCACGCCTTGCCGGTGAGGTCGGAGGTCGCCGCGCCCGAGACGAGGAAGGCCTTGCCCTTGTCACGGGTGATCTGGTTGATCGCCAGAGCCACCGAGGACGTCGGCACGTCGACGATCACGTCGACCTTCTCGGCGTCGTACCACTGGCGGGCGATGCTCGAGCCGACGTCGGGCTTGTTCAGATGGTCGGCGACGACGATCTCGACCTTCAGGCCCTTCTTCGCCGCGCCGAAGTCCTCGACGGCGAGGCGGGCGGCCGTGGTGGAGCCGGGACCGGTGATGTCGGCATACGTCCCCGACTGATCGTTCATGACGCCGATCTTGACGATGCCGTCCGAGATCTGCGCGTGGGCGGTCGCCGTCGCGGCGATCAGCGCGATCGTCAGCACCAGGACGCGAGTGATGAGCATGGCCACTCCTTTGTGTGGGCGCTAGACGCCCAGGTATTCGTGCAGCTTCTCCATGTTCGCCTCGAGACGGTCGTTCGGAATCATGTCCACCACCCGCCCGTGCTCCATCAGATAGTGGCGGTCGGCGACGGTGGCGGCGAAGCGGAAGTTCTGCTCGACGAGCAGGATCGTGAACCCCTGAGCTTTCAAGCGCGCAATGGTGGCGCCGATCTGCTCGCGGATCACCGGCGCGAGCCCCTCGGTCGGCTCGTCGAGGAGCAACAGGCGCGCGCCGGTGCGAAGGATGCGCCCGATGGCCAGCATCTGCTGCTCGCCCCCCGAGAGCTTGGTGCCCTGACTCCGCAACCGCTCGCGGAGATTCGGGAAGAGCGCGAAGATCGCGTCCAGTCCCAGGCCGCCGGGGGCGACCGCGGGCGGCAACGTCAGGTTCTCCTGGACGTTCAGGCTGGCGAAGATCCCGCGCTCCTCGGGGCAGAACGCGATACCGAGCCGCGCGATCGCGTTCGACGGGAGCCCGATGGTCTCGCGGGTCTGAAAGCGGACCGAGCCCCGGCGCTGGCCGACGATGCCCATGATCGACTTCAGCGTCGTCGTCTTGCCGACGCCATTGCGGCCGAGCAGCGTGACGACTTCACCCGGCTGAACGTCGAACGTCACGCCGTGGAGGATGTGCGACTCGCCGTACCACGCCTGCAGATCACGGACGGCCAGCAGCGGCTCAGACACGGCCGGTCCCCATGTAGGCCTGCACGACGTCCGGATTGCGCGACACGCTCTGATAGTCCCCCTCGGCGATGACCTCACCACGCGCCAGCACGGTGATGGTGTCGGACAGGTTCTCCACCACGCTCAGGTTGTGCTCGACCATCAGCACCGTGCGATCGGCGGCGGCCTGCTTGATGAGGGCGGCGATGCGGCCGACGTCCTCGTGGCCCATGCCGGCGGTCGGCTCGTCCAGCAGCATCATCTCGGGATCGAGGGCCAGCGTGGTGGCGATCTCCAGCGCGCGCTTGCGGCCGTAGGGCAGCTCGACGGCGACCGTTCCGGCGAAGTCGGCCAGGCCGACCGCCGCCAGCAGCTCGAGGGCCCGCGCGTTCAGCCGGTCGAGGGTCCGCTCGGAACGCCAGAAGTCGAACGAGTGCCCGCGCTGGCGCTGGAGCGCGAGCCGGACGTTCTCGAGCACGCTGAGATGCGGAAACACGGCCGAGATCTGGAACGAGCGGACGAGCCCGAGCCGCGCGATGTCGGCCGGCTTCGATCCCGTGATGTCGCGGCCCTTGAAGCGGATCCGGCCGCCCGTCGGCGTCAGGAAGTGGGTCAGGAGGTTGAAGCAGGTCGTCTTGCCGGCGCCGTTGGGGCCGATCAACGCGTGGATCGCGCCGCGCCGTACGCGCAGGTTCACGTTCTTGACGGCGACGAACCCGCGGAACTCCTTGGTGAGCCCCTCCGTCTCCAGGATGGTGTCGGTCATCGCGCGTCGGTCATCGCTTGCGAGGATGGAACACGGCCTCGCGCTTCTCCTGCCACGCGCGGTTGGCCTCGTCGACCTCCCACGACGCCATGCAGTCGTTCTGCGCGCGCATCACCTCCTCGATCAGGGTGCGCGGGTCGCCGTGGAACGAGGCGTGGAGCAGCCGCTTGGCGTGCGCGGAGGCCGTCGGCGCCGCCTGGCGCACCTTCTCGATGATGTCGCCCAGCGCCGCCTCCACGCCATCGGGCGCGCACACCCAGTTGACGAGCCCGATCGCGCGCGCCTCCTCGGCCGTGACGTGGTCGTTGAGCAGCGTCAGCTCCTTGGCCCGGCCCAGGCCGATGATGCGGGCCAGGCGGAGGACCGACCCGTCGGGGATGATGCCGTGGCGAGTGGCGCCGAGCCCGACCACCGCGTCGCTCGTGGCCAGGCGAAGATCGCAGGCGACCGCGAGCTGAAGGCCGCCGCCGATCGAGTAGCCGTGGAGCACGCCGAGCGTGATCTTGGGCATGTCCTCGAGCTGGTTGAGCGCCCGGATCCAGTGCCGGTAGAACGCCTCGCCGATCGTGCCCGCGGCCAGCGCGGTGCGATCCATCCCCGAGCAGAACGCGCGCCCGGCGCCACGCACGATGACGAGGGTGATCTCGGGATCGGCGGCGGCCCGATCGACGTGATCGGCCAGCGTCGCCGCCAGCGTGGTGTCGAGCGCGTTCAACACTTGAGGGCGGTCGAGCGTGATCCACGCGACGCCCTCGCTGGCCGCATACGTGACGGGAGTCTCCGTCATGACGCGCCGGCTAGAGCCGATCGAGGTTGTTCGAGCGGCGTGCGGGGTTGTACGATCCCCTGGTGTCGGGCCGGCTGAGAGTGCCACGCATGGAAGGTGGCGCCCAACGTATGAAAAAGGCGCCATCATGTCAAGGGAACGCCCCTGAGGAGGAAGCGCCATGACTCGGTGCACGCGCCGTCAGTTCCTCGTCTCCGCTGCCGCGGCGGCCGCGCTCGGCGGACCACGCGCGCCCGGCGTCGCGAGCGCGCAGACCAACGTGAAGCTCGGCACCGCCGTGCTGGGCGATTACGCGCTGGCCGGGCCCTTCATCGTGGCACTGGACAAGGGCTACTTCCGGGCCGAGGGGCTCAACGCCGAGTTCATTCCGTTCCGCGGCGGCCCCGACCTCGTCAAGGCTGTCATCGCGGGCGACATCTTGATCGGCGCCGCCGGCAGCACCGACATCCTGGTCGCGCGCGAGGCCGGCCAGCCGCTCAAGATGTCGGCCACTCACACCGAGGGCAATCACTTCACGCTCAACGTCTCGCCCGAGATCGAGAAGGCGACCGAGCTCAAGGGCAAGGCCAT
>QHTB01000212.1 GCA_003220615.1 Candidatus Rokuibacteriota bacterium
GCGGAACGCCTCGTCGAGCAGAGGCTCGGCACGGTCGTACCGCTCCTGGGCGAAATAGGCGAGGCCGAGCTGGAACGCGACCACGCTGTCGTTCGGCACCCGCGCCCGGGCCCGCTCCAGAAATGGGACGGCCCGGGCGGGCTGCCGCTGAGCCATGTAGACGACGCCGGTGTAGTAGAGAGCCTGGACGTGGTCAGGCTCGACCTCGAGAGCTCGACGGAGATTGTCCAGCGCGCTGTCGTAGCGCTTGTCGTCGAAATCGACGATGGCCTGCCCGACGTACACGTCGGCCTCGGTGCGCTGGGCCTCGGCGGTCAGAGCGGGAAGACCGATGAACACGAAGAGGGCGAGGCCAACACAGCCCCACATCCGCATGGGCCCGTTTATAGGGCCAAGCTATTCAATCAGCAAACGAAATAGAGCGAATCGAAGGGGCCGAGTCAACAACCTCCATCGGGGTTCAGGCAGAAGTGCTCGACCTCGCGCGTGGCCCAGCGGATGACGGTCAGCGCGAACCCGTCGGTCTCGAAGATCACGGCGCCATCGCGATCGGTGCGGTAGATACGAGCGCCGGTGGCGGCCAGCCGCGCGAGCGTGTCGGGAGACGGGTGACCGTACGGATTCCGGCGCCCGACCGAGATGACGGCCAGTGCGGGCTTGACCTTTTCCAGAAACGGCGGCGTGCTCGACGTCCGCGCCCCGTGGTGGGCGACCTTCAGCACCGTCACCGCCAGCGGCGCCTGAGCACGGATCAGGCGCGACTCGACCTCGGCGCCGATGTCGGAGGTGAGAAGGAACGAGACCGCTCCGTAATCGACGCGGAACACGAGCGCGTCGTCGTTGCGACGGCTCCCGGCAGGCTTGTCGGTGGCCGTGAGTGGCAGCACGCTCACGCCGCCCATCCAGATCCGCTCGGGACCGGCGAGCTGATCGCCGATCGTGAACTCACGGCGCAACGCGGCGCTGCCGCCCGCGTGATCCTGATCGTCGTGGGTCGTCACGAGGCCGGCCAGCCGAAGCACGCCGTGATTCCACAAGAATGGCGCGAGCACCCGCGCGCCGGTGTCGAGGCGCATGCCACCGCCCGGCCCGGCGTCGACGACCACGGTCCGGCCGTCGGGTGCCTGGATCACGATCGCGTCGCCCTGGCCGACGTCGAGCACGGTGAGCCGGAGGCGTCCGTCGGGCGGACGGACGAGCGGCCACGCGCCGATCGTGACCGCAACGACGAGATGGCCGAGCGCGAGGGCGCCCGCCCAGCGTGACCACTCGGGCCGGGTCTCGCGCCAGCGCCACCAGCCGAGCGCCAGCACGAGGCCGAGGCCATACGCGGTGATCGCCGTCCAGTGGGGCGCCGGCAGATGAACGAGCGCTCCGGGCACGCGCGCCGCGAGAGTGACGAGCGCACGCATCGCCAGCAAGAGCGGCCAGAGCGCGTCGAGGAAGACCGCGCCACCCGCGTCGGTGAAGAACGCCACCGTGACGGCCAGCAGGCCGAGGATCGTGGCGAGCCCCGCCAGCGGGACGACGCCGAGATTGGCGATGGGGCCGATCGTGGAGAGCTGGTTGAAATGCCAGAGCGCGATCGGCAGCACGGCGAGCTGGGCGGCGATGCTCACACCGAGCGAGCCCCAGACGAGACCGCGCGGCAGCGGAGCCAGCACGATCCCGGCCGTCGCGGCGAACGACAATTGAAAGCCGGGATCGGCGAGATCGTTGGGACGGACCGCGAGGATCAAGAGCGCGGCCAGCGCGAGGCCGTTGAGCACCGACGCGTCGCGCTCGAGGAGCACGGCGCCCAGCACGAGCACGCCCATCACGACCGCGCGCAGGACCGAGGGCTCGGGGCCGACGACGAACGCGAAGCCGAGCACGGCCGCGATGGCGGCGACGGCGGCCACACGCCGTCCACAGCGCGCGAGCGTCAGGACCGAGAACACGGCGCCCGCGATCAGCGCGACGTTGAAGCCCGACACGGCCAGGACGTGATACACGCCCGCGCGCCGGAAGCCGTCGTCGACCTCGGGAGGAAGGTCGCCCCGATCCCCGAGCAACAGGCCGCTGAGGAGGGCGGCCGAGGTGGGGGGAAGCGTGCGGGCGATGGCCTCGCGAGCGGCGCGGCGGACACGAACGTTCCAGCGCGGCCCCGGGTCATCGAGGGCGATCAACCGATCGACGCGAGCGCTGGCCACGACCGGCATTCCCTCGCGCCGGAGGAACTCCCCGTAATCAAACCCGCCGGGATTGCGAAACCCCGTGGCAGCGTGGAGCCTCATCTCCCCCGCCACTTGCTGACCTTCGGTGAGCGGTGGTGCGACGCCGTAGAGCGTCACCGGCAGGCGGCCACTCCTCGGCTCGTCGCCGACACGCTCGACATCGAGGAGCACACGCGTGCGCTCGGCGGCGAACACGACCGGCTCTGTCGCCAGGCGCCCGGTGACCCGCGCAACGGCCGGCACGTCGAGCCGTCCAATGTGATCGCTCGCCAACGGCCATGGTGAGGCCCGAATGGCGCCGACTGCGGCCAGGCCCGCGAGCAGGCAGGCGGTGGCCGGCGCGAGGCGTCCGAGAACGAGGAGGCTCGCGCCCCAGGCGAGCGCGACGGCCAGGACCACTGCCGCGACGCTCACGCGAACCCAGCCGCTCGCCGCCACGCCGACCGCGAAGGCGACGGCCAGGGGAGCGAGCGGAACGCGCGGCCAGCTCAGTGTCACTCGCCAACGGTGATGAGCGGCCGCAGACGCTCGCGCCTGACACGCCCCAGGCCGCGCACGCGGCGGAGATCGTCCACCGACGCAAAACGGCCGCCCTCGTCACGGGCCGCGACGATGCGCTGCGCGAGCCCTGGCCCGACACCGGGCAGACGCGCGAGGTCGTCCACGCCGGCCTCGTTGAGATCGAGCGGTCCAGGCGACGGCGCCTCGACGGGTGGCGCAGTCAGCTTGGCCGGTCGCCCACGCCGCTCGGTCGATGACGGGGCTCGCGGGCGTTCGCGAATCGGGGCGGCCGACTCACGACCTGAAGCGGCCGACGGGGAAGCGATGGCGCCACCCGGCTGGCCGTCGGCGACCGCCGGTGTGCGATCGAGCTGCTCGAGGCGCTCGACCAGCTCGGGATGGTGTGCGCGCCAGTGGCCGACGGCGAGGCCGGCGCCGGCCGCGGTGAGGACGGCGAGGAGGAGGACCAGCTGCGGCCGCGTGTAGAGCATGCGCCGACGATACGCACGCCGTCGCACGCGACGCTAGAGTCGAAAAAATCAGACGCTCAGCGGACCCTCAGGGCGTCAGCGCCGCGCGCATGATCCGGGTCGTGTCCTTGGCGTGCCACTCCGACTGGGTGAACGCCTCGTCGATCTTCTCGAGCGGATACGTGTGAGAGATCAGGCGCTCGAACGGCCAGCGTGTGCGGTTGCGCACGAGGAAGTCGAGCGCGCGCGGGATCACCCACGGGTCGTACATGATGACACCGACGATGCGCTTGGCTCCCCACACCAGCGACGCCGGCTCCAGCTCGATCTTGGCGCCGCGGCTGATCGTGCCGATCTCGAGATAGGTGCCGCCCTGCCGGAGCATGTCGAGGCCCTCGGGAATCACCTGCGGGAAGCCGACGAAGTCGCAGGCGACGTCGGCGCCGGCGCCGCCGGTCCAGTCGCGGACGAGCTTCACGCGATCCTTGCGTTCCGTCACCTCTTTGAGGTTGATCGTGTGGTCGGCGCCGAACTGCCTCGCCAGCTCGAGTCGCCCGGCGATCTGATCGACGACGATCACGACGGCGGCGCCCATGTCCTTTGCCACGGCCGCGGCCTGGATGCCGAGGCCGCCGGCACCCTGGATCACGATCGTGTCGCCGAAGCGCAGGCCAACCTTGTGCAGGCCGAAGATCACCTGGCTGAGCGCGCAGTTCACGGGCGACACGAGCGCATCCGACAGCTCGGCCGGGACCTTGAACAGCGCGCCGCCCGGCTTCAGGTAGTAGTACTCGGCGAACGCGCCGTGAAAATGCGGGAACTCCGACGGGCCGAGCGGGCGTCCGATCTTGAACAGGCACGCCGCGGGCTCCTTGTTGAGGCACGCCGCGCACCGGCCGCAGGGATAGAAGTACGTGTACGCGACGCGGTCGCCCTCGGCGAGCGGCCGGCCCAGCGAGTCGGTCTTCACGTTGCGGCCGAGCTTCGCCACGCGGCCGGTCATCTCGTGACCGAAGATCCAACCGTCCTGGGGCAGCTTGAGCGGCGCGTCGCCCCGCCAGAAGTGCAAATCCGATCCGCACACGTTGGCGAGCGAGACGCGGATCAGGACCGCGTCGGGCTCGACGTCGGGGACGGTCAGCTCGCGCAGCTCGAACGCCTTGCCGGGACCAAGGAAGACGGCGGCCTTGCCCTTCATACCGTGGCCTCTCGCTCCCGGCCGAGCGCGAAGGTGTCGTGGAGCGCGCGCACGGCGAGCTCCGCGTACTTGTCCTCGATGACGCACGACACCGCGATCTCCGACGTCGAGATCATCTGGATGTTGATCCCTTCCCGCGCCAGCGCGGCGAACATCTGGGAGGCGACCCCGGAGTGGCTGCGCATCCCCACGCCGACGATCGACACCTTGGCCACGCGCTCGTCGTGCACCACGCCCTGGGCGCCGACCTTGCGCCCGATGTCCTGCAGCGCGCCGACGGCGCGCCCGTAGTCACTGCGAGGCAGCGTGAACGACATGTCGGTATAGCCGTCCCGGCTGATGTTCTGCACGATCATGTCGACCACGATGTTGGTCTCGGCGATGGCTCCGAACACCTGCGCGGCGATGCCCGGACGGTCGGGCACGCGAAGGATCGAGATCTTGGCCTGGCTCCAGTCGTGGGTGACCCCGGTGACGACGACCTCTTCCATGTCCCGTTCCTCTCTGGTGACCAGCGTGCCGGGCACCGGCTTGAACGTCGAGCGCACGTGCACGGGCACGCCGTACTTCTTGGCGAACTCCACCGACCGCGCCTGCAGCACCTTGGCGCCCAGGCTCGCCATCTCGAGCATCTCGTCGTAGGCGATGCGAGGAAGCTTGCGCGCATCGGGAACAATGTTGGGATCGGCCGTGTAGACGCCGTCGACGTCGGTGTAGATCTCGCAGACGTCGGCCTTGAGTGCGGCCGCCAGCGCCACCGCGGTGAGGTCGGAGCCGCCGCGGCCGAGCGTCGTGATCTCGTCCACTTCGCTCAGCCCCTGGAAGCCCGCGACCACCACGATCTCACCGGCTTCGAGCGCGGCCCGCGCCCGCTCGGCGTTGATGCGGGTGATTCGCGCCTTGGTGTGGGCCGTGTCCGTGCGCATCCCGACTTGAGGTCCCGTGAACGAGCGCGCCTTGAAGCCGAGCCCGTGCAGAGCCATGGCCAGCAGCGCGATCGTGATCTGCTCGCCGGTGGCGAGCAGCATGTCCATCTCTCGCGGATCGGGCGAGTTCGAGATCCGGGTGGCGAGGTTGACGAGCCCGTCGGTGGCCTTGCCCATCGCCGACACGACGACGACGAGTTGATTGCCGCCGGCGCTCTCGACGACCCGGCGGGCCACGTTCTTGATCTTCTCGACGTCGGCGACCGATGACCCGCCGTATTTCTGGACGATCAGCGCCATCGCTCAGGCATCGTAACACGGCCCCGCGCGGGCCTCCGCGCTTGCGCCCCGCCTCCTACGGCCGGGACGATCGACGGAGCGTGAAGCGTCCGTCCTCTCAGCTCGCCATCGAGAGCGCAGCGCGGGAGATGCGCAGGCCATCGCCGCCGCGCCGCATCCAGTCGGCCTCCTGGAACGCGTCGCTGATCTGGGCCAGCGGGAAGACGTGCGAGACGAGCCGCTCGAACGGGAAGCGCGCGCGGTTCCGCCGGAGGAAGGCGAGCGCCTGCGCGAGCGCCCACGGCGAGTAATTGGACGTGGCGACCAGTCGCGCGTTGCCACGGACCAGGGCCGTCGCGTCGTAGGAGAACACGTTGCCCGGAGCGATGGACCCGACCTCGAGATAACAGCCCCCGCCGCGCAGCATCTTGAGGCCTTCCGGCACGACGTCCGGGTAGCCGACGAAGTCGGCCACGACGTCCGCACCGAATCCGCCCGTGAGGTCCATCACGGCCTGGATCCGACGCTCGGGCGTGGTCAGATCGGCCAGGCTCAGCGCGTGGTCGGCGCCGAACGCTCGCGCCAGCTCGAGGCGAGACGCGACGCGGTCGAGCACGATGATCCGGTCGGCGCCCACGTCGCGAGCCACCGCCACTGCGTTGAGCCCGAGGCCGCCCGCGCCCTGGATCACCGCGGTATCGCCCTGGCGCAGGCCGGCTCGCGTGAGGCCGTAGAGGACCTGGGCGAGGGCGCAGTTCGCCGGCGTCGCGACGTCGTCGGAGACCTCATCGGGGATGTGGAAGATGAAGCCGCCCGGCCGCAGATAGTAATAGTCGCCGTAGGCGTTGTTGAAGTAGGGTGCGGTTCCCGCCACGCGGTTGGCGCGGGCCTTGCGCGGGCAGCTGCCCATTTCGTCGCGCAGGCACACCGGGCAGCGGCCGCACGGGAAGAAGTAGAGGAAGGTGACGCGATCTCCCTCGCGAAGCGGCTGGCCGGCGGAGTCCACGCTGACCCCGGCACCGAGACGCTCGACGCGGCCGCACATCTCGTGGCCGAAGGTGAGGTCGCGCGGCGGCGAGCCGTAGATTTCTTTCATCTCGCCGCGCCAGATGTGGAGGTCGGAGCCGCAGACCCCGGCGCGCGTCAGCTTGACGAGGACGGCGCCGGGCTCGGGATCCGGCACCGGATATTCGCGAAGCTCGAACTTGCCGCCGTAGGCTGCGAGCACCGCGACTCGACCCTTCATGGACGCCTCCCGATGTTC
>QHTB01000213.1 GCA_003220615.1 Candidatus Rokuibacteriota bacterium
CCCGGTGGAGTCGCCCTTCGCCGCGGTGCGGTTGCGGACGGCCGCGGCCAAGCGCTTCAAGAAGGTGGAGAACGCAACCGCGGTGATCTGGAAGACGCTGCTCATCGCGGAGAAGACGTTCCGGCGGCTGGACGCGCCGGAGTTGCTTGCCGACGTCGCGAGCGGGGTCGTGGACGTCAACGGAGTACGTGCGGTGAACCAGCGCGAGAGGAAGGCCGCCGCCTGATCTCATTTACCCACTTCTTGATAAGACCTCCTGCATGAATCGCCGGGGTATAGTCAGCGCAATCGCTGAGGAGTTGAGCTATTCGGAGGTGGCGCGTGGAGGAGGCGTTTACGCCGGAAGACCGCGCAGCACTCTATCGAATCATCGAGAGCCGCCGAGACGTGCGTGCCTTTCGGTCGGATCCGGTTCCCAACGAGGTGTTGTTCCGCATTCTCACGGCTGCCCACCACGGCCCCTCGGTCGGATTCATGCAGCCCTGGAACTTCCTTGTCATCCGCGATCCCGGAACGAAAAGATTTGTTAAAGCGATGTGTGAGGCGGAGAACGGGCGCGCCGCCATGAACTACGCCGGGGATCGAGCGACGCTTTACCGTTCGCTGAAGCTCGAAGGGATCGAAGAGGCCCCGATCAACCTTTGTGTGACATGCGATCGCCTGCGGTCGGGACCTCACGTGCTCGGACGGAACACAATCGTGGACACTGACCTTTACAGCACATGTTGCGCGATCGAAAACCTTTGGCTGGCCGCCCGTGCGGAAGGCGTGGGTGTTGGCTGGGTCAGCATTCTCAACAACGACGATCTTCGGCAAATCCTTGGCATCCCCGCCGAGATCCTTCCGGTCGCGTACCTCTGCATCGGATACGCGAACGAGTTTTCACCGATTCCTGATCTGGAGCGACGGGGATGGGCCGACCGCCTGCCGCTTCAGGATCTCATTTTCGTGGAGCGCTGGGGGCAGAAGGTTTAATCGTGGGGCGGTTGACCTCACCAGGAGGTGTCTCAATGACTTACCCGATTCACGAAGGCGACCCTTGAAGCTCTGAATCTTACCCTCCCTAGATCGCACACTGGGCACCTCAGTTACGCGGCCACATGTCGCTTGCTACTGCCTGTTCGAGCGTCTGCTTGTCAAACGGCGGCGTGTCGAATCTGGAAAGTGGGAGGAGCTGGGCAAAAGTGGTGGGAGGTCTTACCCGGTCGAGGCCACGATTGGCCGAGATGGATCGTTTCAGATGGTCAGCGACCTCTCGGGCCCACCCGGACAGATCGTCGGGACGATCCGAATCAGCGGTGGGGAAGTTTTTTACGACGACACCGTTTCGAGCGGAACCATCTCTCTCCACGAGAGCGAGGCAAGGCGGGTTCTAAGATAAGAAGGCATGGCCAAGGATGGGAGGAGCACCGTGTTGCTGGAGATGCTCTTCCGCCGGCGTCGAGGATCCACGTCCTCCCCTGATCGACACGAAGGCTACCAGCAACGACGGCGGTGCTCGAGGGTCTCGACGAGCTGTTTGACGGAACGGACTGCTCGATGGAATCGCTGGACGACGACGTCGTCGAGCTTGTGCTGGGCGGCGTCAGCGAAGAGGCGCCAGGCGTTCCTTGGCGCGATCTGGGAACGAATCGCCTACGGCGGCGTTGGCACTTACGGAGGAGCCGAATCTTCTCCGGAGGCGACACGATGCTGAAGCGTGGGGCGGTGGTGTTGGGAGTGTTGGCCCTGCTGGGCGGGTGGGTGGTCGGGACAGGCTCTCTCATGGCCGCAGGAGCGCCCAAGGCCTATGTCGGTCTATTCAAGGACGATGCCGTGGCTGTCATCGACACCGCCCAGAACAAGGTGCTCAGTACCATCTCGGTCCCGAAGGGGCCGCACGGGCTCGTGATAACGCCGGACGGCCGCAAGGTCTACGTCAGCAGTGACGGCGCCGCCACGGTGAGCGTCATCGACACCGCCGCGGACCGAGTGGGGGTCAGCATCGACGTGGGGGCCAATCCCCACGGGCTCGCGCTCTCGGGCGACGGCAGCCGGGTGCTCGTCTCAGGCTGGGGTTCGAACCAGGTGCTGGTCATTGACACAACGACGGATCGCGTGATCGGCAAGGTGCCGGTTGCCCAACCCCACAACGGCACACTGAGCCGGGACGGGCGCACGGGGTGGGTGGCCTCCCAACAGCAGGGCGCCACGGCGCTCGTCCGACTCGACCTGGCCACATGGAAGGAAGTGGCTCGAGTACCGCTGGACAAGACGCCCCGCGGGCTCGAGTTCAGCCCGGACGGCCGACGGGTCTTCTTTACGCTGGCCGGTGTGAATGCGATTCAGGTGCTGGACACGGCCACCAACCAGATCGTCGCGCAGATCCCGGTGGGGGCGTCGCCGCATTACGCGCCTTTCACGCCCGACGGCCGCTGGGCGCTGGCCGTGGTCCAGGGCCCCGGCGAGTTGGGCATCCTGGACACTGCGAGCAATACGCTGGCCGGTACGGTCGCGGTGGGCAAGGCCCCGCACTGGAGCACGTCCAGCTCCGACGGTCGCATGGCTTACGTGACCAACGAAGGCTCCAACGACACGTCAGTGGTGGATCTGGCGAGCCGCATGGTGACGGCCACCATCAGCGTCGGCAATGCCCCGCGCAAGATCGCCGTGCAACCGGTGTCGGGCCCGACGGCCACGACCCCAGCGCCGGAGCGAGCCGCCGTCGCGCCTTCCGGAAAGACCAAGTCCATCACGCTCAGCGGCGTGAGCTACGCCGACCATGGGACCAAGGACGTGCGGAACATGGCGAAGCTGGAACTGGAGGCCGACGACTACTACTTCTCGCCGACCTTCCTGCGGGGCAAGCCCGGGCAGAAGCTCACACTGCTGGTGGAGAGCGAGGCGAGCACGCTGCACAACATCCGCATTGCCGCGCTCGGTATCGACAAGGACATCCCGCCGAAAGGTAAGGTGCAATTCGACGTCACCTTCCCGGCCTCGGGGGTGCTCGCCTTCTCCTGCAAGTTCCACGGGCCGCTCGGCATGAACGGCCAGTTGCTGGCCGGCGACACCGCGCCGGGTGGGGCGCGCTAGCCCGCGGCCTCGCTAGGAGTCAGATCGGCGTGGGCGGCGACGCTTCAGCGGAGGTCGACAGAGTACCGCTCGGGCGCTGTGTAGCATTCAGCATATCCAGCCCCCGCAACCATTCGATTCGAGGGGTTAGCGGACGTCGAAGCCGCTAACCCCTTTCGTTTACCCAGACTTCACCCAGGAATGGGTTCGGCGTGGCGACCAACCCCGCATCGGCCTGGCCCCCCAGCCGGAGGCGCTCTCGCTGATGTCGGAGCGGAGGATACGAGGAGAATCGAACTTCCTCATTCAGCGGCCAGCCCGCTCGTACGAGCCGAGTTCCTCGCGTCCCGCGCGTCGCCGTAATTCCTGCAATTCTCATCGACCGCCTCGAAGCTCGCTCGTCGGGCTCGTACCTGGCAACCAGCGTTTTCACGCACGCCGCGAATCCGGAGTCGCAGCCGCTGCGTCACAAGTATGAGGTAGTTGAGATGAGCAAGTTAGTTCGGCTGACTGCATTGATCGGAGTCTTGGTCCTCGCCAGTGGCGCGCCCGCGTTCGCACGCGGCGGTGGTGGTGGCGGCGGGCACGGCGGCGGTGGTGGTGGGCATTTCGGCGGTGGCGGTGGTCTCGGAGGTGGGCACGCCGCCGGTGGGCCGCACGGCGGATTTTCCGGCCAACACGGATTCGCGGGGCATCACTTCGACGGACATCACGGCTTCGAAGGCCGTCACTTCGATCGGCATGGGCGTGCATTCATCGGGATCGGGCCCTATTGGGATCCGTACTGGGATCCGTATTGGGCGTACGGGCCGTACGGCGCCTACGCGTACGCGCCGTCGTCGCCGACCGTTGAGGCGCCCCCCGTATACATCGAAAAACCTCAGGCAGGATACTGCCCGAGCGGACAGGCGAACTATCCTGGCGTGCAGTCGTGTGCGCAGCCGTGGATGAGCGTCGCTCCGCACGCCGGATGATGGCGATGAAGCGCTGGCCGTTCGCGATCGTCGCCGGGTTGCTCCTCGCGGGCTGCGCGAGCGTGCCGAGTGGGCCGATAGTCATGGCGCTTCCGGGTTCCGCGAAGAGTGCCGACGACTTTCGCGCCGACGACGCGGCGTGCCGACAGACCGCCGCGGTCGACGCGAAGGCGCCGAAAAAGTGGCGCTATGACATGACGTATCTACAGTGCATGTACGCCAAAGGGAATCAGATCCCCGCTCCGAGCGGGATGTTCGCGCCGACGACCGCACCCGCTCCTACGACCGCTCCAGCGAACCAGCCCGCGAAGTAGGATCGAACAGACCCTGGGCACGCTCGCCTCGCGGCAGGCTTTACGGCGCTCTCGACATGCCGTGGGCTACGCTCGTCGGCCAGATCGCGGAGGCCTACGTCAAGTAAGCGCGATCGTCGCCGATCGGCGCGTGCCGATCGGCGAGCCTCTCCGGCGGCCTAGCTCTTGCCGGTGACGCTGATCTTCGCGCTCTCGTCGCTTGTATCGCTCCCGGGGGACGAGCCAGTTCCCCGCGGGGTTAAGCTGGTCTACGATGGCAGGCCGCTACAACCCCATCGGCGAATACGGCGTCATCGGCGACCTCTACAGCGCCGCCCTCGTGAGCATGGACGGCTCGATCGACTTCCTCTGTCTGCCCCACTTCGACTCGCCGTCTGTCTTCGCGGCCCTCGTCGACGTGGAGCGCGGCGGGCGATTCCAGATCGCGCCGCTCCTCGCGGGCGCCGCGCGCAAGCAGCTCTATCTGCCTGACACCAACGTGCTGCTGACGCGCTTCCTCGATGCCGACGGTGTGGCCGAGGTTTCCGATTTCATGCCGGTGGAAGACGCGGGGCAGGCGCACACCGTGGTGCGGCGGGCGAAGACGGTGCGGGGCGAGGTGCGCTTTCAGATGCGCTGCGATCCACGCTTCGACTCGAGGTGGGGCAGGACCTCCTCGGGCAGCGCGTGACGGCCGTCGAGCCCTCGGGCTCGAGCTCCCGGGCGCGAGCGGTCAGCCACCGCATGAAGGCGCCGGCCTCGTCCGTGTAGCCGAGGCGCATGAGCGCGTAGAGGGTGAACGAGGAATCGCGGATCCAGGTGTAGCGATAATCCCAGTTGCGCCCGCCTCCGAGGGCTACATGGGATCCCGGCCGGTCCGCGTCGGCAACGCTGCCTTCGACAACCTCCAGCTCGACATCTACGGCGAGCTGATGGACTCCGTGTACCTGTACGACAAGTATGGCTCGCCCATGGGGTACGACGCCTGGACGAACCTCGTGCGGCTGATGGACTGGCTCTCCGCGAACTGGCACCGGCCTGACGAGGGCATCTGGGAGGTGCGCGGAGGCCGGCAGGAGTTCGTCTTCTCGCGAATGATGTGCTGGGTGGCCTTCGACCGGGCGATCCGCTTGGCGACCAAGCGCTCGTTTCCGGCTCCGCTCGCGAAGTGGTACGAGACGCGGGACCGGATCTTCCACGACGTGTTCACCCGGTTCTGGGACGCGGGGCGTGGGGCGTTCGTCCAGCATGTCGGCGCCACCACCGTCGACGCGGCGACGCTCCTCATGCCACTGGTCCGTTTCATATCCCCGACCGACCCGCGCTGGATCTCGACGCTGCGCGCGATCGAGCACGAGCTGGTGAGTGACTCCCTGGTCTACCGCTATCGCCTCGCCGGTGGATTCTCCGACGGGCTCACCGGCGAGGAGGGCACGTTCTCGATGTGCTCCTTCTGGTACGTCGAGTGCCTCTCCCGTATGGGCGACCTGCAGCAGGCGCGGTTCTTCTTCGAGAAGATGCTCGGCTACGCCAATCACCTGGGGCTGTACGGCGAGGAGCTCGGCCCCCAGGCGCAGCATCTCGGCAACTTCCCGCAGGCGTTTACCCACCTGGCGCTCATCAGCGCCGCCTTCGATCTAGACCGTCGACTGTCGGCCGCCGGCCACGCCGGGTGAGCGATAGCCCCGTACAATGAGGGCCATGGCGCCGGATGGCCTTTCGGACCTCCTGGCATGTGTCGCGGCCTTCGGGAGCTCGCTCGGGCAGAGCTTCGACCCGACGGGAGTTCTGGCGGAGTTCTCGGCCCGGACCCAGCCGGTGGTCCCCCACGACTACATGCTGATTGCGGTTCGGGAGGACGATGGGCACACGTACTCAGTCTTCGCCGAGTACGCCGTGCGTGGCAGCGTCGGCTGCGACAACAAACGGTACACCACGGCCTTCGAGCGCGGTGGCCGAGCGGCAATGGACAGCTTCGCGCTGGCGCCGGTCTTCGGTGGAGAAGCGGAGCGAGTGGCCGACATGGCGAGCGACGACCGGCTCGGGGAAGCGTCCGCGTGCCGCGCGACGCTGGACGAGCTGGGGCTACGGTCGAGATTGGCGGTACCACTATGCGCCGGAGGCCACGTCCGCGGTGCGCTCATCGTCATGAGCGCGACCGTAGGACTGTATACCGAGGCCCACGCGTTGGCCTGCCGGCAGGTTTCCGACCTTATCGGACCGTTCGTGCACACCGCTGTGGCCCTGCACCGCGAGCGCCGCCGCCGCGAACGCCTGGCGGCTGCTACAGCGCTGGCGCCGATCCTGGGAGCCAGCCTCAAGGTGGGCGACGTTCTCGAGCGACTGGGCGAGGCGATACGGCCCCTGATCGATTTCGACACGATGGGCCTCGCCCTCCGGGCCGCCGACGGGCCTGGATTCGAGCGCAGCGGGATCATCGGCGTTCGCCGCCCCGGGTACGCGACAACGCCGGCCGTCGAGGATTATTCGACCCTTGAGCGGGTGAGTCGCGGCGAAATCATTCT
>QHTB01000189.1 GCA_003220615.1 Candidatus Rokuibacteriota bacterium
TGCCGCCCGTGTACGAGCGGCTCAAGGGCAAGGACGAGATCCTGATCGAGGGCCACGAGATCGCCTACGCGTGCCACAACCAGCTCCACGAGTACCTGCGCGAGGACCGCGGCGTCGACGTCGGGCCGTGGCGGTCGGTCGGCGCCGGCTACAACAAGTTCGCCATCGAGTCGTTCATCGACGAGATGGCCACCGCCCAGCGGATCGACCCGGTCTCCTTCCGCCTGCGTCTGCTCGCCCACGACCCGCGGGCCCGCCGTGTGGTGGAAGAAGCGGCGCGGATGGCCGACTGGAATCGCAAGCGCCCGGGCCGCGCGCTCGGCATCGCGTTCTCCGACACGTGGTCGTACACCGCCTCGGTCGCCGAGGTCTCGGTGGATCGAAAGTCCGGACGGATCTACGTGCACAACGTCTGGGCCGCGGTCGATCCCGGCATCGTCATCAGCCCTGACAACGTGATGGCGCAGATCGAGGGCGCGACGATCTTTGGCGTGAGCCACGCGCTGCAGGAGCGAATTACCGTCAACCAGGGCGTGGTCCAGCAGTCGAACTTCCACGACTACCAGATCCTCAGACTGGCCGACGCGCCCGACGTGCGTGTGAGCGTCATCAATACCGACAACAATCCCACGGGCATCGGCGAGGCCGGCCTGCCGCCGGCGGCGCCCGCCGTCGCCAACGCGGTGGCCGCGCTCACCGGCGCGCGTGTACGCCAGCTTCCGATGCTGCCCGAGCGCGTCTTGTCGGCGCTACGGGCGTGAACGAGCGTCGCGTGGCCGATCGTGCGTGCGTGACCGACCAGAGGAGGACGCCGATGCTCTCGCGTCGCCGTGATTTCCTGAAGCTGACCGCTGGCCTGGTGACCAGCGCATCGCTGGCGCCGCGGATATCCCTCGCCCAGCCCGCGGTGAAGATCGGAACCGCCGTGCTCGCCGACTACGGGCTGGCCGGGCCGGTCATCATCGCGGCCGAGAAGGGGTTCTTCAAGGAGCAGGGGGTGAACGCGGAGTTCCTGCCGTTCCGCGGTGGCCCCGATCTACTCAAGGCGGTGATGGTGGGTGAGGTCCTGATCGGCGTCACCGGCTCGACCGACATCATCCAGTTCCGCGAGGCCGGATCGCCGATCAAGATGGTCGCCACGCACGGCGAAGGCAACAACTTCGTCATCGTGACGTCGCCCGACGGCCCGGCCATCGGTGAGCTCAAGGGCAAGGCGATCGGTGTCACGCGGCCGGGCTCGGCGTCGTGGATCCTCACGCGGATGGCGGTCAAGGCCCAGGGCTGGGATCCCGACCGCGACGTGAAGATCCTCGGCCTCGGCGGGCTCGACGCTCAGCTCGCCGCGCTGACCCGCAAGGAGATCGCTGCCTTCATCTGGGGCGACTACGGCGGCGTCAGCGTGGCTCAGGGCCGAACGAAGGTGATCTTCAAGGTCGAGACGATCACGCCGAAGTGGATCAGCTTCATCGAGTATTCGTCGGAGGACCAGATCAAGAAGAACCCCGAGCAGGTGCGGGGGAGCATCCGCGCGATGTTCCAGGCGTTCAAGTTCATGAAGGCCAACCCGGAGGAATCGGCGCGGATCACGTCGGCCAAGCTGGAATCCGGCACGATCAAGAAGCGGCTGCCGCTCGACGAGCACTACACGACGGAGTTCACGCCCGTGCGTCTATGAGGCGCATCGACCTTCACTGCTATCCCGGCACGCAGGAGTGGATCACCGCCCAGGGCCCGTTCGTCGAGGCGCTCGGCAAGTACTGGAACCGCGCGTGGACGGCGAAGACGGAGCACGAGGTGGTCAAGGATTTTGCCGACGCCGGCGTGGAGGCGGTGCTGGTCGCCTTCGACATCGAGACAGCCGTGGCCACGCCGCCGTGCACCAACGAGTACGTGGCAGCGATGCGCGACAAGTATCGCGATCGGATCATCCAGGCGTGGGCGGAGGTCGATCCGTTCAAGGGCGAGGTGGCCATCCGCCAGGCGTCGACCGCGATCCGCGATCTCCACATGCTCGGCTTCCACTTCCACCCGATCATGGGCCGCTTCGCGATGGACGATCGTCGGTTCTACCCACTGTGGGAGACCATCGCGGGGCTTGGCGTGGCCGTGATGATCGACGTGGGCACGACCGGCATGGGCGCAGGCCTGCCCGGCGGCCTGGGTGCGAAGATCCGGCACGCGCATCCGCTGGCCATCGACGAGCTGGCGGCCGATTTCCCGACGCTGACCATCGTCGCCGCGCATCCGGGCTGGCCGTGGGTCGACGAGATGACGGCCGTCGCGCTTCACAAGGGCAACGTCTTCTGGGAGCTCTCGGGCTGGGCGCCGAAATATTTCCCGGAAGGCCTCAAGCGCGACGCCCGCGGCCGGCTGCAGGACAAGATCATGTTCGGCAGCGACTATCCGAGCCTGCCGTATGCGCGGGTGCTGCGCGAGTGGGACGAGCTCGGCTTGCCGGCCGACGTCATGGAGAAGGTCTTCCACCCGCGCGACGGCGCTGGCCCTGGCCAGGCGCGGCTGTCACGTCGTCGTCAACTACACGCGGAGCGAGGCCGAGGCGAAGGCGACCGTGCGCGACGTGGAGGCGCTCGGCGTCCGCGCGCTGCTCCACCGATGCGACGTGGCCTATGACGCCGCGGTCCACGGCATGGTGAACGCCTGTGAGCGGGAGCTGGGCCGGCTCGACGTCCTGGTCAACGCTGCCGGCACGACGCACTTCGCCGCCGCCGACGATCTGGAGGCGATCACGCCCGAGATCTGGGATCGTATCTTCAACGTCAACGTCCGCGGCACGTTCTTCGCCATCCGCGCTGCCGCGCCACTGCTCAAGCGGTCCGGCAACGGAGCCGTCGTGAACCTGGCGAGCATCGCCGGCCTTCGCCCGGCCGCCCAGGTCATTCCGTACGCCGCCAGCAAGGCCGCCATCGTCAACATGACGATGTCCTTCGCGCGCATCCTGGCGCCGAAGGTCCGCGTCAATGCCGTCGCGCCCGGCTGGCTGGAAGGCCGGTGGATGGAGACCGCGCTCGGCGCCGACTATCACCGCCTGATGGACCGCCGTGCCGACCGCACCCCGCTCGGCCGCGTGGCGACTGCCGACGACGTCGCGCAGACCATCGTCGGCCTCATCGCCGACAACGACTTCGTCACCGGGCAGACGGTCGTGATCGACGGCGGGTATTCGATCGTGGCGTAGCGAACGTTGCGGATCATCAACAAGAGCGGTAGCGTCGTCAGGCGAAGTGTCATTCTGGATCGGCAAAGGAGAATCCGATCATCGCGACTCTGTGCTCAATGTTGGTCGTCTTCGCGATGTTCGCATTCACGGCGACGCCCGCGGTGGCGCAAACGTCGATCGATCCGCAATCCCTGGTCGGCGAATGGTCGGGGATCTGGGGGACAGCTAGCACGACGTTGAGCGGCGACTACGTCCTCAGGATCAGGAAGGTCGAGGGAGAGAAAGTCTTCGGGGAAGTGGAGTGGACGGGCCGAGGCACGCAGAAGACCAATTTGATCGGGACGTTCGACGGGCGCCGCCTGACGTACGGGAATGCCGAGCTGATCGTGGAGGGCAATCACATGGCCGGCGGTCGGGCCGTACAAGACTTCCCTCGGGGGATCAAGATCGATCTCACCAAGGAGAAGTAGGGAGGAGAAGATGAAACGGCCAGAAGCGCCGACGGCGACGCTTTCCCGGCAGGAGCTCGAACGCCTGTGGGAGGAGCATCTCAAGGGGGAGTTCGAGACCAAGGACGTCGAGGCCACGCTGGCCACCATGGTCGACGATGCCCACGTCAACCACATGCCGGTGAACACCGGAGGCCGCGGGAAAGACGCGTTGCGAGCCTTCTATCGCGACGACTTCATTCCCGCCTGGCCCGACGACTTGCAGATGACGCCGGTGAACCGCGTCGTCGGCGACGGCCAGCTCGTGGACGAGCTGCGGCTGGCCTTCACTCACGACCGGCCGATGCCCTGGTTCTTGCCGAACGTACCGCCGACGTGGAAGAAGGTCGAGCTCGACGTGGTGGTGGTCGTGCAGTTCCGCGGCGACAAGCTCGCCACCGAGCGGATCTACTGGGATCACGCCGCCGTCCTGCGCCAGGTGGGTCTCTTGAAGCGCTGATGGCCCTCGACGGCGTCGTTCCGTTTCCTCCCGACTTCGTCGCGCGCTATCGAGCCAAGGGCTACTGGGAGGACCGGTCGCTCGCCGGCGTCTTCCAGGACGTCTTCGCGACGTTCGCCGGGCGAACCGCGCTGATCGCCGGTTCCGAGCACATCACGTATCGCGAGCTGGCGGGTCGCGTCGAGCGCCTGGCGAGCCACTTCCTCGAGCTCGGACTGCGCCCGCTCGATCGTGTGGTGGTTCAACTCCCGAACGTGCCAGAGTTCGTCAGCGTCTACTTCGCCCTCCAGCGCGTCGGGGCGATCGCGGTCATGGCGCTGCCGCCTCACCGGTATCGCGAGATCAAATATTACGTGGAGCTGACCGAAGCCGTCGCGTACGTGATCCCTGACCGGGCCGGTGACTTCGACTTCGTCGAGCTGGCGCGGAGGATCACGAGCGAGTGCCGGTCGCTGCGCCATGTGGTCGTGGCCGGTGAGGCGCCGCCCGGCATGGTCTCCCTCGCGACCTGTCTCTCCACCGAGAGCCGAGTCCCCGCGTCGGCGCTGGGCGACGTCACGATCGATTCGATGGATCCGGCTGTGCTCCAGCTCTCGGGGGGCACCACGGGAGTGCCCAAGCTGATCCCGAGGCTCCACAACGACTACGTCTACAACTCGAAGACGGCGGCGACGATGGTTGACGTGCGACCCGGCGACGCGCTGCTGGTCGTGCTGCCGATCGCCCACAATCTGCCACTCGCCTGTCCCGGCATCCAGGGCTTTTTCTTGCGCGGCGCGCGCGCCGTGCTGAGCTCGAGCGTGCGCGCACAGGACGTCTTCTCGCTGATCGAGCGCGAGCGGGTCACCCACCTGGCGGTGGTGCCGGCGCTGTTGATCCGCTGGATCAACGACCCGGCGATCAGCCGCTACGACCTGTCGTCGGTCCGCGTGGTCCAGAGCGGCGGACAGCGGCTGCAGCCCGAGGTGAAGCGGCTCTGCGAAGCGCGCATCCCGAGTGCGACCGTCCAGGAGAACTTCGGGATGGCCGAGGGGATGCTGACGTTCGTCCGCCTCGATGATCCCTACGACGTTCGCCTGGAGACGGTCGGGCGGCCGATGTGCCCCGATGACGAGGTCAAGCTGGTCGACGACGAGGGCCGCGAAGTCGCCGACGGCGAGGTCGGTGAGCTGGCGGTGCGGGGACCGTACACGCTGCGCGGCTACTACCGGGCGCCCGAGCACAACGCGCGCGTCTTCACGCCCGACGGCTTCTATCTCTCCGGCGACCTGATGCGGCGCCATCCGTCCGGCAACTTCGTCGTCGAAGGTCGCAAGAAGGACCTGATCAACCGGGGCGGGGAGAAGATCAGCGCGGAGGAGATCGAGAGCCTGATCCTCTCGCACCCGGCCGTGCAGAACGTCGCGTGCGTGCCCATGCCCGATCCGATTCTCGGCGAGCGCACGTGTGCGTTCGTGGTGCCGCGCCGAGGCCAGCGCGTCACGTTGCCCGAGATCGTCGTTCACCTCACCGAGGCCGGCATCGCGAAGTTCAAGCTACCCGAGCGCCTGGAGCTGATCGACGAGCTGCCGCTCTCGCCGTTCGGCAAGGTCTCCAAGGTCACGCTGACGAAGCTGATCGCCGAGAGGCTGAGCCCCACGAGAACAACACCAGGCTGAGCAGCAGGGCGACCGGCGCCAGGCTGAACGGCACGGCGTACGACCCCGTGGCGTCGTAGACGAATCCCGCGAAGACGGGGCCGACCGCGGCGCCGCTCCGCCAGCCGAGCGCGAGGAGGCCGGTGATCGCGCCGAGCGCTTCCAGCCCAAAGACGTCCGGGATGGTCCGGACGAACGCGGTGTCGCCACCGCTGAAGCCCATCCCGAACACGGCCAGGACCACGAAGAGCACCTCCTGCGGCGGCCCGAACAGCAGCACGGTCAGCGCGGCGACCTCGAGGACGACGCAGATGCGCATCACGGTGCGGGCGCCCAGGTGGTCGGCCAGCGCCCCGAACCCGATGCGGCCGATGGTGGCGCCGATACCATAGGCGGTCAGCGCGAGGGAGGCGGCCGCGAGGGTGATGCCGCGGTCGCGCGAGTAGGGCACGATGTGGACGGACACCATCAGGACGACCCCGCCGAGCAGGAGCCAGCACGCCTCCAGGAACCAGAGTCGCCGGTCGCCGAGCGCCGCCACGATCGTCACGCCGCGCGGCTCCGCCTTCGACGCGGTCGCCGGGCTGATCACGCGGCGAGGCGGATCGCGGACCACCAGCGTGGCGAGGCCGCCGACCAGGCAGAGCCAGCTTCCGAAGACGAGGAAGGTGTTGCGCCAACCGAGCCATTCGATGAGCCCGGCCGCCACCGGCCCGGCGATGATGAAGCTCACGTTGAAGCCCGACAGCACGAGGGCCAGGACGAGGCTCCGTTGACGATCGAACCAGCGCGTGATGGTGGACGAGGCGATGACGTAGAAGCCCGACGTGCCGATGCCGCCCATGAGGCCGATGAAGAGATAGAGCTCCCAGAGCGAGTCGATCGTCGAGGCGAGCGTGAAGCCCGCCCCCGCCATCGCGACCGTGAAGGCCAGGATGAAGCGCGGGCCGTGGCGATCGGCGATAGCCCCCACGACGAAGGCGTTGAGGCCGCCCAGCATCAAGGCCGTCGAGAGCGCGACCGAGATGGCGCCCCGGCTCCAGCCGAAGTGCTCGGCCAGCACCGGCAGGAAGACGCCGAACGCGGCGATGGGGCTCGAGGCGCTGAACACGACGGCGAAGAGCGCGCCGGCGATCAGCCAGCGCTGGCTCACGAGCGGCGAGGCGCGCACAGAGCCTTGACGATACACGCAGTGTGGTATGCAATGCGAGTGTCGACATGGCCCAGGCCTCGCAGTGGATCGGCAAGCCCATCAAGCGCGTCGAGGACGCGCGTCTCCTGACTGGACGCGGCACCTTCATCGACGACCATCCGCCGGTGGCCAACGCGTGCCACGCGGCCATCGTCCGCTCGCCGCACGCCCACGCGCGCATCCTCGGCTACGACGTCGCGGCGACGCTGGCCACGCCGGGCGTGGTCGGCGTGATCACGGGCGAGGACGTGGCGAAAGCGTGCAAGCCATTTGGCGTGGGGGTGACGGCGCCGATTCATTACTATCCGTCGGCGACCGACAGGGCGCGGTTCGTCGGCGAGCCCGTGGCGGTCGTCGTCGCCCGCGACCGCTACATCGCCGAGGACGCCGCCGACCACCTCGTCGTCCGCTACGAGCCGCTGCCCGCGGTCGTCGATCCCGAGAAGGCGCTGGAGCCCGACGCGCCGATCCTCCACGAGGCGGTCGGCACCAACCTCGCCGGTCACCGGCGGCTCGTGTACGGCGATCCCGATGGCGCCTTCGCCGAGGCCGAGGTCGTCATCCGCGAGCGCTTCCGCTTCCCGAAGTACGGCTCGACGCCGATCGAGACCTACGGCGTGATCGCGCGCTGGGACGGGCTGGACGGCGTGCTGACGATCTGGTCCAACTTCATGGGGCCGTTCATCATGCACCCGCTGGTGAGCCGCGTGCTCGGCCTGCCGGAGAACAAGCTGCGCTTCATCGTGCCGCCCGACATCGGCGGCTCCTTCGGCATCAAGTCGAGCATCTACCCGTATCTCGCGCTCATCGGCCTCGCCGCCATGAAGACCGGCGTGCCGGTGAAGTGGATCGAGGACCGGCGCGAGCACCTGACGGCCTCGTCGAGCGGAACGGACCGCGTGGCCTGGCGCGAAGTGGCCGCGCGTAAGGACGGCACGATTCTCGGCATGCGGTTCAAGTGGTTCGACAACGTCGGAGGCTACATTCGCAGCCCGGAGCCCGGGTGCAGCTTTCGCCCGACGGGAAACTTCGTCGGCCCGTATCGCTTCAAGAACCTCGAGGTCGACGCCTCGGTCGTGATGACCAACAAGAGCCTCACCGGGCCGAACCGCGGCTACGCAGGTCCGTCGCCGGAACCTGATCCCGCCCGCGGAGCTCCCCTATCGCACGCCGACGGGCGGCTACTACGACAGCGGCGACTATCCGAAGACGTTGCAGATGGCCCTCGACATGGCCCGGTACGACGAGCTTCGGCGCGCGCCGAAGACGGCGCGCGCGGCGGGAAAGTACTTCGGGATCGGCCTGGCGCTCGCGGTCGATCCGTCGGTCTCGAACATGGGGTACGTGGCGACGGCGCTCGATCCCCAGTTCCGCGCCAAGCCGGAATATCTGCCCAAGTCGGGAGCCACCGAGTCGGCGACGGTGAAGGTCGATCCGCTGGGGCGGGTCATCGCGATCCTCGGCACGACGCCCCAGGGCCAGGGCCACCAGACGATCGTGTCGCAGATCATCGCCGACGAGCTCGGGCTCAAGCCCCAGGACATCACCGTCGTCGACGAGATGGACACGTTCACCCGTGTGTGGTCGATCTCCTCGGGGACGTACTCGAGCCGCTTCGGCTCCGTGGGCACCAGCGCCGCCGCCCTGGCCGCGCGCAAGCTGAGGGCCAAGCTCGTGGAGTACGCGGCGCACCTGATGGACGTGCCCGCCAACGACGTCGAGTTCAATGACGGCGCCGTCAGGCTGAAGCGCGGCAAGGGCCCGTCCTACACCGTCAAGGATCTGGCCGGGCGCGCCCACTGGAACACGGAGTCACTGCCCGACGGCATGGAGCCCGGGCTGCAGGCTACGGCCGTGTTTGGCTTCACCGTGGCCAAGGCCGTCGACGCCGAGGATCGCGTGAACTCGTCGAACACGTACGGGTTCATCGCCGAGGTCATGGCCGTGGAGGTGGATCCGGACACGGCGCAGATCACGATCGTGCGCTACGTCACCGTCCACGACGCGGGGACCATCATCAACCCGATGATCGTCGAGGGCCAGATCTACGGCGGAGCCCTGCACGGCCTCGGCGGCGCGCTGTACGAGGAGTTGCGGTACGACGACGACGGCCAGTTCCTGACTGGCAGCTTCATGGACTACCTGGTGCCGACGGCCAGCGAGGCGCCGACGATCGAGATCGCCCACCTCTCGTCGCCGTCGCCGCTGACGACGCTCGGCTCCAAGGGGCTGGGCGAATCGTCGTCGATGACCGTGCCGGCCGTGATCGCCAACGCGGTGAGCGACGCGCTCACGCCGCTCGGCGTCCGCATCACGGAGCTGCCGATGACACCCGACCGCCTGTGGCGCTCGATCCGCGAGGCGAGGGAGAAGAAGGACTCGTGAAACCACCGAAGTTCGACTATCACGCGCCGAAGACGGTGGACGAGGCGCTGGCGTTGCTCACCCGCTACGACGGCGAGGCGAAGATCCTGGCCGGCGGCCAGAGCCTGATGCCGCTGCTCAACTTCCGCCTGAGCCGGCCGGCAGCACTGGTCGACCTCAACCGGATCCCGACCCTGGCCTATATAAAGGAAGTGGACGGAAGTGTCAGATTCGGCGCCATGACCCGCCAGCGCGCGATCGAGTTCTCACCCGTCGTGGCCAAGCGGCTGCCGTTGCTCACCGAGGCGACGCGCTGGGTTGGTCACCTGCCGATCCGGACGCGCGGGACGATCGGTGGCTCGATCGCCCATGCGGATCCCTCGGCTGAATACCCGGCGGTCCTGACCGCGCTCGACGGCGAGGTCGTCGCGCGAGGGCCGAAGGGCGAGCGCGTGCTGAAGCCGCGTGACTTCTTCCAGACGTACCTCACCACGAACCTCGCCGCCGACGAGATCCTCACCGAGGTGCGACTGCCCGCCACGCCGGCGGGCGCCGGATTCGCGTTCGAGGAGTTCTCGCGGCGTCACGGCGACTTCGCGATCATCGGCATCGCGGCCGTGATCGTGCGCGAGGGGAGTCGGTGCACGATGGCGCGGCTGGCGACGGCTGGCGCGGGGCCGATCCCGGTTCGCCTGCGCGCGGCCGAGGAGATCCTCGAGCGTGAAGGCCTCGGCGACGAGGCCATCGCGCGGGCCGCGGCGAAAGCTCAGGAGCTGGTGCAGCCCGATGGCGACATCCACGCGTCGGCCGACTACCGGCGTCATCTGACCGGCGTGCTCACCGGGCGCGCCGTCAAGCGGGCGCTGACCAAGGTGGCGAGATGAACGAGCCCGTGACCGTCCGCTTGAAGGTCAACGGCGTCCAGCACGAGGGGCGCTGCGAGCCGAGGAAGCTCCTCGTCGATTTCCTACGTGAAGACCTCGGGCTCACCGGCACGCACGTGGGCTGTGAGCACGGGATCTGCGGCGCGTGCACCATCCTGTTCAATGGCGAGGCCGCGCGCTCCTGCATCATGCTCGCGGTCCAGGCCGAGGGCGCTGAGCTCCGGACGATCGAAGGCCTGATGGAGAACGGCAAGCTTCACCCGTTGCAGGAGGCCTTCCACGAGCACCACGGGCTCCAGTGCGGCTTCTGCACGCCGGGCATGCTGATGACCGCGCTCGATTTCCTGCGCGTGAAGCCCGAGCCGACGGAGGCCGAGATCCGCGAGGGCATCTCCGCGGTGCTCTGCCGGTGCACGGGCTACCAGGGCATCATCAACGCCGTCAAGGCGGCGGCACCCGTGATGCGCGGGAGCTAGATGGCGGGCCGGACGCAGCGAAACTTCGCGAAGACGTACGGGTACCGGGCCTGGTACCAGTTCCGAAAGCTCGGGCGGATGAGGTCCGATGCCGTCGCCCACGAGGCGCCCTTCAGCACGTAGTGCTTACCGTCGAAGAAATCCGCCGAGTACCCCGGATATCCCGGGATGTAGGCGTCGAATCCGGGGAACGGCTCGAAGAGGCTCTCGGTCCATTCCCAGCCGTTGCCCACCAGCTCGTGCACTCCCCATGCGCTCGCGCCATCGGGATGAGAGCCGACGGGGTCGGGGGACCATCGCGTGAAATCGAAGTTGCCGTGTCGACTCGTCGGGCGCTCGTCGCCCCAGGGAAATGCGCGCTCATCTCCATCAGGGTCGCCGAACGCGGCTCGGTGGAACTCGGCCTCGGTCGGAAGGCGCGCTCCACTCCAGCGCGCATAGGCCTGCGCCTCGGCGAGGCTCACGTAAACCGGCCAGGCCCCGGCGTCCGACAGCGGGATGACGTCGAACAGCGTCCGGTAGAGCCAGGCGCCGTCCTGCCTGGTCCAGCCGAGCGGAGCGCTCAGGCCCATGCGGGTCTTCCACGCCCAATCCGCCTCGCTCCAGAACGCCGGCTGATCGTACGCGCCGCTGTCGACGAAGTATCGGAACTGTTCGTTCGTCACCGGCGTCGAGTCGATTACGAACGCGGGGACCTCGACCCTCGTCAACGGGAACTCGTTGTCCCAGCCGAAATCGAGGTCACCGAAGGAGGCCCCGAGGGTCGCTTTGCCCTCGGGTATCACCACGCTTCGTGGCCATACGCCGTTTCCGCTGGGGTACGCGACGTCGGGTGGCCGAAGCTTCTGGTCGGGATGGAGCTGCTGCACGATGTAGAGGAGCGTCTCCTGATGCATCAGCTCGTGCTCGATCGCCATCGAGAGCACGCGATTGTGCTCGGCCATGAGGCTCGTCGGCGCGTGCGCGGCGACGTCGCCGAGGGACTCGACGATCGCGCTCCGCACGCGGTCGCGATACACGATGACGTCGTCGAGCGCCGGCCAGCGCTCGGGCACGTCCGGATGCGCGTGACAGCGCGAGGGGTCGTCCACGTCGGGATCGATGCCTCGGTCGAAGATTTCGTCGAAGCGGGGATCGAACGACGGGCGCTGAAGGACTCCGCGGCAGATGTGGTTCCACGCGAATGCCGGGAGATGGCCCACGTAGAAGATGAACGGGTGCCGCAGGGCGATGGGGCGTGACTGCATCGCGTCGCGCGCGACCAGACCGAAGAGCATGTCGGTCCTGCGCCATGCGGTCGTGAAGCGATCGCGGAAGGACATCGGCCCTCTCTCGAGGTCAACAATAGAGGGTCGTCACCCGGAAACAAGTCGGTTCTTCCGATACGAACCCGACTGCAGACGGCCTCAGCGTCGATGCCTCGTCTCTTCCCGCGTCGAGATCGGGACGCCGACGATGCGCGCGCGCAACGACCATCGAAAGTTCCGATCGGGCGGCGGTCTGAGCGGCGGCTCGGACGTCAGCCGGCGCTGCCGAGCAGGAAGCTCACCACCAGCTCGACGAGGATGATGCCGGCGATCACGGTGTAACGACGCAGGCCGTGTCCGACGATGGCCGCGTGGATGGCCCGCGGAGCGTCGCCGTCTGGGGACGACGTTCCTGTCCAGACGAGCTCGTCCCTCCACTGTTCCTTCCAGGCCCGGGGTGGGGTCTCCGAGACCGAGGCCACGGATCGATGTCCTCCTCGCGCGTCAGGTCGCGTTGACGAGAGACGCGAGCCATTCACGCGCACGAGCGCGCGATGACGGCTCACGCCGAGCGGTTCACCGCGTCAGACGGACGGAGGACTAGAGCCCGGGCGGGACGAACGGGGTCGTCGCGAAGAGCGGAAGCGATGGCGTGGCGTCGAAGAGCGTCGCCGATCCCGTCACCGGCAACGACACGAGACGCTCGCGCGGGCCGGCAAGGGCGGGAAAGTTGGCCCAGGAGACCCGCGCGCTGTGCGACTTGGCGTCGGTTCGAAGGCCCGGGATGCCGCCGGCCCAGTGAAGAGTCGGCGCGACGACGAGCACGACCACGAGCAACGCGAGCAGGCAGCGGAGTGCGCTCATCACACGATCTCTTTCTTTGTTACCCACTGCCCCGCGGGAAGTCAAGGAACGCTCGGCGCGCCTCGCTCGCGCCAGAGCTGTTCCAGCGCCCGCCGCGCCACCTTGCCGCGCTCGGTCTTGGGGATGGCGTCCACCACGATGACGTGAGCCGGCACCTTGAACGCGGCCAGGCGCGCCCCGCAGTGCTCCCGCATCTCCGACGGCGACACGCGGTGGCCGGCGCGGGCGCAGACGAAGCTCACGATCGCCTCGCCGTAGACGGCGTCGGGCACGCCGATCGTGGCGGCGTCGGCCACGGCCGCGTGGGCGAGCAGCGCGGTCGTGATCTCGGCCGGCGCGACGTTCACCCCGCCGCGGATGATCAGGTCCTTCTTACGGCCGGTGACGTAGAGGTAGCCGTCGGCGTCGACGCGCGCGAGATCGCCGGTGAGGAAGCCGTCCTGGGGAATCGGCTCCAACCGGTCGCGCGCCGTGAGATACGCGCTGGCCATCTGACGTCCGCTGACGAGCAGCTCGCCTTCCTCGCCCGGGGCGCAGGCCGCGCCCGTCTCGCTGATGATCGACGCGACGACGTGTGGCATCGGCGGGCCGATCGAGCCCACACGACGCGCGTCGGGCGGGTTGCCGGCCATCCAGCCCGCCTCGGTCATCCCGCAGCCCTGGACGATCGGGATCCGGTAGCGATCCTCGAACTCGAGCTGGCGGTCCACGCTGAGCGGCGCCGAGCTGCTCGTCATGAACCGGAGGCCGGGGAGATCGGCGCCGGTGAGGGCGACCGGCCGATCGAGCAGCATGTTGATCACCGTCGGCACGCCGATCACGATCGACACGCGCTGGTCGCGGATCCAGTCGAAGAACTGGTGATGAGAAAATCGCCGGGCCAGCACGAGCCCGGTGCCCGTGTGGAGCGTGCCGCCGAGCGAGAGGAGTTGGGGCGACGCCCACGCCAGCGAGCGGTATTCCAGCACGCGGTCGCTCTCCCGGAGATCGAAGCGTCGCGCCGGCCCATCGCACCCGTAGGCGAACGCCTCGTGAGTCAGCGCGACACCCTTGGCAGCGGCCGTCGTGCCCGAGGTGTAGTCGAGGACCGCGAGGTCGTGAGGTCCTCCCACGCGCCGCGGGCACGGAGACGCTGGCTGTTCGGCGAGACGGGGGAACAGCTCGTCGAAGGCGATCGCCTCGGCGCCACACGCCGCGACGGCGGCGGTGGCCTGATCGCCCAGAGCGCGGTCCCAGAGGACCAGGCGCGGCGCGACGTCGTAGAGGACGCGGGGAAGATCGGGCCCGAGCACCTCGGCGTTGAGGGGATTGACGGTCGCGCCGTAGCGCAGGATGCCGAAGAAGAGCATGACGAAGGCCGGGCCGTTGTCGCCGAGCACTGTGATGCGCTCGTTGGCCCGCACGCCGCGCTCGGCGAGGAAGTGGGCGACACGATGACAGCTCGCGTCGAGCTGGGCGAAGGTCAGCCGCCCGGGCGGGTCGACGCACTCGAGATAGACACGATCGCCGAAGCGCCGCGCCTGCTCGCCGAGCAGGGCGTCGACGTCAGGCGGTCGCGTCAAATCCCGCGATCCGCCATGAACTTCGCGTAGTCGACCTGGGTCTCCTTGGCCTTTTTGATCTGGTCCTTCGTGTAGAACTTGGCGAGATCGACCATGTCGACCTCGTAGCTCGCGCGCCGGAAGGCGTCCTTGTAGATGAAGGGCCGCGTAGCGTCGATGGCCATGCCACCGGAGAAGCGGATGTTCGATTGCGTCCACTGGCGGTCGCCAGCCGAGCTGCGCTCGGCGGGCTGGAACGTTTGGCCGAAGCCGCCCTCGCAGACCGTCAAGATGTCGTCCTTCGGGTTCACGCGCGTGGCCAGCGCCCACATGATGTCTTCCATGTTGTAGATGTCGACGTCCTCGTCGACCACGATGCCGAGCTTGGCGCCGAGCGAGATGGAGAGCGCCGCCGAGAGGATGTTGCGCTGCAGTCCCTCGTCGCGCGAGCGGCGCTTCTGGACCTGGAAGATCACGCCGCCCCAGTCGGTCATGCCCATGGGAATGTTGGTGTCGATGCAGAGGCCCGGCACGATGCGCTCGGCCAGCTCGAGGAAGCACGCCTCCCGCATCGTGACGTCGATGAAGTGGTCGTCCATGGCGTGGACGATGAGGCCGTAGTACAGAGGGCGATCCTTGCGGTGGGTGATGGCGGTCGCCTGGAACTTGTAGGTGCGGTAGGCCTTGCCCATGTAGCCGGACCACTCGGGATGGAAATCGTACTTGCCCTGCTGGTCTTCCTTCTCGGCCAGCGGGCTCTCCCAGACCTTCTGGGTCGTGTCCACGTAGCCCTCGATGACGTACTCGGCGTTGGCGATCGACCACGCGTCCTGCGTCCGCGCCTTCACCAGCTCGACCGGAAAGCCCTGGAGCGCGCCGGCCACGCCCAGCTCGTCGCAGCCGCGCGGCAGGATGACGTAGGTGAAGCCGGCGCCCGCCATCATCGTGCAGGCCGGCGGCACGCCGATGTTGATGGTCACGGGAATCGGGCCCTTCTTGTACCAGTGCGTGGCGATCTGGTCCATGTGCGACCCGGGCGAGATCTGGAACGACGAGTAGTCGGGGCCGCGGAAGTTCATCCGGTTGTACCCGATGTGCGAGCCACCCCAGAAGTGCTGGCCCCGCACGACCGTGTTGCCGGCGCCGAGCGTGCGGCCGGGATCGGTCTTGGAGTGGGAGATCATCGGGACGACGTCCCACACGTCGACGTCCCGGGTGATGACGACCTCCTGGCAGGGCGCGTCCTTCACCACGATGGGCGGCAGCGGCTGGCGGATGGCCTCCACGGCCTTGAACTTGAGCTTGCGCGGGTCGTCCACGTCGAAGAGCCGGGCGATCCGCTCGGCGGTCGCGTAGATGTTGTTGCAAATGCGCGCGTTCGGATAGCCCTTGACCTTCTCCCAGAGCAGCGGCGCGCCGCCGTCGAAGTGCTTCTGGATGGCGGCGACCTCGAGGTGGGGATCGACCTCGACGTCGGTCGAGACCAGCTCGCCGTTCTCCTTCAGGTATTCCAGGGTGCTGCGCAGGCTGGAGATGTCTTTTTTAGTGGGTTTCATGGCCCGAACATCTACGGTCAAACCTTTTGCCTGTCAAGACTCTAAGCTCCTGCGGAGCGACTCGGGTATGCTTCCCGGCCATGGACTCCCGCTACCTGGAGCCGGACATCGAGACGGCGGCGCGGGCAACGCTCCGCGCGGTCCAGGAGCAACGGTTGCACGAGCAGGTCGAGCACGCCTATCAGTCGAGCCCGTTCTATCGTCGGAAGCTCGACGCCGCGGGAGTCAAGCCCGCCGACGTCCGCTCGCTCGACGACCTGCGCCGCCTGCCGTTCACGACGAAGGACGAGCTGAAGCAGGATCAGGCCGACCATCCGCTGTGGGGCACGCTGCTGGCCGTTCCGTTCGCCGACTGCCTGCGCGTCCACATGACGTCCGCGACGACCGGACGGCCGCTCGCGTTTCTCGACACGCGCGACGACTGGTACGGCTTCTATCACTCCTACGCGCGCTCGCTGTGGGCGTTCGGGATCCGGCCATCGGACATGGTCATGGCCGCGTTCTCCTACGGCCCGTGGATCGGCTACTGGTCGGGGTTCTACGCGGCGCAGGACATCGGCTGTCTCGTCTTTCCGGCCGGCGGGTTCGGGACCGATCAGCGCATCGACGCCCTGCGCACGTATCCGATCACCGTGCTCGGTTGCACGCCGTCGTACGCGCTCTTCCTGGCCGAGCAGGCGCAGAAGAAGGGCATCGACCTCGCGAAGGAGACGAAGATCCGAATCACGTGGCACACGGGCGAGCCGGGCGCCTCGATCCCGGCGACGAAGGCGAAGATCGAAGCGGCGTTCGGCGCCAAGGCGTTCGATCTTCCCGGGCTCACGGAGATCGCCGCGTGGGGCTTCGAGTGCGACGCCCGCTCCGGGCTCACCCACGTCCACGAGGACTACTGCTATCCCGAAGTCCTCGACGAGGACGACCGGCCGGTGAAGCCGGGCGAGAAGGGCGAGCTGGTCTTCACCAGCCTCTACCGCAAGGCGATGCCGCTCCTGCGCTACCGCACGCGCGATCTCGTCCAGCTCGCCGACCGGCCGTGCCCGTGCGGGCGCACGCTGGTCGCGTTCGAGGGCGGCGTGCTGGCCCGCCTCGACGACATGAAGAAGGTCCGCGGGATCATCGTCTACCCGCGGCGCATCGAGGAGATCGTGCGCGGTCACGCCGGCGTCGACGAGTTCCAGATTGTCTTCCGTCGCGTCGACGGGCTCGACGACATCCTGGTCCGCATCGATCCAGCGCCGGCGCTCTCCGGCGCCGAGTGCCAGGGACTGTGTCGCGCGCTGGAGGAAGGCTTGCGCATCGGTCTCGGCATCCGCGTGACCGTCGAGGCGACAGAGCCCGGCGGGCTGCCCCGCTGGGATCACAAGGCCCGCCGCGTGAAGGACGAGCGCACCGAAGTCCCGTTCTGACCTGGACGTTCCCGACAAACGATCGTGCGTCGAGCGAGCGTGGTGGCAGTGAAGCGAATACTCTGGGCGGCGCTAGGGGCATTTTTCATCGTGATAGGAATCTCTTCCGTGGTGGCGTTCGGAGGGATCGCGTTTCGTGACCCGCGCCCTATCGTGTTTGTCGGTATGCTGTTCGCGCTAGCCGTAAGTACTGCCGGGTCGTTCATGTTTACGCGGATCCCCTACGATATCTCCTGTTCGAATGATTCCTTTGAATTGGCCTTTGTGAGGTGCAGACAACGCATTCCATGGGAAGACCTGAACTGGTACCGCCCGGTCGGCTTCGTGGCGGCTTCGATGGAGCACTCGGGCCTTTGGGTACTGTTGTGTTACACAGTGCGGAACACTCATTCCGTCGGCAAGCGCTTGGCTTTAGTAGCCATAATTGCGAGCGGCCCACCATTTGGGTCGGTGCATGAGTTTTATACCGAGTTAGACCGCCACGTTCCGGAGAAGAGATATCGCCCTCGTTAGCTCACACCTTCGCGAGGAGAGCGACAGCAGATCGTGACGGACGGGATCGGTCTAGAGTTTTGAGAAAATCAACGATGACCGAGTGTGACGCGTTCGAGCGCCGGCTTCGCCGGCGCAATCGAGTTCCGGGGGAGGTTTCGGAGGGGGCCGCCGAGGCCCCCTCCGAATGAATTGATCGGCGCGAGAATCCCGCGTCTCGAGGATCACCGCTTCCTCACCGGCCGGGCCCGCTACGTGGCCGACCTCGACCGTCCACGCCTCCTGCACGTCGCGTTCCTCCGCAGCCCCCACGCCCACGCCCGGATCGCACGGGTCGACGCGCGCCCGGCGCTGGCCCAGCCGGGCGTCGTCGCGTGCTGGACGGCCCAGGATCTGCGCGGTCGCGTGAAGGCGATGCAGGCGCCGTCGCGCATGAGGAGCTACCGTCCGACCGAGTGGCCGGCGCTGGCCGACGGCAAGGTGAGGTATGCGGGCGAGGCCGTGGCCGCCCTCGTGGCCGAGAGCCGCTACGCCGCCGAGGACGCCGCGGACACGATCGTCGTGGAGTACGAGCCGCTCGGCGTCGCGAGTGATCCTGAGGCGGCGATGGGAGCGGACGCGGCGCTCGTTCACGAGTCGGCCGGGAGCAACGTCCTGCTCACACGCACCTTCAGCCAGGGCGACGTGGCGGCGGCGTTCAGGGACGCGGCGCTCGTCGTCGGTGACCGCTTCAGGTTTCATCGCCACGCCGGGGTCACGATGGAAAGCCGCGCCTGCCTGGCCGACACCGAGAGTGGGACGCTGACGCTCTGGTCGTCGACGCAGATTCCGGGAATCCTTCGCGACGTGCTGGCCGACCTGCTCACGCTGCCGACAGCGAGCGTCCGCGTGGTGGCGCCCGACGTCGGTGGAGGCTTCGGCGTCAAGGGCGTGGTGTATCCCGAAGAGCTGGTCGTCAGCGCGCTGGCCAGGGCGCTCGGGCGTCCCGTCCGCTGGATCGGGGACCGGCGCGAAGACCTCATGACGACGACGCAGGCCTGGGACGAGGTCATCGACGCCGAGCTGGCGGTCGACCGTGATGGACGGATCGCCGGGCTGCGCGCGAAGGTCGTCGCCGACATCGGGGCTTACTCGATCTATCCGTGGACGGCGAGTATCGAAATCATCCAGGTCGTCTCGTTCCTGCCGGGGCCGTATCGCGTGCCGCACTACCACGCCGAGGCCTTCGGCGTGGCGACGAACAAGACGCCGATGGGGCCGTATCGCGGGGTGGGGCGGCCGGTCTCGGTCTTCGTGACGGAGTCGCTGCTCGACAGCGCGGCCCGTCGGCTCGGGCTCGATCCCGCCGAGATTCGCCGGCGCAATCTGCTGCGCGCCGAGGATCTGCCGTATCGATCACCGTCCGGCATCAAGTGGGACAGCGGCGCATTTCACGAGTGCCTCGAGCTGGCGTGCAAGCAGGCCGGTTACGATGACCTCCGGGTCGAGCAAGCGCGGGGGAGGCAGCACGGACGGATGTTGGGCGTCGGCCTGGCCGCCTATGTGGAGCTGACGGGCGTGGGCTCGGCCATTCCCGTCTCACCCGGGGCCGACATCGCGACGGGAACCGAGGGCGCGACGGTGCGCGTGGAAGTCGACGGTGGTGTGACGGCCATCTTCGCCGTGGCGTGTCACGGGCAGGGCCACGAGACGACGCTGGCCCAGGTCGTCGCCGGAGAGCTCGGCGTCGACGTCGCGAGCGTACGCGTGGTCGAGGGCGATACGGCGATCGGGCCTCACGGCACCGGAACCTACGCGAGCCGCAGCGCGGTGCTCGCCGGTGGCGCCGCGACGCTGGCCGCACGCGTGATCCGGGACAAGACGCTCGCCATCGCCGCCCATGCGCTCGAGGCGAGCGCGAGCGACCTCGAGTGGACCGATGGACGGATGCGCGTGCGTGGCGCGCCCGACCGTGGACTGACACTCGCCCAGATCGCCGCGCTCGCCTACGGCGGTGCCAAGCGCCTGCCCGAGGGCATGGAGCCGGGACTGGAGGCGACGCGCTTCTACGATCCGTACTTTGGGACGGCGTCCAGCGCGACGCATCTCGCGGTCGTCGAGGTCGACCCGGAGACCTGCGCGATACGGCTCCTGCGCTACGTCGTGGCCGAGGACTGCGGCCGCATCATCAATCCGCTCATCGTCGAGGGGCAGGCGGTGGGCGGCGTCGCTCAAGGCGTGGGGGCGGCGCTGCTGGAAGAGGTCGTTCACGGCGCCGACGGCCAGCTCCTCACCGGCAGCTTGATGGACTATCTCGTCCCCACGGCGTGGGAGATGGTCCCCGTTGAGGTTCATCACGTCGAGCAACCGTCGCCGACGACGCTCGGTGGCTTCAAGGGCGTGGGCGAGGGCGGCACGATCGGCGCGCCGGGAGCGATCGCCAACGCCGTCACCGATGCGCTCAGCCCGCTGGGCATCGACGTTCGCGAGCTTCCGATCAGTCCTGACAGGCTCTACGCTCTCTTACGCTCGCGACGGCAAGCGCCTCGCGAGAAGTAGGCGTTCGCGGAAGTACGCTCCTCGCCGGACGAAGCGCCGCCCCGAAGTGGCCGGTTGCGGGCACCGGAAGTGCATAAGATGCTCCCGCTGGTGTCTTCCTCCGCCATCACGGCCCGCCACGCCACGTCCGAGCCGTCCCGCCCTCGGCTTCCCGTGGGTGCGGACATCGTCGCCGGTGGCGTGCACTTCCGTGTGTGGGCGCCTCGCGCCACCCGGGTCGACGTCGTGATCGAGAGTCAGGCGTCGACCGACACGAGGCGACTCGACGCCGAGCCAGATGGATATTTCTCGACGCTCGTGGCCGACCTGAGCGACGGCGCTCTCTACCGCTACCGGCTCGATGAGCAGGAGCGCTTGCTGCCCGATCCTGCATCGCGCTTCCAGCCGCAAGGACCTCACGGCCCGTCGCGCGTCGTCGATCCCGACCGCTTCGACTGGACGGACAGGGGCTGGCGCGGTGTCACGCGCGAGGGCCAGGTCCTCTACGAGATGCACGTCGGCACGTTCACGCGCGAGGGGACGTGGGCGGCAGCGATGCGCGAGTTGCCCGCGCTCGCGCGCCTGGGCGTGACCGTGCTCGAGGTCATGCCCGTCGCCGATTTTGCCGGACGCTTCGGGTGGGGGTACGACGGCGTCGACCTCTATGCGCCGACGCGGCTCTACGGCGAGCCCGACGATTTTCGTCGTTTCGTGGACCGCGCCCACGCGCTGGGCCTCGGGGTGATTCTCGACGTCGTCTACAACCACCTCGGCCCCGACGGGGCGTTTCATCGGGAGTTCTCCGCCGACTACTACAGCGCCCGCTACGCCAACGAGTGGGGCGACGCCCTCAACTTCGACGGCACCAATGCGGGTCCCGTGCGCGAGTTCTTCATCGCCAACGCCGGATACTGGATCGACGAGTTCCACCTCGACGGCTTGCGCCTCGACGCGACTCAGACGATTCACGACGCCTCCGGCGACCACATCCTCGCGGCGATCGGCCGTCGCGTACGCGAAGCGGCGCGCGGTCGGGCCACGCTGCTCGTCGCCGAGAACGAGTCTCAGGACGTGACGCTGCTGCGCCCGGCGGCGAGTGGAGGCCACGGCCTCGACATGTCGTGGAGCGACGACTTCCATCACGCCGCCCGCGTCGCTCTGACTGGGCGCAACGAGGCGTACTACACCGACTACCACGGGACGCCCCAGGAGCTGGTCTCGGCGGCGAAGTGGGGCTACCTCTATCAAGGCCAGCACTATCACTGGCAGCGCAAGCGGCGCGGCACGCCGACCCGCGACATCGCGCCGTCGGCGCTGGTGACGTACCTACAAAACCACGATCAGGTCGCGAACGCCGGACGCGGCGAGCGCCTGCACCAGCTCACCGACCCCGGCCGCTTCCGCGCGGTGACCGCGCTCTTGTTGCTCGGGCCCCAGACGCCGCTGCTGTTCCAGGGGCAGGAGTTCTGCGCCTCGTCGCCCTGGCTCTTCTTCGCCGATCACACGCCCGAGCTGGCGACGCTCGTGAGGAAGGGCCGAGCCGAATTTCTCGCGCAGTTCCCCAGCCTCGCCACGCCCGCGATGGTGGCCGGGCTGCCCGATCCGGGCGACGGCGCGACGTTCGAGCGCTGCAAGCTCGATCCCGGCGAGCGCGAGCGTCACGCGTGGGCCGTCAGCCTCCACACCGATCTCCTCGCGCTGCGCCGCCAGGATGCCGTGATCGGCGGACGCCAGCGCCGTGCTCTGGACGGAGCGGTGCTGGGGCCGGAGGCGCTCGCGCTCAGGTTCTTCGGCGACGGCGATCGGCTGCTCGTCGTCAATCTCGGACGGGACCTCGGGCTCACGCCGGCGCCCGAGCCGCTGCTGGCACCACCGGCCGAGGGCGGCTGGCACATGATCTGGTCCAGTGAAGATGCGCGCTATGGCGGGTGCGGTGCGCCGTCGCCCGAGGCCGAGGACGGCACCTGGCGCGTCGCCGGGCACGCAGCGTTCGTGCTCGCGTCGCACCCGCGCGAGCCCGCCGCGAGCTAGTGGAAGCCGAGCCGGGCGCGGCCTGCCGCGAGCGATGAGATGAGTCGCGATCCGAGCGAGGGCATGATCGACGTCCCGGTGCGGCGCCTGCCGTGGCCGGGAGCGCAGGCCAGCGACGTCGAGCCGCTCGTCACCGGCGAGTGGCTGCTCGCCAACGGCCTCGGTGGCTACGCCGGCGGCTCCATCTCCGGCGTCATCACGCGGCGTTACCACGGCTTGCTCGTCGCCGCGCTCGGGACCGGGCGCACGATCATGTTCACGCACGTCTGGGAGCGACTACGGCTGCCGGATCGCACGGTCGTCGTGCTGAGCGACGAGGAGAATGCCGATGGCCCGCTGGCGCTGCAGGGCGCGCGCTATCTCACCGAGTTCCGCCTCGAGCTGGGTCTGCCGGTGTGGCGCTACGACATCCACGGCTTCATCCTCGAAAAGCGGATCGTGCTCGTGCAGCGGCAGAACACCGTGCACGTCGGCTACCGGCTCCTCGCTGGCGAGGGAAGCGTGCGCCTGACCTTGCGGCCGTCGGTGCACTTCCGGCTCCATCACGTGCCGGTCAACGCTCCGCTGCCCGGGTCGTTTCCGATCACGGCGGTCGAGGACCGTCTCGAGATCGGCGCCGGGCCGGATCTGCCGCCACTACGGCTCAGGCTGCACGGCGTGCCCAGCGCCTTCACGCTCGACGGCAAGGTGACGCGCAACGTGCTCTACCGCATCGAGCGGGCGCGCGGCTACGAGCACACCGGTGAATTGTGGAGCCCCGGCTACTTTCGCCTCGATCTCCACGCGGGCGCAGCGGCCACGCTCATCGGCTCGACCGAGCGCTGGGAAGTGATCCGCTCGCTCGATCCCGAGGGCGCCGCCCACGCCGAGCGCGAGCGCCGGCTGCGTCTGCTGTCGGCGGCACCGCCCCAGGCGCGCTCGGGCCCAGCCGCCGAGCTGGTGCTCGCCGCCGATCAGTTCATCGTCACGCCGCCCGGCCGCGTCGAGGAGATGGCTCGCGCCCGCGCGGCCGGTGAGGAGGCGCGCAGCGTGATCGCCGGCTACCACTGGTTCACGGACTGGGGCCGCGACACGATGATCAGCCTCGACGGGCTGCTGCTGCAGACGGGGCGGGCCAGGGAAGCCGAGTGGGTCTTGCACACGTTCGCGCAGTACGTGCGCGACGGCCTCATTCCGAACCTCTTCCCCGAGGGCGATGATCACGGGCTGTACCACACCGCCGACGCCACGCTCTGGTTCTTCCACGCGATCGATCGCTATCTCTCGGCGACGGACGATCGTCTCACGCGGCGCCTGCTGATGCCGCGACTGCGCGACATTGTCGCTCATCATCTGGCCGGCACGCATTTCGGGATCGGCGTGGACGCGCGTGACGGCCTGCTCCGCCAGGGCGCTCCCGGCTATCCGCTCACGTGGATGGACGCCAAGGTCGGCGACTGGGTGGTGACTCCGCGCCGCGGCAAGGCCGTCGAGATCAACGCGCTCTGGTACAACGCCCTGCGGCTCCTCGAGGCGTGGGAGAACGAGGAGGGCGATGCCGGCGCGGCCAAGGAGCTGGCCCGCCACGCCGATCGTGCGCGCGCCGCCTTCAACGAGCGTTTCTGGTACGCCGAGGGTGGCTACTGCTACGACGTGGTCGACGGCGAAGCCGGGGACGATCCGGCGTGCCGGCCGAACCAGATCGTGGCGCTGAGCCTGCGCCATCCCGTGCTCGACGTCGCGCGATGGAAGCCCATGCTCGACGTCGTCACCGCGCGACTCCTCACACCGGTCGGCCTGCGCTCGCTGGCGCCGGATCACCCCGACTACAAGTCGCGCTACGACGGTGACCTCCGCGCGCGTGACGCCGCGTATCACCAGGGCACGGTGTGGGCCTGGCTGATCGGCCCCTTCGTCGACGCGTGGCTGCGCCTCTATCCCGACGATCGGGCCGGCGCGCGACGCTTCCTCGAGGGCTTCGTGCCGCACCTCGGAGAGGCGTGCTTCGGGTCGATCAGCGAGGTGTTCGACGCCGTCGGGCCATTCACGCCACGGGGATGCGTGGCCCAGGCATGGAGCGTGGCGGAAGTGTTGCGCGCGTGGCTGGCGACGGCGCCGGCCGACACCGGTCGCCGTTCACGCTAGGCGGCGCGGGTCTGTCGTCCTGGTGTCGGCTGCCGCCGCGGCGGGTCGAGCATGGCGGACATGTTTTCACGGCGGAGGCCGAGCAGCTCACTGACCGCGTGCGAGGCAATGCCGAGTCCGGCCACCACGAGGGCGGGGCCGACGAAGCCGAGGACCGACAGCCAGAGGGCGGCTTCGGGCGACCAGCCGGCGTCGAGGAGCTGTGGGTAGCCGAAGAGCCCGCCGGAGAGCAGCCCGGCGGCCGTCGAGACCGCGATCAGGCGAGATATCTTCATCGCCCATTTCCGAGTGGGGCCGCGCATGTCAGCGGCGCCTCACTCGATGGCGGCGCTGACCGGCCCCTGCGGCCTCGGTGTGGACTGTTCGGTCGTGGCGGCGGCCAGCGCCAGCGCGGCGAAGAGCAGCGCGACAATCGTCATCAATCGTAGGCTCATCTCTGCACCAAAGAGTCGGAGAAGACATAGAAATCACTGAGCTTCCATTGGCCGTCCCGCCAGATCGCACGCACGCGAATCTGGGCCGGCCCACGCTCGAACTGCGCGGTGACGAGATAGACGTACGTCAGGACCCGGCCGCGCGTCGTGAACGAGAAGAAGAACTTTTCGCGCTGCGCGCCGCCGTAGGCTCGCAGGTGGCCGAGCCGCTGCTTGAACGACGCGAAGAGCGTGTCGACTCTGTCCAACGTGACGTCGCGCAACATCTCGCGGCTCGCGTTGGCGAGGAGGTCACCGGTGCTCCAGCGACTCACGACCGCTGGAACGATCTTGTCGACGTACGCTCGGGCTTCTCCCTCGCGCGATGAGGCCGAGTAGTACCCGGCGCCGGACACGAGCAGGGCGATGGCGCCGAAGACCAGGATCACGGTGGCCAGCGCGAGCAGCGTCCTCTTCATGCCGCGACGGTATCTGGCAAATCGCAGGCCAGACCCGTGGGGGGTGGAGCGACGCTCGCTAACTACCTGTCAGGTCGTCAGCGCCGTCAGGACGACGCGCTGCGCCGGACCGGGCGGCCGTGCCAGGCTGCCCCGAAACCCGTGCCTGCCGGAGCATCTCGCCCACGCCTCAGTCCTGGTTCCAGCCCATTATGATGCGCGGATCGGGCGCCGGCGGCAGGCCCGCAGGCTCGTCGCCGGCCTCGTGCTTCGCGAGGAAGTCGCGGACCTCGGGAAATTGCTGCTTCGACCACGTCGAGGTGAGCTGCAACGCGGCGCGGGTTTCCTTCACGTACTCCTCGTACTTGCCCTGAGCGTAGAGCGCGCGGGCGAGCATCAGATGGGCGCCAGGGTCGTCAGCGAACAGATCGAGCGCTCGGCGCAGTCGCGGCTCGGCGTCGGCGAAGCGGCCGAGACCGACGAGGACCTGGGCCAGGTTGCGATGGGCTCGCCAGTGCTCGGGATCCACCTGGAGCGCACGCTCGAGCCAGCTCAGCGCGCTCGCGTGCTCCTTGCGATCCCACGCGATGCGCGCGAGATGTAGATACGGCCGGGGAAACGTGGGCTCGAGACGGATCGCCTCTTCCAGCAACTGCGTGGCGCCGGCGGCGTCGCGCTCACGCAGATAGCGCTGGCGTCCGATGATCGCGAGCTGCTCGGCGCGCTTGCTGATCTGACGGCCGTCGATCAGACGGACTTTCAGATAACGCTCGCCCAACTGCCTGTTCGTCGCCGACGTGGTCAGCCGCGTCGCCTCGGCGACCACGATCTGGGCCAATCGCACGTAGCCCTCGTCGGTCAGCCACTGCCCGTACCACCAGACACAGTCGGCGTCGGGAGGCGTGGCGAGCGCCGCTAGCCGAAACGCTTGGAACTGCTCGTCGCCGCCGCGACGGCCCGCGGGCTGGCGAGCGTCGGCGCAGTAGTCGTGCGCCGGCGCGACGAGGCCGTACTCCTGGGCGAGCGTTCGCGCCCGGGCCACGTCGCCCTTTTCCATGACGATGTCGACCTTCAACTGCGCGATGGCCTCGAGGCCGCGCTCGCTCTTGACGATCTCGGCCTTCTGCTCGGGCTGGCCGTTGAGGAACTTCCACCGGACTTCCCACGGAAAGCTCGTGACGAAGAAATCGAGGTGGGTCAGCGCCTGGTCGTAGGCGCCGAGGCGAACCAGCAGGGAGCCCATCCGGAATTGCGCGCCCGGATGGTCGGGCGCCAGCGTTCGCGCCTGGGCGTACGCGACGAGCGCCTCGTCGAACTCCCCGATGTACTCGGCGATCGAGCCATACAGCGTCCGGGCAGTCGGATCACCGGGAACCCGCTGAACGAGATCGCGGGCGTCGGTGAGCGCGTCCTGGAAGCGGCCGTCGCGGTAGGCCTTGGTCACGCGCTCGACCTGGGCGGCCAGGTCGGACTCGGCCGCGCTCGCCGCCGGCCAGACGAGGATCGCCAGCAGCAGCGCGACGAGCGCCAGCGCCGCCCGCGTCACCGGTCGTGCGAGGTGAAGGGGCTCGGCCCGACGCGGGGATCGGCGCCGAAGCGCGTGTCGAGGAAGTTGCGGACGTTGCGCTGCGATGGATCGAGGCGCAGCGACGTCTGTAGCGCCGGCACCGCCTCGCTCTCGCGCCCGAGCTTGAGGAGCGCCCAGCCGATGTTGGCGTGGGTCCACGCGTCGTCGGGGTCGAGGGCGAGCGCGCGCTGGTAGATCGCGAGCGCCTCATCACGGCGGCCCAGCTCGTTCAGCGTCCAACCGAGATTCTGCACGGCCCGCAGGTGGTCGGGATTCAGCGCGACCGCCTTCTGCAACCACTCCAGCGCCTGCGCGTAGTCCTTGCGATTGATGTGGACGCGCGCGAGGTTGCTCGGTGGCCACGAGAAGCGCGGATCGATGGCCATTGCGCGCTCGTAGGCGCGAATCGCGTCGTCGTTCTGCAGGCGACGGCTCAGCGAGTAGCCGGCGCCGTTCAAGGCCTCGGCCAGCGTCGGGACGTCGTGCTGGGGCAGGCGCGCCCGAAGGAAGGCGGTCGCGCGCGCCTTCAGCTTCTGGTCGTCGGTCTTGGCGATCAGATCGAGGAGGATGTGCCGCGGCAGCCGCGTGTAGCCTTCGTCGGTGAGGCTGCGCGCGACCTGGAGCAGGCACGGCGCCTGGTCGGGATGAACGAGCCACGCGAGCAGCATGCCGGTCCGCCGGTTGATGCCGGGTAGTGGATCGCGGCAGTAGTCGCGGTCGGGAGCGAGCCAGCCCTCGGTTCGCGCCAGCTCGAGCGCGGCTGTGTGGTCTCCGATGTCGACGAGGAAGAGCAGGTAGGATTCGGCGACGTCGCTTCGGCCCAGCCACTCGCCCTGCACGCTCGCCTTGTACGCGGCACGGGCCTCGTCGGTTAGCCCGGCGCGCTCGGCCACGGCGGCCAGCCAGGCCTGATGCTCGGGCGCGGCCGCCATGGCGACGATCGAGCGCGCCGTGGCCACGGCCTCGTCGAATTCACCCAGTGCGTTGGCGGCGCGGACCTCTGCGAGCAGGGCAGCCAGGTTGTCGGGCGCCGCCGCGACCGCTTCACGAAACCGCTCGAGCGCCTCGCGGTACCGGTTCGCACGCATCGCGGCGAGCCCGGCCTCGAGCGCGATGTCGAACGGAGACTGGGCGGCGGCGCCGACTGCCAGGGCCAGCACGGCGGCGAGGCAGGTCGCGATGGCGAGGTGACGGCGAAAGCGCATCGGGCGGTGTGCGAGGCAATTCGCGCGCCAGTTCGGCGCGCGGATGGCGCTGTCGGCCAACCACTTATAGGGTCGAGCGGAGCGGTCGCTGCGGTGGCCGACGGCTCACGCCGATCGTGCCAGACCGTCCTCGAAATCGTGCCGCAGCGACGCCGTGTGTCAGGCCGGGCCGAAGCCGACGGCGGTCTCGTTCCGGATGACGAGCGGACGGAAGCGGACCAGCATCCCCACGCTCACCTTGTCGAGCGGGATGCCCACGAGGCGCCCGAGGAGCGAGACGCCTTCGCGCAGCTTCACGACGGCGATCGCGTACGGCGCATCACCGGCGTGCTTGGTGGGCGCCACGCGGATGATCGTGTAGGAGGCGATGACTCCTTCACCCGAGAGCGGCGCCGATTTCCAGTCGCGCTGGCCGCAGGCGTCGCAGAACTCCTTGGGAGGGATCTCGAGGTTGCCACAGCGGCCGCACTTGATGGCCGTGAGCCGCCCATCGCGAGCGGTCTCGAAGAACGTTTTGAGCGTGATCGCCGTCTCAGTCACGGCCGAACACGCTCACGAGCACGGTGGCGGTGTTGCCCCCGAGCGTGTGGGTGAGACCGACCTTGGCACCGTCGACCTGGCGCGGCCCGGCCTCGCGGCGAAGCTGGGTCACGACCTCGACGATCTGAGCGGCGCCGGTCGCGCCGATCGGATGGCCCTTGGCCTTCAGGCCGCCCGACGTGTTCACGGGAATCTTGCCGCCGAGGCTCGTCCAGCCTTTCTCGGCCGCGACCCCGCCCGTGCCCGGCTCGAAGAGTCCGAGGCCTTCCGTCGCCACGATCTCGGCGATGGTGAAGCAGTCGTGGAGCTCGACGACGTCCACGTCATCGGGCTCGAGGCCGGCCTGGCGATACGCCGCAGCCGCCGCACGCTCGGTGGCCGGGACGCGGGCGGGATCCTTCTTGTCGTGGAGCAGCATGTAGTCGGACGCGGCCGCCGAGCCGAGCACCCAGATCGCGCGCTTGTGGCGTCGGGCGACCTCCTCGGAGGCCAGGATCACGGCGGCGCCGCCGTCGGTGAAGGGACAGCAGTCGTAGAGCTTGAGCGGATCGGCGATGTAGGGCGAGGTCATCACCGTGTCGAGCGTGATCTCTTTCCGGAACTGCGCCTTGGGGTTCAGCGCGCCGTGACGGTGGTTCTTCACCGCGACGTGAGCCATCTGCTCCTCGGTCGTCCCGTACTTCGCCATGTGGGCGCGGGCGACGAGCGCGAAGACGCCGGGGAACGTGAGGCCGAGCGTCTGCTCCCAGCGGGCGTCCGACGCGTACGCGAAGTACTCGGTCGAGTCCGCGGTGGGGACGTTCAGCACGCGCTCGGCGCCGCCCACCATGATGATGTCGGAGACGCCGGCGGCGATCTCCATCGTGGCGTGACGGAAGGCGGCGTGCGACGACGCGCACGCGGTCTCGAAGCGGGTCGTGGGTACGGTGGGGATGCCGAGCACGGACGCGGCCTGAGGCCCGGTGTGGAGCTGCTTCTCGGTCTCGCTCCCGACCACGTTGCCGTAGTAGAGCGCCTGGATCGCGCTGGGGGCGAGCTCGGCGTCGACCAACGCGTCCCGCGCCGCCTCGGCGAACAGCTCGGCCGACGTCCGATCGTGCTTGCCGAACCTGGTCACCCCGACGCCAATCACCGCCACTCGGCGCATAAATCCTCCTGGAGACAATGCTTTCGTAACATTTGTAATATAGCATTCATCGGAATGACGGCCGGTCTGGTGGTTCTCGGCTGCGGCTGGATCGCGCAGCGTCACGCGGCCGCCGCGCGCCGTTTGCGCCTGCCTCTGGTGTTCGCGAGCCGTGACGCGGCCCGCGCTCGCGACTTCGCGCGTCGCTATCGAGCGGTCGCCGCCCATGGCGATTATGGCGAGGCCGTCAGCGATGATCGCGCCGACGCCGTGATCGTCTGCACGCCGCACGATCGTCACCTCGCCGACGTCCGGCTGGCGCTCGACGCCGGCAAGCACGTCCTCGTCGAGAAGCCGATCGCCCGCACGCTCGGGGAGACCGACGAGATGATCGCGGCGGCGGCCGCCGCCGGCCGTGTCCTGATGGTGGCCGAGCAGTTCCACTTCATGCCGGCGTTCCGCCACGTCCACGCGCTGATCGAGCGCGGGCGGCTCGGGGCGCTGCGCGAGCTGCACCTCGTCGCCCGCGGCTTCGCGCGGCGGACGGGCTGGCGCCTCGATCGCGACCGTGCGGGCGGCGGGGCTTTGATCGACGGCGGCATCCATTACGTTCACAATCTGAGGTGGTGGGGTGGCCCGGTGTGCCGGCTGTTCGCGCTGCGGCCGCCGCCGACCGTCGCCATGGGCGGCGAAGACGCCGTCGCCGTCCTGGCCGAGCTGGCCGGCGGTGCGGTCGGCCTGGTGTCCAATTCTCTTGGTTCGCCGGGGCTGCCGAAGTTTCAATGGTCCACGGTGACGGGAGCGAGAGCGAGCTGCTTCGCGGACAACCGCGGTCGTTTCGTCATCGTCAGTGGCGGGGGCCGGCCGAGCGTGCGCGTGTTTCGCCGCGACACCCGGGGTTACGAGGGAATGCTGACGGCGTTCCGCGACGCGATCGCGCGTGGGAAGGCCGGCGAGATGGACGGCGCCGCCGGCCGCCAGGATCTCGCGATCGTGCTCGCCGCGTATCGTTCCCTCGCCGAGCGCGCCCCCGTCGACGTGCCATGCTGAGCGAGGAAGCGCTCGTCTTCGTCGCCGCGATCATCGCGTGCGGCGTGCTCGTCCTGGGCGTGCTCGAGCTGCTGGCGCCGACTCGTTCCCGTCTTCCGCGGCGACCGGCGACCAGCAATCCATCACCTCAGCCACGCGCGGCGCCGTCGCCGAGGCCCGCGCGCGAGCCGCGGCCGCCGCTCGTTACGCCGACGCCACCTGTCACCGCCTCGTCCCCGTTCGCGCGAGCCCCCGCCGCCGTCGGCCCGTCATCATCCGAGCCGTCATCAGGAGAGCCGCCGATCGAGCGGCTGCTGCGATCGCAGGCGGCCTCGCTCGAGCCGCCCCGACGCCTTCAGCCGCCGCCTCCTCCACCTCCTCCACCGCCACCGTCACCTCCTTCACCCGCGCCCGCACCCCCGGCACCACTGGTGCCGTCGCTCCCTCCATCAGCGCCGGTGCCGAGGGCGACATCGGAGCCGGTCGCGTCAGGCCTCGACGCGGCCGCCGGCGAAGCGGGGTCAGTCGAGATCTTCGAGCCACGCAGCGTTGCCGCGCCGCGCCCGGCGCCGCCAGCGGCTCAGCCCGCCCCCCGTCCCGCAATGTCGGCGTCGGATCGGATCTATGCGCTCTGGGAGGGCAAGCAGTACGCCGTGGTCGAGAGCGAGGCCACCGCCGCCCTGGCGCGAGGAGGGCTGTCGGCCGGCGAGACGGCGCGACTCTGGGGCCTCATCGGTCTCGCGCGGCAGGAGCAGGGCGACGTCGATGGCGCCCGCGCCGCGCTCGAGGAGGCGATCATGTCGGCGCCGGTCGAGGACCGCGCTGCCTGGCAGCGACACATGGCTCAGCTCGCGCTCCACGCGGGCCAGGCGCTGCTCGCGCGAGTTCAGGCCGGCGCCGGCGACGCCGGCGAGCGGATCGACACGCTGCGCGCCGCCATCGCGTGGTTCGAGAGCGGGCTCACCGTGGCCGCCGACGACGAGACGCTGCACGACGCGGTCCGCACGGCGCGCGCAGGGCTGTGGCCGACGTACGAAGAGGCGGCGACTGCGCTGTTGCAGCGCCAGGAGTTTCACGTCGCGCGACGGTTGCTGCGAGAGGCGCAGGCCGACGAGGACTGCCCGCCGCCGGTGCAGGCGTCGTTCCGGGAGATGCTCGCCGCCACGTTCGGCGGCGAGGTCGGTCAGCTCACCGCCGACGCGATTCGTCGCATGCAGGAGGGCAAGGAGGAGGAGTGTCTGGCCGCGCTCGACCGCGCCGAGACGCTGCTGGGGACGATCCCGGAGGAGGGGATCGCGCCGAAGCGACGGCAGGAGCTGGAACGCCGACTCTGGTGGGGCTATACCAAGCTCGGCATCCGACGCGTCGACGGCGGCATGTGGGAGGAGGCGCTCGAGCCGCTGCTGCGCGCGCTCAACTTCCAGGGTGTCGGGGCCGACCGGCAGGAGGAGACGCGCGGGCCGCTCATTCGTGCGCTCGATGCGATCGTCGATGCCCGCAGCCCGCTGATCCAGCGTCTCACCGACGAGGGCGATCGTGACGGCGCGCTCGTCACCTGCGACAAGCTGTGGGCGTTTCTGAGGACCGCCATGGAACGTGGCATCGGGAAGGACGAGCTGGGGCCGGCGCTCGAGAAGACTCAGCAGCTCTTCGAGCGGCTGGGCAAGCGCAAGCCGTGACCGCCGACTCCCCGCTCACGCTCGGCCAGATCCTGGACGAGGCGGCCGAGCGCCATCCCCTGGCCGCGGCGGTCATCGCCGGCAGCCAGCGCCTCCGCTACCGCGAGCTGCGCGAACGAGTCGACGTCTTCGCGCGCGGCCTCCTGGCCCTCGGCCTCGGCCCCGGCGACCACGTCGTCGTGTGGATGCCGAACTGCATCGAGTGGAACGTCGTGAACTTCGCACTGGCCAAGATCGGCGCCGTGACGGTGACGTGCAACAGTCGCTACCGGCCCTTCGAGGTCGAGTACCTCGTGGGCCAGTCCGACGCCAGGGCGCTCGTCATGATGGACCGCTTCCCGCCGGCCGGCGTGAACTACAACGAGCTGGTGCGCGAGGTCGTCCCTGACGTCATGTGGCGGCAGGATCGCCGACTCTTCAGCCCGAAATTTCCCGAGCTGCGCCACGTCATCGTCCTGGGCGCCGAGCGCGATCCGGGCTGCCTCGACTGGGCCGACGTCGAGCAGCGGGGGGCGCGGGTGGCGCCGGGTGAGCTCGAGCGGATTCGCGTCCGGCCCGACGATCCCGCCGAGATGCTCTACACGTCGGGGACGACCGGCCAGCCCAAGGGTTGCCTGCTCTCGCACGGCACGCTCTGGTACAAGGCCCGTGTCTACCTCGACCTGCACGAGTGGACGGCCGACGACCGCTCCCTGGTGGCCGTGCCCTACTTCCACATTTTCGGCGCACTCGGCGGCATCGTGGCCAACACGCTGGCCGGTTCGACGCAGGTCCTGATGGAGACGTTCGAGCCGGAGGCAGCCATGCGGCTCATCCAGGACGAGCGCGTGACCATCTTCTCGGGTGTGCCGACGATGTTCATCACGATCCTCGGCCATCCACGCTTCCAGCAGTTCGATCTCCGCTCGCTGCGCACGGGGACGATCGGCGCGGCGCCCGTGCCGATCGAGATGATGCGACGGATCCTCGACCGCGAGAACGGACTGGGTATGGACGCCACCGTCGTCTACGGCCTGACCGAGGCGACCGGCGGCACGCACTTCACGCGTCTGGGCGATCCCATCGACAAGCGGGTGAGCACGGTCGGCCGCGTGACGCCCGAGCTCGAGGACCGGATCGTCGATCCCACCAGTGGTCGCGTCCTCGGCGCCGGCGAAGAGGGCGAGGTCTGCGTCAAGGGCCCATCGCTCATGCTCGGCTACTACAAGCAGGACGACGCCACCGCGGAGAAGATCCGCGACGGGTGGCTTCACACCGGCGACATGGGCGTCAAGGACGCTGAGGGCTATCTCCGGATCACCGGGCGGCTCACCGACATGATCATCGTCGGCGGCTTCAACACCTATCCCGCCGAGATCGAGAACTTCTACCTGCGCCACCCCAGGATCCTCGACGTCTCCATCGTCGGCGTGCCCGATCCGGTCATGGGCGAGTCCGTGATGGCGTTCGTCATCCCGAAGTCGGGCGAGACGCTGACGGCGGAGGAGATCGTCGAGTTCGCGCGCGGAACGATCGCCAACTTCAAGGTGCCGAAGCACGTCGAGATCGTCAGCGAGTTTCCGCTCACGGGCTCGGGCAAGGTCCAGAAGTTCAAACAGAAGGCGTGGGCGATCGAGCGCTACGGGTTGCGGGGCCCGCAGTAGCGCATCAGACCGTCAGCGAGATCAGGTAGCCGGTCGCCGGAACCAGTCGCCGCGCTGCCGGATCGACCGCGAGGCCCAACTCCTCCAACGTGACGGCGCCGAGCAGCGAGGGGCCGCCTCGAGGCCCGATCAGGCAGAAGGTCGGTCCTTCATGACCGTCGAGAGTGATGTGAATGGCCGCCGCCGGCCACTCCTCGACACGGCCGTCGGCGAGACGCACTCGACGCATGCCGAGTTGGGCGGCTCCAATGTCGGCGGCGACATCGCCGGGAAGCGTCGTCCACGTCGCGCCGGTATCGACCAGAAGCCCGAGCGTGACGCGCATGGTCGGATCGGCAAGATTGGCCACCGTCGCTTGGACGCTGAACGTCCCCATGCCGGCATTCTACTCGGCGCGCGAGCGGTGCCGATGTCGCCCGTTCGATACACGCGATCGAGGTAGAATTCGGCTCCCATGTCCGCGCGCGGCGCTGATCTCCTCGTGGATGCGCTGGCGATGGCCGGCGTGCGCCATCTGTTCTCGCTGTCCGGCAACCAGATTCTCTCCGTCTATGACGCGACGGTGGGCCGCGACATCACACTGATCCACACGCGGCACGAGGCCGCCGCCGTGCACATGGCCGACGGCTGGGCGCGCATGACGGAAGAGCCGGGCGTGGCGCTGGTCACGGCCGGTCCCGGTCATCTCAACGCCATCTCGGCGCTGTACACCGCGCTGATGTCCGAGTCGCCCGTGGTGCTGCTGAGCGGGCACGCGCCACGCTCCCAGGCTGGACGCGGCGCGTTCCAGGAGATCGATCAGGTCGGCGCCGCGCGGCCCGTCAGCAAGGCGGCGTGGATGGTCGAGAGCGCCGAGCGCATGGGCGAGGAGATGACGCGGGCGCTTTCGCTCGCGTCGGCGTGGCCTCCGGGGCCCGTGCACCTGAGCTTGCCCGGAGATCTGCTCGAAGCTCGCGTGACCAGTGCGTCGCCGGCGCCCGCTCCGTCAGCCGAGCCGCGCCCGATGGACGACGTGCTCATCCGCCGGACGCTCGACCTGCTCGGCCAGGCCAGGCGTCCGCTGATCATCGCGGGTGCCGCCATGGGTCGTTCGGCACGCTGGAACGACGTCGAGCGGCTGAGTGAGCTGACCGGGATCCCGGCCCTGTTGATGGAGAGCCCGCGCGGCGTCAACGATCCGAGCCTGCGCGGCGCGACGCGCTGCCTGAGTGAGGCCGACCTCGTGTTGCTGCTCGGCAAGCGGCTCGACTTCACGCTGCGCTTCGGCGGGCCGCCCGCCTTTGCCGAGCGCTGCCGGTTCATCGTCGTGGACGTGGCGCCGCCGAGATCGAGCGAGCGTCTGGCGCTGGCCCTGGCCGCCAATCCTGGCGCCGTCGCTCGTCAGCTCGTGACGGCAGCGAGTGAGCGCGTCTGGCAGGGCAGCACGTGGACGAAGGAAGTCGAGGCCGCGCGGATCACGAGGCCGGCGTCGTGGGAGGATCTGGGACGATCGCCAGCCGCGCCGCTCCATCCCCTGAGCGTCTGCGCCGCGATCCAGCCGCGCCTCGAGGCCGGCGGCATCCTCGTGAGCGACGGCGGCGAGTTCGGCCAGTGGTGCCAGGCCGCGCTCGAAGCTCGCCACCGGCTGATCAACGGCCCGGCCGGATCGATCGGCAGCGCCGTGCCGATGGCGCTCGGCGCCAAGCTCGCGCGGCCGGAGCTCCCGGTCATCGCCACGCTCGGCGACGGCACGTTCGGGTTCCACGCGCTCGAGTTCGACACGGCCGTCCGCCACGGTATCCCGATCGTCGCCGTCGTCGGCAATGACGCCCGCTGGAACGCCGAGCATCAGCTCCAGGTGCAGCACTATGGCGCCGCGCGCGCCGTGGGCTGCGCGCTGCTGCCGACGCGCTACGACCGCGTCGTGGAGGCGCTCGGCGGCCATGGCGAGCGCGTCGAGCGAGCCGACGAGCTCACGCCGGCGCTCGAGCGGGCCACGCGATCCGGCCGGCCGGCGTGCGTCGATGTGGTGATCGATGGCGTCGCGGCGCCGTCATTTTCGGGCTCCGCCGGCCATTGAGTCGTGCGGCCATGCATTCGCCCGGGCTGAGCCGGGAGAGCTGCCGATGATTCATCGTGTGACGGGTCTCGGTCTCCTCGTGCTCGCCATGTCGCTCGTCGGCTGCGCCCAGTACTACTGGTCACGTCTCAACGCCAGTGGCGACGACTTCGCGCGAGAGAATCTGGAGTGTGCGCGACAAGCGGCGCCGAATCCCACCGGTGTGCAGTACGGGGTCGTTTTCGTCGAGGAGGTGTACCGCGGGTGCTTGCGCACCAAGGGCTGGGTGCGCGCGTGGCAGTGGGCGCCGCCGCCAGCCGGCTGGTATCGCGGGATCGAGTAGCTCGGCTACACGATCGCGAAGAATCGCGCGGGCGCGCCTTCGGTGCCGGCGATCTTGTAGAAGGGCGCGGCGAAGTCGACGCGGCGCTTCGGCAAGGCGCCCAGGTTCGTCAGGCCCTCCATGATGACGACGCCGGCCCCGAGGATCACCCGGTGCATCGGGAAATCCTCGGACGTGAACTCGGGCAGGCGCGCGCAGTACTCCTCGAAGAAATCGAATCCGATGTTCTTCGGCCCCTTGGCGACCAGCCACTCCGCCGACTCCGGCGGGAAGTACGGCGACTGGGTGAAGTAGTCGGGCCACTTGCCGTACATCGTGTCGGTCCAGCCCGTGCGCAGGAGCACGATGTCGCCCTTCTTCACCTGATCGGCCCCGCCGCGCTTGAGGTCGTCGATCGTGATCTTGTGATTCGTGCCCGCGAACGACAGATCGACGACGATGGCCTCGCCCATGACCTGATCGAGCGAGATCTCGGCCGTGGTGATGCCGTCCGCGAAGACGTGGAGCGGCGAGTCGATGTGGGCGCCGGTGTGCAGGCTCTGGTGCACGCTCGACACCTGCCAGAAGCCGGGGCCGCGGCGGTGCGGCGTGACCTCGAGCCGGAGATTGGTCGAGGGCGGGCTCATCGTGCGATCGTCGACGGTGACCGACAGGTCGATGTAGCGCTTGGTCATGAGAGTCTCTCCACGAGTCGGCGCGCCCACGCCATGCGGTCGGGATCCATCACGAGCTTGTCGGCAAAGGGCTGCCCGAAGGGTCGGGTGGCGTCGATGCCGAGCTTGGCGGTGACGCCCTGCTCGTCGGCGCTGGGATCGAGCAGGGCGCCGAGGCTGCCGGAGATCGTGACGAGATCGCGATCGGCCTGCATCCGCGTGGCCACCGCCCACATCACGTCGGACTCGTCGAAGACGTCGATGTCGTCGTCGACGACGATGACGAGCTTCAGGTAGTGATCGACGCCCAGCACGATGGGAATGACCTGCTTGGCCTCGCCGGGGCGGCCCTGCTTGATCGCGACGTACGCGGTGAAGGACGACGTTCCCGACAGCGGCACGTGCACGCCGGTCACGTTGGGAATCGTGCGGCTGAGCGCGTTCCAGATCTCGGCCTCGCGAATCAGCCCGAGCGTCGTGATGTGATCGCCGGCGCGACCGGAGCCGATCGATTGGAACCACGGCCGCTCGCGCCTCGCGATGGCCCTGGCCACGAAGACGTGCTCGGTGGACCGGCGTGAGAAATAGCCGGTGAACTCGCCGAACGGCCCTTCCGGCTCGCGCACGCCGGGAAGGATCTCGCCTTCGATGACGATCTCGGCCGCGGCCGGCACGTGGACGTCGACCGTGGTGCACGGCGCGATCTCGAGCGGCTCGCCCAGGAGGCCGCCCACCACCTCGAACTTGCCGACGTCGGGGGGCGGGTAGGCGAGCGAGCCCATCGAGACGAGCGGATGCAGGCCGAGCACGACGGCGCACGGCAACGCCTGGCCGCGGGCTTCCGCCCTCCGCTGGTACTCGAACATCCGGCGGCGCGAGTGGAGGCTCACGCCCATGCGCTTGGGGCCCTTGAGCTGGAAGCGGTGGTAGCCCTCGGTCTCGACGCCGGTGTCGGGATCGCGCGCGACCAGCATCCCCGCCGTCAGGTAGCGGCCGGCGTCGCCGGGGAAATAGGTCGGGATGGGCAACGCGGCGAGGTCGACAGCGTCGCCAGTGCTCACGCGGTGGCGGAAGGGCGGATCGGGCACGATGACGGGCTTGATCCGCTCCTTGATGCGCCGCGCGTATTCGTGGGCGAGCCGGCCTTCGTCGACACCGAGGGCGAACGCGAGCGCCCGCCGGCTCGCCACGACGTTGGCCACGACAGGAATGTCGTGGTCGCGCACCTTCTCGAAGAGGATGATCGGGTAGCGCCGGCGCCGCTCGTACTCGAGGACGACGGCCATGATGTCGTGCTCGAGACCGACCGCCTCGCCGACCCGCACGACGTCGCCGGGATGGCGAGCGTCATAGGCGGCGACGAACGACCGGAGGTCCTGACCGGGCATGGGGTCTGATCCTACTACGGCCGATCTGGCGTATGATACGGCCGCATGCTCGGCCTGGACGCCGCGACGACGGTCGTCGTCGCCATCGAGAGGTACTGGGGTCACCTCGATTCGAGCGTCGCCACGCTGTTGCTGGCGACCGATGCGGCCCGTTCCGCCTCGTCGACCTGATGCTCGCCTCAAAGGAGCTCCGCATGCGCAAGAGCCTCGGCTTGGTCCTCGTCGCGCTGGGCGCGCTCGTCGCGATCCTGGTCACCGGCGTGTCGGCCCAGAAGGGCCCGATCAAAATCGGGTTCATCGTCTCGCTCACGGGACCGTTCGCGCCCAATGGCAAGGACATGGCCAACGCCTTCGAGATGTACCTGGACGAGCACAAATACCGGCTGGCCGGCCGCGAGGTGAAGCTGATCACCGAAGACGACGAGGGCAAGCCGGCCACCGGGCTGACGAAGGCGCGCGGGTTGGTGGAGAGTCAGAACGTCCACGTCATCGTCGGCCCGATCAGCGCCGCCATCGGCTACGCGATCGCACCCTACGTCGACGGCAAGAAGGTCCCGACCATCTTTCCGATCGTGTCGTCCGAGGACATCACGCAGCGCAAGCGCAGCAACTACATCGTCCGCACGGGCTGGTCGAGCTCGCAGCCGTCGCATCCCTTCGGCAAGTGGGCGTACGAGAACCTCAAGTACCGGAAGATCGCGATCATCGGGTACGACTTCGCGTTCGGCTGGGAGGTCGCCGCCGGCTTCCACCGCACGTTCGAGGAGGCGGGCGGGCAGGTCGTGCAGAAGCTGTGGTCGCCGATCAACACGCCCGACTACGGGCCGTACCTGGCCCAGCTCCGGCGCGACGTCGACGCCGTGTACTGCGTGTTCTCGGGTGCCGATGCGCTGCGCTTCTCGAAGCAATACGCCGATGCTGGCCTCAAGGAGCGCATCCCGCTGATCGGCGGCGGTACCTTCACCGACGAGCACGTGCTGCGCACCATGGGTGACGAAGTGCTGGGCGTCGTCACCGCGCTTCACTACTCGGCCGCGCTCCAGACGCCGGCCAACAAAAAATTCGCCGGCGCCTACGAGGCGAAGTACAAGCAAGTTCCGTCGTACTACTCCGAGGGCATGTATGTCGCCGGCATGGCGCTCAAGGCGGCGCTGGAGGCGACGGGCGGTGACATCGAGAACGTCGACAAGTTCGTGACCGCGCTTCGCAAGGTCGATCTCTCCGATGCGCCGCGCGGGCCGATCCGTTTCGACGACTTCGGCAACCCGATCGAGAACGTCTACGTGCGCAAGGTCGAGAAGGTGAACGACCGTCTGCAGAACACGGTCATCCACACATTCCCGAACGTGTCGCAGTTCGGGCCCTACAAGGCCGACGACTATCTGAAGAACCCGGTGTACTCGCGCGATTTTCCGCCCTGCCGGCACTGTTAACGTCGGAGGGGGCTCTCCGGAGCGCGAACAGGAGGAAGGATGCCGTGGCGACCGTCGGTATCGTAGGGCTCGGGCTGCTCGGACACGCCATCTAACGTCGGAGGGGCCTCGACGGCCCCCTCCGAGACCTCCCCCAGAGAGGGGGATTGCGCCGGCAAAGCCGGCGCTCGAACAGGAGGAAGGATGCCGTGGCCACCGTCGGTATCGTAGGGCTCGGGCTGCTCGGACACGCCATCGCATCGCGCCTGCTGGCCGGTGGCCATCAGGTCGTGGGCTACGACGTCCTGCCCGACAAGGTGGACGCGGTGACGGCTCGGGGCGGCAAGTCGGCCACGTCGGCCGCCGAGGTCGCGCGCGCGTCGGAGATCGTGTGCACCGTGCTGCCGTCCCTCGTCACCGTGGAGGAGGCGATTCTCGGGCGCGGCGGCGTGCTCGAAGGCTCCCGCCCCGGCCAGGTCGTCGTGCAGATGAGCACGATCTCGCCGGCGCTCACCGAGCGGCTCGCCCGCGAGACGGAGGCGCGCGGGCGCGACTTCCTCGACTGTCCGATCAGCGGGACCAGCGCTCAGGTTGCCCGCGGCGACGGCATCGTCATCGTCGGCGGCGATCGCGCGATCTACGAGCGCTGGCGTCCGCTGCTCGAGACGATCCTGCCCCGCGCGATCCACGTCGGGCGGGCCGGCCACGCGATGGTGGTGAAGCTCGCCGCGAACCTCCTCGTCGCGCTGCACAGCGCCGCCGCGGCCGAAGCCCTGACGCTGGTGAAGAAGGCCGGGCTCGACCCCGCGCTCGTGCTCGACGTGCTGACGACCAGCGCGGCGGCGTCGCGCATGCTCGAAGTCCGCGGCCCGCTCATCGTCAAGGGCGACTTTCCTCCCCAGATGAAGCTCGAGCTCTTCATGAAGGACCTGCACCTCATCCAGGACGCGGCCCGCTCGGCCGGCGCCGCGCTGCCGTTGACCGACGTGGCCGAGCGCCTCTATGCGACCGTGCAGCGCGCGGGCCATGGTGGTGAAGACCTCGCGGTCGTCGTCAAGGTCATCGAGACGCTGAACGGGCGGTAAGCGAGAGGGACGCCATGGCGAACTTCGGCATCGCGGGGGTGGACTGGCAGCAGCGCATCAACTGGGACCGTCTGCGCAAGTATCGGCTGGAGCGCGCGCGCGAACGGATGAAGGCCCACAACCTGGGCGCGCTGCTGCTGATGTACGACGAGAACGTGCGCTACGTGACGAGCACGCTCACGCCGGGCTGGAACCGGCTCAAGCCCGGACTGCGTTACGCGCTGCTCTGCGGCGACGGCCCGCCCGTGCTGTTCGAGCAGGGCGACATCGGGTTTCAGATCCAGCGCCACGCGCCCTGGATTCCGAAGGAGAACATCCGCTACTCGTACGCGTGGATCAAGGGTGCGGCGGGACCGGCGTCGCGACAGCAGGTGAAGAAGTTCACCGACGCCATCGTCAAGGAGATGAACCGCTACCAGGTGGCCGACAAGCCGCTGGGCGTGGACTTCATCGACATCAACATGATCAACCAGTTCCGGGATTCGAAGCTCACGTGGGCCGACGGCATGACGGCGATGATGGAGGCCCGCGCCATCAAGAACGAGGACGAGCAGGAGTGCTTGCGGATCGTCGGGGCCATCGGCGATGCCGCCCACTGGGAGACGATGCGGTTCCTCAAGCCCGGCCTCACCGAGAACCAGGTGACCGCCCACATCATGGAGTTCCTGTACAACATCCCGGGCATGGAAGACGTCGAGGACGTCATCGTCTCGTCGGGGCCCAACACGTGGCCGAACTGGCGGAACTTCTCCGACCGCATCATCAAGCCCGGCGAGATCGTCTTCATGGATCTGGCCGCGCTCACCTGGAACGGCTACAAGTCGTGCTACTACCGCACGTACTGCGTGGGGAAGAAGCCGACCCAGGAGATGAAGGACTACTACGCGACCGGGCTCAAGTGGCTCTACGACTCCATCAACACGGTGCGGCCGGGCGTGACGACGCGGGACATCGCGCTGAAGTGGCCGTCGGCCAAGGAAGCGTGGGGCTACGAGGAGGAGGACCAGGCGGCGGCCAATCTCTGGGGCCACGGCCTCGGGGTCGCGCAGTACGATCCGCCGGTCATCTCGCGGATCTGGTCCCTGGACCATCCCCTCGAGATCCAGCCCGGCATGGTCTTCGCGCTCGAGACCCAGCACGGCAAGAGGTACGAGTTCGGCGTGAGGATCGAGGAGATGCTGATCGTGCACCCCGATCGCACCGAGATCATCTCCAACTTCCCGGTAGAAGAAATCACCGTCGTCATGTAGGTCCGCAGGGCGGGATCGGCGGTCGTGGCTTGCCGCGCGAACCGGGGAGGTATCGGAGGGGGCGTCGCGCCCCTCCGATGTGGTCAATCAGGCGGGATCGGCGGTCGTGGCTCGCCGCGCGAACCGGGGAGGTATCGGAGGGGGCGTCGCGCCCCCTCTGATGTGGTCAATCAATGAGTAGCCGCGCCGCCGTCCTCCAGGCTCCGCATCGCTTCGCGCTGGTCGATCGCGCGGTGCCAGTGCCCGAGCGCGGAGACGTCGTGGTGCGCGTGGCGGCGACGGCGGTGTGCCACACGGATCTCGCCATCTACACCGGCGAGCATCCGGGCGTGCTCTACCCCCGGGTGATGGGCCACGAAGCGACCGGCGTCGTGGAGTCCGTCGGGGCCGACGTCCGGCGGCTCACCGCGGGCCAGCGTGTCGTCATCGATCCGATCATCGCGTGCGGCTCGTGTGACTGTTGTCGGCGCGGGCAGGGCAATCTCTGTCGCGACGCCGGACTCCTCGGCCGCGAGATGGATGGCACGCTGGCTCAGCACGTCGCGCTGCCCGCGCGCTACGTCCACGCGTTGCCGCCGCACCTGCCGCTGGCCGCGGCGACGCTGATCGAGACGATGGCCACCGTGCGTCACGCCCAGCAGCGCGTCGGCATCGCCGACGGCGAGACCGTCGTCGTGCTCGGCCAGGGCGCCACCGGGCTCCTCCATACGAAGCTGGCGAAGCTGGCCGGCGCTCATCGCGTGATCGGGGTGTCGCGCAGTCCGTGGAAGCTCGAGCTCGCGCAGCGCTTCGGGGCAGACCACGTGGTCGGAGGCGATGAGGATGCTGCCGCCGCGGTCGGCCGGCTGACCGGCGGCGCCGGCGCCGATGTCGTCATCGACACCGCGGGTGGCTCCGAGCTGCTCGCGCTGTCGATGCGGATGCTTCGTCCGGGCGGCCGGTTGCTGCTCTACGCGATCAGTCACCAGCCCGTGGAGGGATTCTCGACGTTCCCCGTCTACTACAAGGAGCTGACGATCTACGGGGCGCGCGCGCTCACGAGCGGCGACTTCGAGCCCTGCATCGAGCTGGCCGCCGCCGGCGCGATCGACCTCGCGCCGTTCGTCACCGCGGAGTATCCGCTCCAGCGCGTGGCGGCGGCGTTCGCCGATTACGAGCGCGCGCCCGAGCGGGTGCTGCGACTCGTGATCCTGCCCGAGGCGTGAGTCAGCGGCGGGGCTTCTTGGCCGATCTGACCGGCCGCCGGGACAGCAGATGGCCGCAGCCCGCGCGCCGCGCCCAGTACTCCCACGCCCGCCACGTCTCCGGCGACTGCGGCTGGTAACCGGCCGCCCGGGCCGCGATCTCGCCGGGCGAGAGCGGCGTGACCGGACCGAGGCCCGTCGCGGCCAGCAGGGCCCGCGCGTTGCGCGGCACGTAGACCGACATGCGAACGACCTCGATGAGCGAGCGCGCCGCCGCGGCGAAGCCGTGGCCGCGCATCAAGGCCACGTTGTCGCCGCCGAGGCAGCGCGCCAGGTCGCGGCCCTGCGCCATGTTCGCCACGAGCAGGTTGGTGTCGCCGAAATTGTCCCTGATGTCCCAGACGGAGACGTGAGCGCCGATGAAGCTGCCCGAGTGGATGACCGGCTGCAGCGGCGTCGTCGTGATCGTGAAGGGCAGCACCGCCTCGGCATGCGCGTGCACGACGGCGTGGACGTCGGGGCGCGCTTCGTAGATCGCGCCATGGATGAAGCGCTCGAGATAGGGCTGGCGGCTGTCGCCCACAGGTGTGCCATCGAGCTCGAACTCCATGATGTCGTCACGCTCGACCAGCTCGGGACTGAGCGAGCGCGCGAGCAGGTAGCGCGCGGCATGCGCCGGGTGGCGCAGGCTCACGTGGCCATACGCGTCGACGACGTCTTCGTTGGCCAGGATTCGGTTGGCGACGACGAGATCCCGGATGGCGGCCTTCACGTCCGTCATGGCTTCTCCTGATATATATATAGTCGGCCCGACATGGACCGCTACGTCGTCGATCTCGCCCATCCCTCCGACGCGACGCCTGATCGCGTCGGACCGAAGACGGCCACGCTCGGGCGTCTGCGCCGGAGCGGCCTGCCCGTTCCCGACGGCGTGTGCCTCACCGCCGCCGCGTATCGAGCCCAGCTCGCTTTCGCCGGCGGCGAGGCGCCGGCCCGCCGCCTCGCGGCCGCTGAAGGCTTCGAGCGGCGCCGGCTGGCGCTCGAGGTGAGGCTCGCCTTCCAGCGATCCCCGCTGGCGCCCGACGTGGCGGCGGCGCTGACCGCCGCCTGGACGCGCCTGACCGCGAAGCCCGGCGCGCTGGTAGCCGCGCGCTCCTCAGCGCTGCTGGAGGATACTCCGGCGGCATCGTTCGCCGGCCAGTTCGATACCTTCCTCGGGATCGGGACCGACGCCGATCTGATCACCGCCGTACGCGCGTGCTGGGCCGCGCTGTGGGCGACGCGCGCACTGCACTACATGGAAACGCACGGCGTGGATCCTTCTGCGACGGCGATGGCCGTGCTCGTCCAGGAGCTGGTCCCCGCGCGCGCGGCCGGAGGCGCGCTCAGCCGCACCACCGACGGTGACGTGCTCATCACCGGGACGTGGGGCCTCGGCTCAGCGGTCGCTCAAGGCGAGGTCGTGCCCGACCGTTTCGTCGTGCGGCGCGACGGCACGCTGGCCGGCGTCGAGCCCGGCCGCAAGGACCGGGTCGTACGCGCCGGCCACGACGGCCCACGACCGCACGCCGTCGCACCCGACCTCGTGGACGCGCCCTGTCTCGACGCGGCCCAGGCCATCGAGCTCGCGCGCTTGACGATGAAGGCGGAAGCGATCCTCGGCGGCCCGGTCGAGGTCGAGTGGGCGCTCGGCGACGTCGGGTTGCAGATCCTCCAGGCGCGTCCGTTGCGCGTCGAGCCGGCACCGACGCCCGACGCGCTGTGGCTGCGTCATCCCGCGTTGCGCGGCCAGCCCGCCGGTGTGGGCTGGGGCGCGGGAAAAGCGTGCATCGTCCTCAGCGAGCACGACCTCGAGCACGTCGAGCCAGGTCAGGTCCTCGTCACGCAGGTCGCCGGGCCCGCGCTGACCGCGGTGCTGGAGCGCGTCGTCGGCGTGGTGGCCGAGCTGGGCGGCAGCACGTCACATCTCGCATCGCTCGCGCGCGAACGCGGCATTCCCGCCGTTCTCGGCGTCGCCGACGCCACCCGACGCATCCCCCACGGCGCCACCGTGGCCGTCGACGGCGTCACGGGCGTCGTGCGCTTCATGCAGTGACGTCGCCGCTCCATCGTCCTCACGGTTTTGCCGGAGGGTAGTTGCGGTCGTAGGCCGGCAACTTGAGGAACTCGTCGGGCTTGTACGTCCAGAACTGCGACACCATCGGGTAGGTGTGGATTACGGTGTTCTGAAGCTTTCCACCAACGCGCTCGACCTTCAGGATGTAGACGTTCTGCGTGGGATTGCCGTACTCGTCGAGCGTGATGGGCCCTCGCGGATCCGGCGTGGTCTCGCTCGCCCGGCGGATCGCGACCAGGAAGCGTGCGCGGTCTTCGACCTGGCCCTCGAGCGCGTTCGCGGCCGCGCTGATCCAGCGGCCGGCGCTGTACATGACCGCGGTGAAGTACGCGGGCGGGTTCTTGCCCTTGGCCTCCGCCAGCTTCATGAAGGTCTGGTTGGCCGGAGTCGGGAGCGTCGGCGCCCAGATGAGCGACGTCACGATGCCGATCGCCTCGTCCCCCATCGAGCGGAGGGCCGACTCGTCCGTGAAGACGCCGATCCCGATCAGCGGCAGGCGCTCCTTGAGCCCCTGCTCGGCGTACTGCTTGGCGAAGCGCACCGCCTGGGCGGCGACGAAGACCTGCACGACCGCGTCGATGTCACGGGGGAGCTGGGTCAGATACGGCGCGAAGTCGAGCGCGTTGAGCGGTACCCAGATCTTCTGGACGACGCGTCCGCCCGCGTCCTCGAAGACGCGCTGGAAGCCGCCGCTGCACTCGTGGCCGAAGGGATTGTCCATGGCGACGACGGCCACGCGCCGGTACTTGAGGGTCTTGGCCGCGTAGTCGCCGAGGGCGTGCATCGGCTGGCTCGCGCTGAAGTTCGTGCGCAGGATCCACTTGGTCAGCTTGCGCTTGGTGAGATCGTCGGGCGTCGTCAAGAAGAGTGCCGGCAGCGTGTCGCGCTCGATCGGTTGCACGAGCGCGTAGCCGATGTTCGAGAGCAGGACGCCGGTCAGGACGTGGATCTTGTCCTGCTGCACGAGCTTGCGGTACTTCGCCTGGGCGGTGGCCGGATTGCCCTCGGTGTCCTCCTCGATCAACTCGACCTTGCGACCACCGGCCTGGTAGTTGACCTGCTCGAAGGCCAGCTTCAACCCGTCGAGCATGTCCTTGCCGGCCTGGGCGAAGATGCCGGTCTGCGGCCCGAGGTAGCCGACGCGAATCGACTCGGCGGCGGCGGCCGGGCGAGCCAGCGGCAGAGCGGCGAGCGAGAGTGAGCCCGTGAGGAACGAGCGGCGATTCATCCGAACCTCCTGTCGTTTCGTGCGGCCACCTTACACCCCGAGATAGCGCGACTGGACGTCGTGGTTCTGGGCCAGCTCGGCGGGCGTCGAGGAGTGCACGATCTGGCCGCGGCTCAGCACGTGCACGTGGTCGGCGACGCTCAGCGCCATCGGCAGGTTCTGCTCGACGAGCAAGATCGAAAGGCCCTCACCCTTGAGCCGCGCGATCGTCGCGCCGACTTCCCGGACGAGTAACGGGGCCAGGCCTTCGGTCGGCTCGTCCATCAACAGCAGCTCGGGGTTGCTCATGAGGGCGCGGCCGATGGCCAGCATCTGCTGCTCACCGCCGGACAGCTTGTTCGCGCGATTGACGGCGCGCTCTTTCAAGCGTGGGAACAGCCCGTAGACGCGCTCGAGCGTCCAGCCCCCGCCGTTGCCGCGGGCGGCCACTTCGAGATTCTCGCGCACGCTCAGCGAAGGAAAGACCCGCCGTCCTTGTGGGACGAGGCCCATGCCCAGCGCCACCATCCGGAACGAGGGCCAGTGCGTCACGTCGCGGCCCTTGAAGTGAATGCTGCCGCGCCGGGCCGGCGTGAAGCCGATGACGGACCGGATCAGCGTCGTCTTGCCCATCCCGTTGCGGCCGAGGATCGTCACCACCTGGCCGGGCGCCACGGTGAGCGACACGCCGTGGAGGACGTGGCTCTCACCGTAGTAGGTGTGGACGTCCCGGACCTCGAGGACGGAGCGCGCGCCGTCGCTCATGCCCCGAGATAGATCTCGCGCACCATCGGGTCGGCCTTGACCTGGTCGCGCAGCCCGTCGGCGATCACGCGGCCGTAGTGCAGCACGGTCACGTGCTGGGCGATCTCGAGCGCGATGTCCATGTCGTGCTCGATGATGAGGACGGTGATGGCGGGATCGAGCCGGCGCAGCAGGTCGGCCATCATGTGCGACTCGGCCGGCGACAGCCCGGCGCACGGCTCGTCGAGCAGGAGCACGCGCGGCCGGCCGGCCAGCGCCAGGGCGATCTCGAGCTGACGCTGCTCGCCGTGCGAGAGATGGCGCACCTCCCTGCCGGCGCGATCGCCGAGGCCGACGGCGGCCAGCGCCTCCTGCGCGCGGACAGCGAGGCCGTGATAGCGCCGCAGCGGCCGGAGCATCACGAACTTGGTCGATTCGAGCGCCTGGACGGCGAGCAGGCAGTTCTCCAGCACGGTGAGCGTGCGGAAGAGGTTCGTGATCTGAAACGTGCGGGCGAGGCCGAGCGCCGCTCGCCGGTGCGGCGCCACGCCGGTGACGTCGCGCCCGAAGAGCCGGATCGAGCCGGAGGTGACCGGCAGCTCACCCGAGATCAGGTTGAAGAGCGTCGTCTTCCCGGCACCGTTGGGCCCGATCAGCGCGCGGCGCTCGCCCGGCCGCACGGTGAGCGTGACGGCGTCGACGGCCCGCAGCCCGCCGAAGGCCTTGCTGACGCCGTTCAGCGCGAGGGCGTGTTGGTCTTCAGCCATGCCGTCACGAGGTTCACCAACTCCTGATCGAGGCCGTTGAAGCCGTGGTACGCCCAGGACTCGCAGGGTGGTCCCTCGGAAATGCCGCCGCTCAGCGTCTTCACGTCGACGCGCGGCGCGCCGGTCAAGAGCTTTCGGAAGGCCACCGCGTCGGACGCCGGCGAGAATCGACACTGATCGAGCTCGTGACCGACGAGGAGCGTCGGCACGGCAATCCGGTTGAGCCCGCGGACGGTGCTCTGCGCCGACTGCGAGTCGCTCCGGCTCGACATCAACGTTCCGGACGTGACGACGATCCCGTCGGGCCGCTCGGCGCCGGACAGCCGCGCCGCCGCGTTGGCGACCGATATGGCGCCACGACTGGTGCCGATCAGCCAGACCGGCGGGGCCTGTGGACGCAGATAGGCGATGACCGCGCCGAGGTCACGGGCGTGGCCCGCCGACGAGCGATACCCTTCGTCGGCGCCGCCTGGCCGCTTGAACTCCGCCGCGATGTCGGGGACGGCCGCGACGTAGCCGGCGACCACGTAGAGGCCTCTCGTCCGCACGAGCTGGTTCGGCGCGCCCCAGCCGAGGCGGCCGTCGGCGGAGATCTCGAGGTTGCCGTGACCGCCGGCGATGAGGACGACACTGCCCAGGGCGGGCCCCGCCGGGCGCTGGACGAGGACGCGGATCGACTGGCCGGGCCGCGTGGCGAGCGTCACGACCTCCTCGGTCTGGGCGCCGGCGACTCCGGCGCCCAGCGCCGCCAGCACGAGTCCTGTCAGCAGGCCTTGCACGGCGGATAGTCGCGCGTGTAGAGCGGCGTCTTCAGATATTCCTCGGGGTTGTACTTCCAGAACTGGCTGACGTTCGGATACGTGAAGAACACGGTGTTCTGGAGCTTGCCGCCGACTCGCTCCACCTTGCGGATGTACACGTTCTGGACGGGATTGCCGAACGCATCGATCTTCACGGGGCCGCGCGGGAAGTCCTTCAGCTCGACCTTGCGGAGCGCGGCCAGCAACGCCTCGCGATCCTCCACCTTGCCGGAGACCGCCTTGATGGCCTCGGCGATCCAGCGTGCGTTGGTGTAGCACGTCTCCGCGTAGTACGAGGGGATCTTTCCCGCCTTGGTCTCGAAGGCCTTCGCGAAGCGCTGATTGGTGGGGTTCTCGAGCGCGGCCGAGTAGTGGAGCGTGCTGATCGTGCCGAGGGCCTCGTCGCCCATCTGCGGCAGCACGGACTCGTCGACGGTCGTGCCGTTCGAGAGCAGCGGCACGCGTCCCTTCAGTCCGCTGTTCTCGTACTCTTTCATGAACTGGAGCGCGAGCTTGCCGAAGAAGACCGCGAAGACCGCGTCGGAGTCGCGCTTGACCTGGGAGAGGAACGGGGCGAAGTCGTTGGTGTTGAGCGGGACCCAGACCTTCTGGATGATCTGGCCGCCGCCTTCCTCGAACGTGCGCTGGAAGCCGCCCACCGATTCCCACCCGAACGCGTAGTCGGCGGCCACCGTCGCGATCTTCCGGTACTTGGTGTTCTTGATCACCCAGTCGCCCAGCGCGTGCGTCGACTGGCTCGAGTTCCAGCCCGTGCGCACGACCCACTTGGCGGGCTTGCGCTGGGTCAGGTCATCGGACGACATCACCGGGTACGTCGTCGGGATCTTCTGGGCCTCGGCGAACGGATGGATCGCGTAGCCGGTGGAGGCGAGGAGGCCGCCGCTCAGGATGTGGACGTGGTCCTGATCGACGAGCTTGCGCGCCTTGGTGAGCGCCGTCTGCGTGTTGCCCTCGGTGTCCTCGACGATCAGCTCGATCTTCCGCCCGGCCACCGTGCGGCCGATCTCGTCGAGGTACAGCTCGGTGCCGTTGAGCATGTCCTTGCCGAGCGCGGACGCGGCGCCGGTCAGCGGCGACAGGAAGCCGATCTTGATCGGCCCGCTCTGCGCCCGCGCGGTCGGGGTGCCGAGCCCGGCGACGAGGGCGAGGAGAAACGCGGCGAGGGCGAAGAGCGCGATCGTGCGACGGCTCATGAAGACCTCCTGTGGAAGGCGCCCGCCAGGCCGCGCGGCGCGAAGAGGATGACGCCGATGTACACGGCGCCGAGGATCAGCAGCCAGCGCTTGGTGTACACGCTCACGAAGTTCTTGAGAAACACGATGAGGGCGGCGCCCACCGCCGGGCCGAGCAGCGTGCCCTGGCCGCCGAGCGCGACCATGAGGAGCGCCTCGACCGACGTGACGAGCTGGACGTCGACCGGGCTGACGAAGCCGTTGTAGTAGGCCCACAGCACGCCCGAGAAGCCGGCGAAGGTCCCGGCGATGACGAAGGCCAGGTACTTGTGGAGCCACACGTTGTAGCCGAGGATGCGCATGCGCGATTCGCTCTCGCGGATGCCCTTGAGGCTCATGCCGAACGGCGATGCCACGATCAGCGCGAGCAGCGCGAGCGCCACCAGCGCGCAGACGAGCGATAAGTAGAAGAAGGGCAGCGGGCCCCAGAAGCTCCACGGCAACCCGAGGTCCGGCCGCGGCACGCCCGAGATGCCGTTGTCACCCTTGGTCAGGGACACCCACCGGAAGGCGAGCCCCCACACGACCATGCCGAGCGCCAGCGTGATCATCAGGAAGTAGGTGCCGGTGGCGCGGATGGCGATGAGCCCGAAGAGCGCGGCGGCCACGGCGGCGAAGACGACCCCGGCGATCAGGCAGACCACGAATCCGCTCTGGCGCTCGGTGGTGAGGATGGCGACGGCGTAGGCCGCGACGCCGAAATACGCGGCGTGACCGAGCGAGGGCAGCCCGGTGAAGCCGAGCAGCACGTCGAGGCTCATCGCGAGGATGGCCACGATCATGGCCTGGGTCAGCAACGTGAGCGGATACGACGGCAGCCACGGCGCGACCGCCGCGGCCGCCACGACGACGACGGCGACGCCGACCAGGACGCCGGGCCGGCGCATCATGCGCGGCCGAAGAGACCGGTGGGCCGGAGCGCCAGGATGAGCGCCATCGGTGCGAACAGCGTGAAGTACGAGAGCTCGGGGAAGAGCGCCTTGCCGAAGTTGTCGAGCAGCCCGACCAGGAGACTGCCCACCATCGCCCCGGGGAGGCTGCCGAGGCCGCCGACGATGACGACCACGAACGCGTAGGGCAGGACCTCGAAGTCGGCTCCCGGATAGACGCCGAGAAACGCGCCGCCGATCACGCCGCCGGCGGCGGCCAGGCACGCGCCCAGCGCAAAGACGGCCTGCGACAGTACCGGCACGTTGATGCCCACGCCCTGGGCCATCTCGCCGTCGTCGACGGCGGCGCGGATGCGCGCGCCGGCCCGCGTCTGGTCGAGCGCCAGCCACAATAGCGCGGCGACGACGACCGCCACGACGATGATGAAGATCCGGTAGGCGGGGAACGACAGCGCGCCGGCCTTGACGGCGCCCTGCAGGAAGCGTGGGACCGGGATCGAGTAGGGATCGCCGCCCCAGATGAGGAGAGCCAGATCCTGGAAGATCAGCGCGAAGCCGATGGTCATCAGCACCTGACCGAGCGTCTGGCCGGGCAACCGGCGCAGGAACAGCCGTTCCATGCCGATGCCGATGAGGCCGATGGCGACGGCGCCGGCCAGCACGGCGGCCGCGAAGCTGCCCGTGCGCCACACCACCGAGAGTCCCACGTAGCCACCGAGCATGAAGTACGAGCCGTGCGCGAGGTTGACCACGCGCATGACGCCAAAGATCAGGCTGAGACCGCTGGCCAACAGGAAGAGCAGCGCGCCGTACGACAGCCCGTTGAAGGTCTGGATGATCCAGAACTCGCTGCTCACGGCACGGCCACGAGGACCGCTAGGCGAGCCCCAGCAGGCGGGCGGCGTTGTCGCGGAGGATGCGCGCCTGATCAGCCCGCTTGAGCTTGAGCCGCTTGGTGATGATGTCGCGCGGCCGGTCGTACCCCATGTCGAAGCAAAAGTCGCTGCCCAGCATCACGCGGTCGGCGCCGACGGTGTTGATGAGCCAGCTCAGCGCTTCCGGCGAGTGGCTGATGGTGTCGTAGGTGAAGCGCCGCAGATAGGCGCTGAACGGGCGCTTGGCCTTGTCCTTGTTTTCCGGGCGCACGCGCTGGCCGTGCTGCACGCGCCCCGCGAGATACGGGATGGCGCCACCGGCGTGGGGCAGGAGCACGTGCAGCCGCGGGAACCGATCGAGGACGCCGCCCAGGACGAGATGAGCGGCCGCAATGGCGGTGTCGAACGGGTTGCCGAGCAGGTTGCTCAGGTAGAACGGCTTCAGCCGGTCGTTGGTCCCGATCACGGTGAGCGGGTGCAGGAACACGGGCAGCTCGAACTCCTGACAGCGCTCGAAGACCGGCGTGAACGCCGGGTCCGAGAGATCGCGGCCCGCGACGTTCGTGCCCATGTACACGGCGCGGACGCCGGGCAGGCGGGCCGCCCGCTCGAGCTCGCTGACCGCGGCTGGCGGCTCCTGCATCGGCAGCGTCGCGCAGCCGACGAACCGATCCGGGAACGCGGTATGCGCTTCGGCCAGGCCCTCGTTGAAGGCGTGGGCCAGGCGCCGCCCGAATTCCCCTTTGGCGAAGTACGTCATCGGCGCCGTCAGCGACAGGGCCTGAATACCAACCCCCGTGCGATTCATCGTCTTGACCCGCGTGTCGACGTCCCAATAGGCCGAGCTCAGCGGCGCGGTCGAGCTGCCGCCGACCACAATCGACGGCCCCTTGGGATTCGACCGATCGATGCGTGCGCCCACCGCGGCGCCGTCGGTCTCGATCAGCTTCAGGAAACGCTCGGGAAAGAAGTGGCTGTGGATGTCGATCGCAGGGGGTAGAGTCACGGGCCGGGATTGTACTATAGGCGACGCCGAACACCCACGTTGAAGGAGGCCGTTCCGTGAAGCTTCCGCACGAGCGCTTCGAGTACTCTCCGATCGCGTCCCGCCGGCCCTGGAAGCTGCCCAAAGGCGCCCGCATCGCCGTGTGGACCATCGTCAACGTCGAGGAATGGTCCATCGAGAAGGGCATGCCGCGGCAGTACCTGACCTCGCCGCAGGGCGTCGCGGTCATGCCCGACGTGCCGAACTGGGCGTGGCACGAGTACGGGATGCGCGTGGGGTTCTGGCGGCTCCACGAGGCGTTGACCAGGCGCAAGATCCCGGTGACGACCGCGATCAACGCCCACGTGTGCGAGGCATACCCCGCGGTCGCGCAGGCCATGCTCGACGCCAGGTGGGAGTTCATGGGGCACGGCGTCGTGCAGGGAGCGATGCACCTGATCCCCGATCAACGCGCCGCCATCGGCGAGGCCATCCGGATCATCGAGAAGTTCACGGGCAAGAAGCCCAAGGGCTGGCTCGGGCCCGGCCTCACCGAGACGTGGGAGACGCTCGACCTGTTGCGCGAGGCGGGGATCGAGTACATCTCGGACTGGGTCAACGACGATCAGCCCTACCAGATCCGCACGACGGCGGGGCCGCTCGTGTCGGTGCCCTACTCGATCGAGCTGAACGACATCCCGACCATGGTGATCCAGCACCACGAGTCGTCGCAGTGGCTGGAGCGCTGCAAGGACTACTTCGATCGGCTGTACGCGGAGGGGGCCAAGAATCCGCGCGTCATGGCGCTGGCCGTTCATCCGTATATTTCTGGCGTCCCGCACCGGATCAAGTACTTCGAGGCGGTCTACGACTACATGAGGAAGCAGAAGGGGGTCTGGCTGACCACCGGCGAGGAGATCTACGAGTGGTACAAGAAGCATCCCTGGTGAATCCCGGCTCGCGCGGCCGGCATCGAAAGGGCCGGGAGGGCGAGGCATGCCAGCGCGCCGCGCGGCACGTGAGGTCGATCCACCGGGGTATCCGCGCGATCTGATCCGTACCGTCCTGGTCGACTGGGGCGCGACCCTGCGCATCCGGCCGATCCGCCCCGACGATGAAGCCGGGCTCCGCGCCTTCTTCACGCGACTCAGCACGCGGACCGTCTTCCAGCGATTCTTCCGCGCGTGGCGGCAGCTCCCCGACGAGTGGTATCCGCGCTTCGTGCAGGTCGACTACGCGCAGCGGCTCGCCCTGGTCGCCGAAGTCGACGGCGCCGACGGCGCGCGTCTGCTCGGCGTCGCGCGCTACGAGCCGACCGACACCGACGGCGTGGCCGAGGTCGCACTGGTGGTCGAGGACTCGTGGCAGGGCCAAGGCCTGGGCCGGCGACTGCTCGAGGCGATCCTGGACGCCGCCGCCACGCGGGGCATTCACCGGTTCCGAGCGGACGCGCTCAGCGACAACCGTCGGATCCTCAGACTGCTGGCAGAAACCGTGAGCATCGAATCATCGTCGACGGAGCAGGGAGTCACCGAGCTGACGTTCGTACGCCGGCCCCGCGGTCCGAGCGACGATGATTACTTCAGGGGAGCGACGACGACGTCGGTGGGCGAGCCCTTGAGGTAGTTCTCGATGTTCTCGACGGCGCGGAGCAGGCCGTCGCGGATGACCTCGGGGGTCTGGCCGGCGTGGTGGGGCGAGAGGACGACGTTGTCGAGCGTCAGCAGCGGATCGCCCGCCTTGATCGGCTCGTCGTGGAACACGTCGAGGCCGGCGCCCGCGATCTGGCCCTTCCGCAGCGCCTCGACCAGCGCGTCGCGCTCGACCAGCGCGCCGCGCGCGGTGTTGATGAGGATGGCCGTGCGCTTCGTCAGCGAGAATTCCTTCCGGCCCAGGAAGGCGCGTGTCTCGGGGATGAGGCGCAGGTTCAGCGAGATGACGTCGGCCTCGCGCAGGATCTCGTCCTTGCTCGCCGGCCGGGCTCCCATTGCCGCGATCCGCTTCGTGTCGCCCTGAAGGCTCCAGGCGAGGACGTTCATGCCGATGGCCCGACCCAGCTCGACCACGCGGGCCCCGATGCCGCCGACGCCGAAGACGCCCAGCGTCTTGCCGAGGAGCTGGGTCACCATCTCGCGCGGCCACTTGCCCTCGCGCATCTCGTGATCGATGCGGGGGATCTTGCGGGCCGTGGTCAGCATGAGCGCGAGCGCGTGCTCGGCGACGGCGTTCGCATTGACGCCGGGCGTGTTGCACACGGTGACGCCGTGGCGGCCAGCGGCGGCCAGGTCCACGTTGTCGGTGCCAGTGCCCCAGATCGACACCATCTTCAGATTGCGGCAGGCCGCGAAGACGCCTTCGGTGAAGTGCGCGTGGGCGCGGATGTTGATGGCCACGTGGGCACGGTCGATCCGCCGGATCAGCTCGTCCTCTTGATTGGCCCCGGCGGCAGTGACGACCTTCACCTCTCCCAGCTTCTTCGCTCGCGCGTGGGCGGGCGTACCGTCGAAGACGGTCGGAAAGTCGTCGGGGACCGAGATCAGCGCGTCGGCCATGCGCTACGAGTTGTTCGCGAAGACTTCTTGAGCGGCGGCCAGGCCGGCTCCGGGATCGGCCTTGTAGCCCAGATCACGCAGTGCCAGCTCGAGCGCCGACAGGGTCGGCAGCACGTAGTGAGGGCTGGCCGTCATGCCCATCGTCCCGATGCGCAGCGTCGTCGTGCGGATCTTGTCGAGGCCGGTGCCGATCAGGATGCCGTACTGATCGCGCATCCGCTGGACGACGGCCGCCGTCTCCACGTCCTTGGGCGCCCTGATCGACGCCACGGTGTTCGACCACAGGGACGGGTCGGGGAACATCTCGAGGCCCATCCCCAGCACGCCGGCACGGAGCGCGCTCGCGGCGATCTCGTGACGGCGGAAGCGCTGAGGCAGGCCTTCCTCGAGGATCAGCCGGACCGCGACCTGCATCGCCGACGTCAGATGGGTGGGAATCGAGACCGGCTGACGCCGGCCCGTTCCGTCGGGCACCTTGCCGCCGCGTGAGACGGGAATCCACCACTCGCGCCAGCGCAGGAGGTCGTAGGTGTACGAGGTCGCGGGGCGCTTGCGCTGCTCCATGGCCTCCCAGGCTCGCGGGCTGACGGAGACCAGCCCCATGCCGAGCGGCGCGGCCAGGCACTTCTGCGAGCCCGTCATGTTGAGGTCGACGCCCCACTCGTCGGTCCGCACGTCGATCCCGGCGATGGACGACACGGTGTCGAGGAGGAACAGCGCGCCGACCCGGCGCGCGATCTTGCCGACCTCGGCCGCGGGATAGGTCGTCCCCGTCGACGTCTCGTTGTGCACGAGCGTGATCGCCTTGGGCCGCAGGCGCTCGGCTTCGGTGGCCAGCCTCGCGAGGTCGAGGGGCTGGCCGAGCTCGACGCTGAACTCCGTGAGCTCGGCGCCGACGCGGTTCATGATCTCGCGCATCAGGATCCCGAACTGACCCGCGCCGATGATGAGCACACGATCGCCCGGCTCGATGACGGAGACGGCGCCGGCCTCTAGCGCCGTCCGACCCGAGCCCGGCATCAAGATGACCTCACCCTTCGTCTGGAACACCTCGCGCAGCGCCTGCGTCGTCGGCTCCAGCACGCCCTCGTCGAAGGAGCGGTCGTACTGGATCGTCGGCGGCTGGTTCAGCGCCTGGATGACGGGCGGGGGCAGCTCGGTGGGGCCGGGGATCATGAGCACGGGACGCGTGAGGCACTGGGCCCAGCGGACGGTTACCGGCATGACGTCTCCTCGATGGTGAAGGTACGCTCGGTCAGGTGCGCGTATTGTACCGTCAGGTGCCGCCCAGCATCGCCCTCAACACCTCGTGGGCGCGCCGCACGTCGGCGGGCCGCCGGTGGCCGGCCACGAGCGCGAAGATCTTCTCGGCGTCCTCACTCGGCGCGACCGCGCGCCGGCCGGCGCGGACGTCGGTCAACAGGCGCAGCGGGACTTCGAGCGCCACCGCGACGTGATAGAGGCTGTCGATCGAGATCGACTTCTCACCGCGCTCGACTTCGCCGATGAACTTGCCGGACAGTCCGGAGAGCGAGCCCAGTCGTTCCTGGCTCAGCGCGCGCTGCTTGCGGAGCGCACGCAGGCGCTGGCCGAGAAATTTCCTGACGTGCGCCACGGCCCGCTCTGCCACAGCGTCAGCCTAACATGGCTCCGTCGAGCCCGACATGAGGGCGACCACGAGCGCGCCGTCCTTGCTGGTCACGGTGTGGACGCAGCCGGGTGGCCGGCGCGCGTAGGCGCCGGCCCGACAGACGCCGGTGTCGTCGCTGACCGCGCCTTCGAGCACCCAGATCTGCTCGTCACCGAGATGGCGATGGCGCGGGATCACGGCGCCGGCGTCGTAGCGGATCAGCACGGCGCGGCGGTCGCCTTCCTCCCACAGCGTCTTCCAGTGGACACCGGGCCGGCGCTCCACCCACGCCCGCGACGCCGGATCGACGTAGAGGCTGACGGGCGGGGCGGTCACGGCAGATCGACCTCGACGGCATCGCCGACGACGCGAACCGGGTACACGGGAACGGCGAGATCGGCGTCGACGCGGCACTGGCCAGTGTCGAGATCGAAGTCGAAGCCGTGCCACGGGCACACGACCACGTCGCCCTCGAGCCAGCCGTCGGCGAGCGGTCCGTCCTCGTGCGGGCAGATCGCACCGCAGGCGGCGAAGCGGCCGCCACCGCGGTTGAAGACCGCGACGGCGCGCCCGTTGTTCTCGACGAGGAGACCGTGGCCGACGGGAATCTCGGAGTCGCTGGCGACGCGGATGAAGGGCATCGGCGCGCTAGAATACACCGCCTCAGGGAGGGACGCATGGACCTCGCCGATGTCGTATTCGGCACCTACGCCTCGTGGTCGAACCTCGTGGTGCGTCTCGGCCTCGGGATCGTGTTCTTCGCTCACGGATCACAAAAGGTGCTCGGCTGGTTCGGCGGTCCCGGACTCCGGGGAACGGTGGCCTACATGAAGCAGGCGCTCGGGGTCCCCGCGCCACTGGCCGCGCTCGCCGCGCTCACCGAGTTGCTCGCTGGTTGCGGCATGCTCGTCGGCTTCCTGACGCGGCCGGCCGCCATCGGGATCATCGCGGTGATGCTGGTGGCCATCGCGAAAGTGCACGGCAAGCACGGGTTCTTCATCAACTTCTCGAACACGCCGGGCAAGGGCCACGGCTACGAGTTCAACCTGGTCCTCATTGCGATGGCGCTGGCGATCCTGATCGGCGGGGCTGGCGCGTTGTCGATCGACCGGCTGATCGCGCCGTGGGGACGGTCCTAGGGGGCAGAGCCCCCCTGGGAGGATCAGGCGGCCCGGCCACCCTCCTCGGTGAGCGAGGTGATGACGTACGTCCCGCTCTTCTCGTCGCGCTCGAGGGTGACGATCTTCTGCTTGGCCGCCTCTTCGAGCAGCTTCGAGAAGGTCGAGTAGCCGTAGTACGACTCGTTGAAGGCGGGGTTCTTCCGGATCATCGTCTGCTTCACCATCGAGCCCCACAGCGTTTCCTTGTTCTCGCGCTGGAGGGCCTGGATGGCGTCGATGAGCTGGGCCATGGCCTCGGCCTTCTTCTCGGGCAGGCCGCGCAGCAGGCTCGTCTTCTTGGTCTCCCGGATCAGGTCCTCGTAGAAGATGAACTCGTCGCAGTTGGCCACGAGCAGGTCCGACGACGACGACTTCACGCCGAGTCCGATCACGTAGCGGTCGTTCTCGCGGAGCTTGGAGACGAGCGGCGAGAAGTCGGAATCGCCGGAGACGAGGGCGAAGCTGTCGATGTGGGTCTTCCCATAGGCGAGGTCGAGGGCATCCACCACCATCCGGATGTCGGCCGAGTTCTTGCCGCTGTACCGGCTCTGCGGGACGTCGATGAGCTCGATGGCCCACTCGTGGAACGGCCGCTTGTACTCGACGAAGCGGTTCCAGTCGGCGTAGGCGCGGCGCACGATGATCTTGCCCTTCTCGAGGAGCCGCTCGAGCACCAGCTTGAGCTCGAACTGCTTGTACTGGGCCTCCTTGACCCCGCGGGCGATGTTCTCGAAGTCGATGAACATCGCCAGCTTCCGCTCTCCGTTCATGGCGTCCATATTATAGTGGGAGCCGGCCAATGGCCCGAATTCTCTGGGCGTTCTGGAGGCATCGCATGAGCCGCGTCGATCCGGCCGTCGCGCACCGCGTCCCCCCGGGCCAGACGTTGACCGCCAAGTGGCCCGTGCTCACCTACGGACTCACCCCGCGCTTCGACCCCGCCCGCTGGACGTTCCGGTGCTTCGGGCTCGTCGAGCGCGAGATGACCTGGACGTGGGAGGAATTCCGGCGGTTACCGCGCGTGACCGTGCGCTCGGACATCCACTGCGTGACCCGCTGGTCGAAGCTCGACAACGAGTGGGAAGGCGTGTCGGCCCGGTGGATCATGGAGCAGGTGAAGCCGCGGCCGGAGGCGAAGTGGGTTCTCCAGCACGCCGATCCCGACTACACCACCAACACGTCGCTCGAGGATCTCCGGGACGACGACGTGCTGCTCGCCCTCAAGCACAACGGGCGCGACATCGAGCCGGATCACGGCGGGCCGATGCGCCTGGTGGTCCCGAAGCTCTACTTCTGGAAGTCGGCCAAGTGGCTGCGCGCCTTCGA
>QHTB01000190.1:0-467 GCA_003220615.1 Candidatus Rokuibacteriota bacterium
CAGGCACGAAGGACGGCGCCGGGCCACAAAACGATCGACGGCACATTTCGCGCGGTGCGGGTGATCGGTGGACAACTTCCCAAGCCGGGATTCGTAATCTCTGAGCTCGACGCCATCTACTACATGGTCAGCTCGATATTCGGTTACGAAATGAAGTACATCGAATGCGAGCATTGCGGATGCCCGCATCTGGACAAAGACTGGTTCAGCGTCCATCCACATCGGCGTCATCTCTGTGCTGGGTGCGGCCGAAACTTCCGCGATGCGGATACTGCGATCGGTAATCCCATATGCCACATCCGTGATCTTTGGAAGGGAGTCCTCCGAAAACCGAAGCCGGCGAACCGAAAACTGGATCTGCGGCAAGCGGACGATCTGGGCGGGATACAGATATGGGGCTCAAATCCGGCCATCATTTGGACCAGCCAGCAGGTCGAGGAAGAGGGTATCCACGTTCACGCATTTAA
>QHTB01000190.1:486-55908 GCA_003220615.1 Candidatus Rokuibacteriota bacterium
TCGATGGAATTAGCCTGGACGCCGCAATGGTGCGAACGCTGATGGCGCAAAGTGCCCTCCCTCACATTGAGAAGCGAGTCGTGGCAATCAGCTGTCCAAAATGCGGCGAACCCAAATTTAGCGTCGGCGAGGACGCATTCACTCCCGCGGTCAAGCAGTATTGCACTAGGTGCGGCAACGACTTTCGCAGTGTGAACAGATTCCGCAAGATAATCGGCAATCCCCTCGTTGGGGTTCTGGAACGGCTCTCTAGTTACGCTGTTAGGCTGCCACAGAAACACCTTATCGGACTGCTGCCAGAAACTTTGTGATCGGGAGCCCACCAGCTCATCCTGATCCGCATCGTGCTGGCGCAACTCGACGGCCCGGCACGCCTCATGGCCTTGGTGCTCTACATTTATCGAGTTCCACGGCGAGCAAGGTCTCGCCCTTGACCCACGCCCTCTCGGGAAGCGGCAGATCCGAGAGCAAGACGTAGTCCTCCGGCAAAAACCCGCTCGCGACGATGCCCCGAGCTTTCTCAGCGCTGGTTCGGTGATAGAGCACCTTCATGGGCTTACCTCCCTTACGACCCGGGTTTCGCCAAAAGGTTTTGTGCCAGCGGGCGGGCGTTCGATTAGTCCGCGGCCGTGGGGCCCCCAGCAAGCAGGCGTCGCATCTCTCTCCCCGCTTGGAAGTGCAAGACACGCTTTGCGGGGATGTCGACACGCGTTCTAGTTTTCGGGTTGTATCCAACCCTGGACCTCCGCCGGCGGACGTGGAAGCTACCGAAGCCGCGAAGCTCGATCTTCTCGCCCCGAACCAGCGCGGCGATCATCGCGTCGAAGATCGTCTGAACGGCGATTCTCGCTTCTCGCTGCGGCATCAGTAACCGAGCGGCCAACTCCTCGACCAGCACCGCCTTATTCACCCCGAGCCTCCCTTGGAGGGGCGCGCTTCTGCCCTCGCCGGGCTGATCGGTCGATTCGAGGTCCCCGGGCCGCCCTACGCGATCGCCACGGCCCGTGCGACGACAGTGTGATGCGTGCCGAGCATCCGGGCAACCGCCCTGATCCTGCTCTTCAGCCCCCGAGCGGAACAAGCGAGACGGTTAACCGATCGCGAAGGCCCTCAAAACGAGAGCCCACAACGATCAACATTCAATTGTTTCGCCGGGTTAGGAATGCTGGACGGTCCAGAAAAGGCATGAATCGGAGGCCTTTGTCCGTTGATCTCGGGCTGTTAGAGCCTTTAGAGGCGTCTCAGAGTCATATGGCCGACAAGCCGTTCTCGACCGCTCGTTGGGCCGGCAAAGGCGAGCTGCTCGAGGATCTGTGTTGCGGGTTCCAGAAATTCTGACCGCTCCCTTTCCGGAAATTCTGGCCGGTCCAAACAGGCTCTGAGGTCACGCTCGACCCGGGCGAAGCGGCCGCCAAACGCTTCCCCGGGAAGGGGGAGGAGTGATCGGAGCCATGACCCGGCATGAGATCCAGATCCTGCGCGCAGTCGGAATGGCCCAGACGGCGATCGCTGCGAAGACGCGCGTGTCGGCTCTGCGCGACATCCGATCCATCGCCCGATGTGAGCCCGCGAGTCTTGAACAGGGGGTGACTCCGAATCACGAGGTCCCCAACGCGGAGCTCAACCAAGCGAGCGCCTCCGGTCTACCGTTGCCCTTCGAATCTTCAGGGAATCCGGTTCGTGGTTAACGTTCAATTTAGCGCCCAATGATCTTCCAGCCCTCGCCGTAAGGATTCGTCGGGCTATTCGGAGCGTACGGATTCCCCGCCCCGAACGGGTTGTTGATGCTATCCGGTGAATAGAGGTCCCCGTAGCGGCCGTAGGGATTCGAGATCGAGTTAGGATCGTACGGATTGGTGGTGAGGTTGCCTCGGTAGTTACCCTGCTGATCGAATAGCATCGGCGGGTGGGTCGCGTTGGGATTCGTTGCGCTATTGGGGCTGAATGGATTGCCATACATCCCGAACGGGTTGTTCACACTGTTCGGGTTGAATGGGTTCCCGGCGCCGAAAGGATTCGCGGTGGAGTTTGGATTATCGGGATTGCCGCCCAAGTTCCCGAGATTGCGCTGGGCATTGCTGATCCCCGGAAATGCTGCGAGACCGACGATTGCAACGGCCAGGACGAATGTTTTCATGGCGTCCTCCTCAGCCCGAGCAGGGTTGATGGTAACGCGTGGGATGGGCGCTCGGACTTAGCCCCGGGCAGGCCCCTCGACCGCGGGCGAGGCAAAGCCTTCGGCGGCATAGCCGGCCGATGGCAAGAATGCGATCGTGCAACGGGCGGATCTTCATACGCTACTCCTTCTCGTGCGGTGAATTTCGTCGGGCCGTGCCGAGTGACCAGGTCGAGCCTCGACCTGGTCACCCGGAGTGCGGGAATCACATCCCCAGACGCGCGGTGTGCCACAACTTGCGCTGGGCGATGATCACGATGACCGCCCCGACGAAGGCGACGAACACCGTCGGGAATATCCCCCCGCCCGCGGAGACGCCCAGGGCGATCCAGCCCCCCACGACGCTCCCGACCAGACCGAGCACCATATCTCCGACCAGCCCGTACCCCCCATCTTTCATCACGAAGCCGGTCAGCCAGCCGGCGAGCACTCCCACAACCACCCACCATCCGAACATTCCGAAATCCATGACCCCGCCTCCTTCCCCCAGAGGCGGGAGCGCCGGCCTCCTCCGCACCCCTCGCGATCCCGGTCGACTCGATACATATCACAATATAAATTATATAACAAGTCTAAAGTATATAAAACTGTGGCGCGTTCGGCCTGGAGTCAGCCGGGCTGGCAGGAGGTAGTGATGTCCGAGAATAAAGCAGGAGTCTGCTCAGGCTAGCCACTCGCGAGGCGACGGCGCATCCGTTCGAGCTGGCCCCTCGAGGAAGTGCGGCGGCTGCGAGCGGACAGACGAGGACGACTAGGACCACTAGGATGTCCAGACTCGGAACGGTGTTGACGGCCGTCTCGGCGCGAGAGCGACAACGATCCACGTTCAATCGTTTCGACCCTGGAGTGTTTCGGATTTCCGCGATGAGAGGCTGGATCCTTAGTCTTGACAAGACTATTTCCCCCGGCACGAACTTCTTGGCCGTATCGGAATTCACCTCAGAGCTCCTCGACGAGCGCCCAACCCGCGGGAATGAGCCGCCGATTTCGTACTTGTTCTGGGCGATCGACCCTCTCGGAACCAGATCGCCTGCAGAATGAGTTTGAACGCGCCTTGCACCACCCGATCCCCTATCGCCGGAATCTCCGAGCAGGCGGACCTTCCCACCGTCGTTCGGAAGCTCGACTTGGCCCGCTCCCGCACGCCCACCGCGTTTCGGGGTCCCCCCGGGTACGCAGGATCAGGGGCATGCCCGTGACTCGCGACAAGGCCGACCACGAACGTCTATACTCGAATCATCTGGCTGAGGCGGCCAGAGCAGGACGCGACGCCGGGCGTTATACGGCGGCCGGGTGCGCCTCGCCTGGCATTCGCGCTTGCCGTCGCGTTAATCCGGCACGCGGTGTCGCCGCGTGATTGCGGCACGTGATCGTCGACACGCTAAACGGCGCTTCGGGCGGCCACCCCGCGCTCCACAAGGCCAAGCAGTTTCTTTCTCCCTTCCTCTTCAGGGCGTCGTTTGCCCTGAAGGCCTTGTGGGAGCGCCCGATGCCCAAGCCTGTGGCCTCCACCGAACCCAGTTCTCACCCCCTCACTCGCTTCACCGCCCAGTCCCGGAGGGACCGGCGGGGTGAGCTTCGCCGCCGCTCCATCCCGGCGGCATCACCTCGAAGCCAGCCGACCGACACCGCACCACGCCATACCGACGCGCTCCGCGAGCTCGTTCCCGATCGCGTCGAGAGCCTCAAGAAGCCACCGCCCGCTATCGCACCGCTCGTGGGCGGCCCAGAGCCGCGCAGACAAGCGTGCACGCTTGCCGAGGTGCCGCCTCCTCTCTGTCGCCAACCCGGCTGCCGGCGTCCTTTCATCCCTCGGGCGGCCGGCTCTCAGCAGAAGTTCTGTTCCAAGAGCTGCCGCCTGGCCTTCCACATGGAGGCCCGGCAGGTCGGCTACCGGATGGTCAACGCTCCAGGGCTCCGTCCGGACCGGCGAGCTCCGGCACGCCGCACGCAGCCCGTGAGTTTCTGGCGTTCCGGCGTCGATGTCGCCACCGGACGCAGGGTCCCCATCTCGATCATGAGCCCCAGCCAGTGCGCTGGACCCCAGCCGACCGACACCGCCTCCTCACCACGCCATCCGGATGCGCCGACGCCGGGAGCCGCATCATGAACAGCCGGTCCGCCCCGGTGCCGGACCGCGACGCCAACGCGAGCTCGTCGGCGCACCACAAGGTCTCCAGGGCGTTCAGCTCCGCGACTCTCCCACCTCCCGAGATGCCCGCTGAACGCGGCGCGCTCGCGGTGCCCACGCGGCTTGACGATTGGATTGTCCCTCCCGATACTGCCGATCAGCGGAAACGTGGTCGTGGCTCGGCCAGGAGGACCGAGACCATGGCCCAGCAACTCACTGACTTGGTCGAACAGTTCTGCAACTTCCAGCGCAAGCAACGCGGCAAGACGGAAGGAGGAGTGCGAACCTACCGATGGATCCTGGAGCAATTCTTGATCTTCGTTCGTAATCGGTACGGCCGGCTGGCGCGGGTGACCGACCTGACCTCCCCGACCATCCAGGCATGGATGGACGATATGGCGGGGGCGGATCTCGCGCTGAGCACCATGCGGGTCCGCCAGTCGACCCTGTCGAGCTTCTGTGCGTGGTTGGTGAAGCGGGATGGGCTGGCGGCGAACCCCGTGGCCAAGCTCGAACGTCCGCCCCACCACCGCGAGCCGCCGAAGCAGATCCCGGGCGCGTCCATCATGGATGCTCTCGTCGAGGCGGCGAAGGCCCGCCGTCGGCCACGCGACGTGGCGATCTTCCTGATCCTGCGCTACACGGGCATGCGGCGCGAGTCGGTGGCGACGTTGCGTGTCCAGCACCTCGATGGGACGTGGGGTCTGCGCGGCGTCCGGGTCAAGGGCGGTAAGACCCGAGATATTCCCCTTCCCTCAGCGGTCATGCAGTTCCTGCAGGCGTATGTTGAACGGGTGCTCGGCAAGCAGATCGAGAACGTTGGCCCGGAGATCCCACTGTTCTGGTCCACCTGGGGCCGGCGCGGCGTCGGCACGACACGCGCGCCGATGACAGGGAAGAATATCTGGCGGCTCTGCAAGGTGTACGGCCGGCTGATCGGCTGCCCGGAGTTGAAGCCGCACGACCTCAGGCACGGCGTGGCCATGGAAGTGCTGGAGCAACACCATGATCTCGAGCAAGTGCGCGCCCTGCTCGGCCACGCCCGCATCGACACCACGCAGGTCTACACGAGCATCAGGCCGCCGCAGCTCAAGCGCGCGGTGTCGTTCTACGAGGAAAAGGCGCTGAAGATGTTGAGCCCGTGAAGATGTGCACTCGTTCCGTGTTCGAGGAACATTCTGATGTTCCTAAAACACGGAGCGAAAAACGTTAACGGAATCAGAATGGTGGCCCCAACGGGATTCGAACCCGTGTTTCAGCCTTGAGAGGGCCGTGTCCTAGGCCTCTAGACGATGGGGCCGCGAACGCTTCCGCGATGCAACGCGAGGAGTGGCTGGGGGAGGAGGATTCGAACCCCCGCTACGTGGTCCAGAGCCACGCGTCCTACCACTAGACGATCCCCCAAAGTCCCACGCCGACGCGCAAATTACAGCATACGGTCTAAGGCAAGTCAACGAACCGAGGTCCAACGAACGCGCACCAGCGAACCGCTCTCCAACGACCGCGGCCTACCGAACCGCGCTCTTCAGCGCGCGACTGGGGCGGAAGCGCGGAACCTTGGCCGGCGGGATCTTGATCTCGTTGCCCGTGCGCGGGTTGCGGCCGTTGCGAGCGGCACGCCTGGTGACGACGAACGTGCCGAAGCCGCTGATGGTGACCCTCCGGCCCCGGCGGAGCGACTCGTAGACGCCGCCCACGAAGGCGTTCATCGCCTTCTCGGCGGAGGTCTTGGAGCCGCCCGCGCTCTTGGCCATGACGGCGACGAGATCAGCCTTCGTCATCGCTTGTCTCTCTGCTCGGCCCCCCACGATCACTCGGGGGACCTCGACGCTACGCGCGGGACCCCGACGCTGTCAATCCGGAGACGGCGCGGCGCACGAGGTCGAGAAATACCTCGGGGCGGAACGGCTTCTCGAGCACGGTCACGTCGGCCGATTTCAGGAACGCCCAGGCCGCGCTGTTGGCGGTGTCGCCCGTGACGAACACGAAGCGGGCCGCCAGCGCAGGATTCTCGGTGACGACGGCTCGATAGAATTCCTCGCCGCTGCCGTCGGCCATGCGGATATCGGAAACCACGAGATCATAGCGCTGCCGGCGAGCGCGCTCGAGCGCGACGCGACCGCCGGTGGCCAGGTCGACCTTCCAATCGTGCTCGCGCAGCAAGGTCACGACGAGCTCGGCCACGCCGGGCTCGTCCTCGACGACGAGCACGCGACGTCCTTTGCCGCTGAAGGCCGGCATGACGACGATCTCGCGGGACTCGGACACGGGCGCGACACCGATCGGGAGGTCGAGCGTGAAGGTCGTTCGCCCCCGTTCGCTCTCGGCACTGAGCCGGCCGCCGTGCTCCTCGACGATGCCGTAGGAGACGGACAGGCCGAGGCCGGTGCCGGCGCCCACCTCCTTGGTCGTGAAGAACGGCTCGAAGATGCGCGGCAGCACCTCCGGTGGGATGCCCGGGCCGTCGTCGGTGACTTCCGTCCGCACCCAGTGGTCCACCACCTGCGTGTGGAACCTGATGCGTCCGCCTCGGTGCTCGGCGGCGATGGCCTGCTCGGCGTTGAGGATCAAGTTCAGGAAGACCTGTTGCAGCTGCTGGCCGTCACCGATCACCGTGGGCAGCTCCTCGGCGAAGTCGCGCTCGACGGTGATGCCGGACAGCGTGAGCTGGTTCTGGCGCAGCGCCAGCGTCTGTTCGATCACGTGATGGATCTTGATGGCGACGCGCTCCGGTGGGCGCTGGCGCGCGAAGTACAGGAGGTTGCGAACGATCTTGGCCATGCGGTCGCCCTGCGTCACCATCAGCTCGACCGGACGCCGCAGCGCCTCCGGGATCTCGCGGTGGAGCATGAGCTGGCCGTAGCCGATGATGACGCTCAGCGGATTGTTCAGCTCGTGGGCCACACCGGAAACGAGCTGGCCGAGCGCCGACATTTTGCCGGCCTGCAGCAGCTGCGCCTGGGTCTCCCGCAGGCGAGCGAGGTTGTCACGGGCGCTCCCGTAGAGCTGGGCGTTCTCCATGGCCAGCGCGGCCTGGTCGGCGAAGGCCTGGAGCACCAGGCGCTCCTCACGCGTGAAGACCCGACCGGCCTCGGCCCCCATGGCGAGGGCGCCGACCACGCGATCACGCGCCACCAGCGGCACGCACAGGACGGAGCGATAGAGACGGGTCTGGATGCGGTCGCGCAACTCCGGCGTCAGGTGAAACCCGGGCTCGTTGAGGATGTCGGACGTGCTTACGATGCGGCGCTCGGCGACGGCGAGGCCGGCCGCGCCCTCACCGGGCTGGAGCACGATGCCCTTCACCGCGCTGGCGTCCTCCCCGAAGAATCCGACGGCGTGGAGCGTGCGGGCCTCGGCCTCGTAACGGAACACGAGCGATCCATGGCCCTCGAGCAACTCCACGACGCCGCGAGCGACCAGGTAGGCGATGCGCTCGACGTCGAGCGTGCCGGTGACTTCGCGGCCCACGCGCGCGAGCGCCTCGGCCACGTCGCGCCGGCGCTGGGCCTCCCGGTAGAGGCGCGCGTTCTTGATGGCGACGCTGGCCTGCGCGATGAACATCGCGATGACTTCACGGGTCTTCGCCGTGAAGCGCAGGGGATGGTCGTCGATGAGCACCAGCACGGCCAGGAGCTCGTCGGCCGCCATGATCGGATAGCCGGCGAACGAGGTGAAGCCGCACGACCGCCACCAGTCCGGGTCGAGCACGATGTCGGCGGCGGCGAAGACGTCGTCGATCACGACCGGTTGGCGCGTGCGGCCAACCTGGCCCACCATGCCCTGCCCGTAGCTCACTCGATCGCGCGCGATCTCGGCAGGCGCCCCGATGGTGGGCGTGCGTCGCAGCGTCAGCGTCCGCCGCTCCTCGTCGGCCAGCCAGAAAGACGCGAAGCGAACGCCGGTCAACGCCGTCGCCGACTCGGCGATCATCGTCAGCAGCTCGTCGAGCTCGAGCGCGCGCGTGATCCGCTGAGCGACAGCGGCGAGCGTGGAGGCGCGCTGGGCCTCGGCCCGCTCGGCCTGGTAGAGCGCTGCGTTGCGAATGGCGATGCCGGCCTGGGCGGCGAGCAGGCGTAGCGTCTCCTGCTCTTCTGGATCGGGGATGCCGTCGGGCGCGATGTAGTCCAGCACGCCCACGAACGTCTCGCCGACGAGGATTGGGACGCCGAAGTAGCTGGCCTGCGGCCGGTCGCGCCACCACTCCGGTGCCGAGGTCCGTGGATGAGCGAGTGGCTGCGCCACGACGACGGGAGCGCGCTGCTCGAAGACGAGCCCGGGCAAGCCCTGGTGAGCGTCACGCACGTCGGGCAGCTCGCGCAGCATGTCGCTCGAGCAGCCGGCGTAGCGCAGCGTATCCGTCTCGGCGTCATACACGTAGGTGGCGGCGAGCGCCCCCGGACGCATCGCGGCAGCCGTGCGGACGATACGATCCATCAGGACCGCGGTGTCGAGCGACACCGTGATCGACTGACTGAGCGTGGCCAGGGCGCCCAGATGCGACGCGCGGCGGACGGCATCGCGGTACGCGCGAGCATTCTGGATGGCGAGCGCGGCCCGAGCGGCCAGCGAGGTGACGAGCGCCTGGTCCTCGAGCGCGGCCAGCTCGCCGAGGCGAGCGCGCACGGTGAGGACACCGATCAACGTGTCCCCGGCCACCATCGGGACGGCCAGGATCGAGCCCAGCCCGGCCTCGCGATGCCACTCGACCACCCGGACGCGCGCGTCCGCACGAGCGTCGGCGACGTACACGAGCTCGCACCGCTCGGCGGCGACACCACTGATCCCGTCGCCGAACGCGAAGGACGTCGGCATCGGCACGGCGGGCAGGTCGCGCGCGATGGCGGAAGCCCGCAGCTCCAGGACGCGGGCGCCCGGCTCGGCCGACCACAGATGCACGACGGGCGCGCCCAGGAGCCGCGCGGTCGCATCGGCAATGCACTGGAGGACCACATCCACGTCGAGCGAACCCGCCACCACACGTTCCAGCTCGGCGAGCTCGCGCAGGCGGTCGGCACGGCGCGTGGCTTCGGCGTAGAGGTGCGCGTTGTCGATGGCGAGCGCTGCTTGCTCACCCATGAGGCTCAGCGCGTGGACCTCGGCCTCGGTGAACGTGCGCTCGGTCCAGTAGTGGACGGCGAGCGCGCCGTGGACACGCTGCTTGGAGAGCAGCGGCGCGGCGGCCACGGCCTTGAAGCCCTCGCGCTCGATCTGGGCTCGACGATCGGCAGTCAGCCAGACGTCCACGTCGGTGAGGATGTTCGGCGTCGTCACCGTGCGACTCTCGAGCACGGCCCGGCTGATGGGTCCGCCGGCGGACGGGATGGAGCCGCGGTTGGCGTACTCGGCGCTCAGCCGTCCTACGGCGCGGAGCACTCTGAATTCGCGAGCCTTCCCGTCCCCGGACGCCACCAGCGCCGACTGCGCTGCCATCACCTCCATCGCGGTGTTCGCGATCGTGTCGAGCACCTCGTTGAGATCGAGCGAGGAGGCGAGCGACCGGCCGATCGTCTCCATCGCGCGCGCGAAGACGGCACGACGCTGTCGTTCCGTCGCATCCACGAGAAATGCCGCCACGCCGGCGACGTGACCGTAACGATCGGTGAGCGGGACGCAGCGCGCCTCGATCCGGATGGTCGCCGCGCCGTCGTGGCCCGGCGCCTCCGCGCTGAAGCGCGCCTCGCCGCCGACGGCCTGGCGCAGGTACCGGGGCAACCCGATCGCGTCGAAGAGCGGAAGGAGACGATCGGCGTTACGCCCGATCGCCGAGGCGCGCGGCAGTCCGGACAGACGCTCCATGGCCGCGTTCCACTGCACGATCGTGAGTGAGAGATCGGTGACGAGCAGTCCGTCGTCGAGAGTCTCGAGAATCTCGGTGAGGCCCGCGGGGGCCGCTGATGCTGGCGACGCAACACCCATGGTGCCGCGTCCTGTGAGCGCCGTCCTCAGCTTGCGGAGCATTCGGCGCATCTAAGCAGTATATACAACCTGCGATCTCTACAAACGGAACGGCATCGCGGTCCTGACTGCGACACCCTGGCACCACCCTTGCTTCGCTGCCGACAAGGGAGGCGTCGTGATATCCGAGAACCCCGGCCGCCTGGCCCACCTGCGTGTCCTCGTGATCGAGGACGTTCCCGACATTCGTGAAGTCTTCGTGATGCTCCTGCGGTCTGAAGGCGCTGGTGTCACGGCGGTTGGAACCGGACGCGAAGCGGCGGAAGTCGTGGCGCGGCACGAGTTCGACGTCGTCCTCACGGACCTCGGTCTGCCCGACATTCCTGGTGACGTGCTCGTGCGCCAGATGGCGAACAGCACGCACCGGCGGCCGCGCATCGCCGTGATCACCGGATACGGCGAGCCATATCTCACACGGGCCCGGCAGGCGGGCGCCCATGCAGTCTTTACCAAGCCCGTCGAGTGGACTCGCGTGGTCGATTATCTCTGTCGTCCCGATCTCGCCGCCTCGGCCTGAACACCTACCATGAGCGGTCGTGACATAATGCCGCGCATGCGGCTGGATCCCTCAGCGCTGCTGCTTCTCGCGATCGCGATCATCCTCGCCATCGTCGCCTACATCAAAGATCCGGGGCTGCCCTGGCTCGGGGCCAAGACCGGTTTCACGATGCTCGGCTTCATCCTGCCCCGCCTGATTCCCGCGTTGATCCTCGCGGGGCTCATGCAGGTCCTCGTTCCTCAGGAGATCGTGGCGCGACACTTCGGGCGCGAGGGCGGCCTTCGCGGCATCGTCATCGCCGCGTTCGCAGGCGTCCTCACGCCGGGCGGGCCCATGGTCACGGTGCCCTTCATGGTTGCGCTGGCCAACTCGGGCGCCGCCATGCCGCCGCTGGTCGCCTATATGACGTCGTGGTCTCTCTTCGGCATGCAGCGGATCATCGCGTGGGAAGCGCCGCTGATGGGGTGGCGCTTCGTCCTCGTGCGCGTGATCCCGAGCCTCGCGTTTCCCGTCCTCGCCGGCTGGCTCGTGGCGGTCTTCTACCGCGACTGAGTCGCCGGAATGGCCTGGCACGACCTTCGGCAGTTCGTCGATCATCTCGAGCGTCGAGGCCGCCTCCGTCGCGTGAGCGTGCCGGTCTCACGTGATCTCGAGATCACCGAGATCACCGACCGTGTGTCGAAGGCATCTGGTGATGCCAACGTCGCGCTCCTCTTCGAGCGCGTCGACGGCGCCGAGATGCCGGTGGTCATCAACGCCTTCGGCTCGGCCGAACGGATGGCGTGGGCGCTCGGCGTGGACCGGCTCGACGATCTCGGCGAGCGCGTCGCCAAGCTGCTCGACCTCACGCTGCCCGGGACGTTCGCCGAGCGCTGGCGAAAGCTCGGCACGCTGCTCGACGTCGTCAAGGCGGCGCCGCGTCACGTCGCAACGGCGCCGTGCCAGGAGATCGTCGAGACCCAGCATCCGTCGCTGGCCGGCCTCCCGGTCCTCCGTTGCTGGCCGGGCGACGCCGGGCGCTTCATCACCCTCCCCTGCGTGTTCACGCGTGATCCCGTCCGTGGGCAGCGCAACGTCGGGATGTACCGGCTTCAGGTGTTCGACGATCAGACGCTCGGCATGCACTGGCAAATCCACAAGGGTGGCGCCGAGCATGAGCGCCGAGGTGACGACAGGATGCCCGTGGCCATCGCTCTCGGCGGCGATCCCGCGCTGACGTACGCCGCGTCGGCGCCGTTGCCCCCCGGTGTCGACGAGGTCGTGTTCGCGGGCTGGTTGAGCGGTGCCGGCGTCGAGATGGTGCGCGCGCGGACCGTCGACATCGAAGTCCCGGCGCACGCGGAGATCGTCCTCGAGGGCTACGTGGATCCGGCCGAGCGTCGGACGGAAGGCCCCTTCGGCGATCACACCGGCTACTACTCGCTGGCCCGTGACTACCCGGTGTTCCACCTCACGGCCGTCACGCGCCGTGCGCGCCCGTTCTACCCGACGACCATCGTGGGCCGACCGCCGCAAGAGGACTACTGGCTGGGCAAGGCCACCGAGCGGCTCTTCTTGCCGATCATCAAGATGATGCTCCCCGAGGTGGTGGACATGAACATGCCGGCGGAAGGCGTGTTCCACAACCTCGTGATCGTCTCGATCCGCAAGCGCTACCCGGGGCACGCGCGCAAGGTGATGACCGCGCTCTGGGGCATGGGCCTGATGGCGCTGGCCAAGACGATCGTGGTCGTCAGCGATCACGTCGACGCCCACGATCTCTCGGAGGTCGCCTGGCGCGCGACCGGCAACATCGATCCCAAGCGCGATCTCATGATCCTGGAAGGACCGATGGACGACCTCGACCACGCCGCCCTGCGCCACCGCTTCGGCGGGAAGCTCGGCGTCGATGCAACCGAGAAAGGCCCACTCGACGACGTCGCCCAGGCGTGGCCCGACGAGATCGTGATGAGCGACGAGATCCGAGAGCGAGTCACCCGACGCTGGAAGGACTACGGGCTCTGAGCACCGGCCGCACCAAGCTGCGCTACGTCGTCGACGCCATCAAGTTCGAGCACACGGTCTTCGCGCTGCCGTTCGCCTACATCGCCATGGTGCTCGCGGCGGGTGGCTGGCCGGGCTGGTGGACGGTGGCCTGGGTCACCGCAGCCATGGCAGGGGCCCGCACGTGCGCGATGGCCGCCAACCGTGTGATCGATCGCGTGATCGACGCGGAGAATCCGCGCACGGCGGGACGTCACCTCCCGCGAGGGCTGCTCAGAGCCGGCGAGCTGACGGCCCTGGCCGCCGCCGGCGCCGCGCTCATGTTCGTGTCGGCGTGGATGCTGAATCCGCTCTGCCTGGCCCTGGCGCCGCTGGCGCTCGTCTTTCTCGTCGGCTACTCCTACACGAAGTACGTGACGTGGACCTCGCACTGGATCCTCGGCTTCACCGACGGCATCGCCGCCGCGGGTGGCTGGGTGGCGGTGCGCGAGCGCTTCGATCCGCCGGCGCTCGTGCTCTGGTTCGCGCTGACCGTGTGGATCGCGGGCTTCGATCTCATCTACGCTTGCCAGGACGTCGCGTTCGACCGTGCGCACGGTCTTCACTCGGTGCCGGCGCGCTTCGGAGTGGCCGCGGCCCTGGCCGCGGCTCGCGTGAACCACGTGCTGACGGCGGCGGCGCTCGGTGGATTGGGCGTGATGCTGGGCCTGGGACCGCTCTACTGGGTCGGCTGGCTGGCGATCGCCGGGCTGCTCGCCTACGAGCACTCGCTGGTGCGGGCCGACGACCTCTCGCGCGTCGACATGGCCTTCTTCAACGTCAACGGCTACATCGCCCTGATCGCGCTGGTCTCCGTCGTCATCGGACTCCGCCGCTGACCTCGGCTCAAGCGCCGGCGCCGTTCGTACGCGCGATGTTCACGCGCATCGCCGGGCGCTACGACCTGATGAACTCGCTGATGACGGCCGGCCGCCATCACGCGTGGCGGCTCTGCACCGCGCGCGCTGCCATCGCCGCGCCGCCAGGCGCGGTGCTCGATCTGGCCACGGGCACCGCCGATCTCGCGTTGGCCTTGCGGACGCTCGCGCCGGAGCGGCTCGTCGTCGGCGCCGACTTCTCCGAGGGAATGCTGCATCACGGCCGCGCGAAGGTGGTGGCCGCCTCGGTACGCCGTCTGCCGTTGCTCGCCGCCGATGCGCTCACGCTGCCCTTTGCCGACGGGGCATTCGCCTGCGTCGTGTCGGCCTTCCTGCTCAGGAACCTCGAAGATCTGGGGCGCGGGCTCGGCGAGATGCGGCGAGTCACGCGACCGGGTGGCCGCGTCGTGACGCTCGACATCGTCGAGCCCTCGGCCCCCATGTGGTCAACGCTCTTCGGCCTCTATTTCAATCGTGTCGTTCCCGCCATCGGGGCGCTCGTCGCCGGAGACCGCCAGGCCTACACGTATCTCCCGCAGTCGGTGGCGCGGTTCGTCAGGCCGGCGGAGCTGGCGCGACGCATGACGGCCGTCGGGCTCCGTGACGTGAGCTATCGCACGATGGGCCTCGGCACCGTCGCTCTGCACGTCGGAACCGTATAGGGCGGCGCTGCGAAGCGACGCGAGGTGGTCGTGCGACCGCCTCTGATTATGTAATTGGGAGGGGCCGTCCCGGCCCCTCCCAAACCCTCCCGTTCGCGTCGCGCGCGACAACGCGCCGACTGCGCGCCGGCGAATTACCTCAGTGTCGAAAGAAAATCGGCGAGCACGGCGACGAACGCGGCCGGAGCGTCGAGCACCAGGTGGTGGTACGTCCCCGGAATCTCGACGAGGCGCGCGCCGCGAATCGTCGTCACGACGCGATCGGCCAGCGCGCGGGAGAGCACCGGGCTCAGCCCGCCGCGCACCACGAGCGCGGGCGCAGTGATGCGATCGAGGAGGCTCAGCGTCGCGCGCGACGACGCCCATGGTTGCCAGATGGGCGAGGAGTCGCGGATCGGCGGTCGTCTCTCTCGGGAGCAGGCGGAAGGCCGCGACGGCGTCCTCCCGCGTCGGATGGAGGCGAAGCGCGCGGTAACCCCGCTTGTGCATCTGCTTGAGCCGATCCTCGGGAATGGAGGGCCGCGAATCCACGACGACGAGGGCCCGGACGCGCTCGGAATGCCAGCCGGAGAACGCCATGGCGTTGTGGCCGCCCATGGAATGCCCGACGACGATCGCCTGCCGCCAGCCCAGCGCGTCGAAGACCGCCAGCAGGTCACCGGCAAAGTCCTCGGTCGCGTACGTGGCCGGCCGGGCCCACTCACTCTCGCCGTGGCCCCGCTGGTCGAGGGACACGACGTGGTAGCGGTCAGCGAAGGCCGGCGCGACGGCGTCGAACCAGTGGGCGTGGGCGGACCCACCGTGCAGGAAGAGGAGCGGGGGATGGTCGGCGCTTCCCCACTCGAGATAATGAAGCCCCAGGGTTCCGACTCTCACGACGCGCGACTGTGCGGTCGCGCATCCCACTTGTAGTTCCGCCACCGCGCGAATTGTAGCGATTTTCACCATCTGGCGAAGATTTTTCTGGGCGTTCTACAGCCTATGGTAGTTTGGAAACTACACATGAACGAAGTTGCACGAACCGCCACCGGGCGCCGCCACGTCCAGGACGGAACGTTCACTGTCCTGCTCCTTGTGCTCGCCGTCGTTCAGGGGTACGTGCTCCTGCCGGCCACCACGACGCCATCAACCGCCGGGGTCAGCATGGTCGTGATCGAGCCGCCACCGAGCCACGTCTCGTCGCTTCCGACCACGCTGACGCGGCCAACCCCCGAGGCGACCATCGTGTCGACTGCGACGGCGGCGCCCGCACCTGCCCCGCCAGCTGTCATCAGCATCCCGAAACAGGCCCCCGTACCGGCGCCGCCGCCGGCGACCGCGCCAGCACCAGCGCCGATCGCGCCAGCGGTGCGCGGCGAATGGCCGGCCAAGGTGACCGGCCGTGTCCTGGGCCCCGACGCCACGCCGATGGCGAACGTCTCCCTCGTGGCCGGCGGGAGCGAGCAGCGGACAGACGCCGAAGGTGCGTTCACGCTGGAACGAGTCCCCGCCGATACCGCCGTGATCGTGAAGATGCCGGGGTACGAGAAGGTCACGCTGGTGCCGGGCCCGAATCAGAATCTCGAGGTCACGCTGAAGCCGCACGCGGTGAAGGCCGCCTACCTCACGTACTACGGTATCTCTGATCGCGGGATCCGGACTCGTGTGCTCGATCTGATCGCCCGAACCGAGCTCAACGCCGTCGTGATCGACATCAAGGGCGACCGCGGGTGGATTCCCTATCGCACGGAGGTCGAGGCGGCGCTGGCGGCCGGGGCGCAGGGGCCGGTCATCATCAAGGACTTCGCTGGCCTCATCGCGGATCTCAAGGCGCGAGGCATCTACACGATCGCCCGCATCGTCACCTTCAAGGACAACGTGCTCGCCAATCACCGCCCCGAGCTCGCCATCACCGATACCCGCACGGGAAAGCCGTGGATCGACAACGAGAAGCTCGCCTGGGTCGATCCGTTCCGCGAAGAAGTGTGGTCCTACAACATCGCCATCGCCAAGGAAGCGGCAAGCAAGGGCTTCGACGAGATCCAGTTCGACTACGTCCGCTTCCCGACCGACGGGCGCCTGTCCGCAGCCCGCTACTCGCGGCCCAACAACAAGGAAACCCGGCTGCCCACGATCGCCGGCTTCCTCAAGCGGGCTCGCAAGGAGCTGGGACCGCTCGGGGTCTTCGTGGCCGCCGACGTCTTCGGCTACACGGCCTTCAACGAGAACGATACCGACATCGGCCAGCGCATCGAAGAGCTGGCGCCGAACCTCGACTACATCTGCCCGATGGTGTACCCGTCCGGCTATCACGTCGGCATTCCCGGATTCCGGAATCCGGTGACCAACCCGTACGAGGTCGTCAATCAGAGCGTCAAGCTGATCCGCAAGCGTTCGGCGGGGCTGAGCGTCCAGGTGCGGCCGTGGCTGCAGGACTTCAAGGACTATGCGTTCGACAAGCGGATCTTCGGCGTCACCGAGATCCGGGCTCAGATTCGCGGCACCGACGAGGGGGGCGGAGTGGGCTGGATGCTGTGGAATCCGCGCAACGACTACACGGGGGCTGCCCTGCGGCCCAAAGGACCGATCGCCTCCCGATGATCCGTGCCGTCCTCGGAGGTGTCCTCGCTCTCACCGCGGCTGCCCTCGCGGCGGCTGCTCCGGCCCAGACGCTCGCGCCCAACGAGCTCGGCCGCGTCATGATCCTCGAGTACCACAAGATCGACTACCCTGAGGAGCGGTGGACGCGGACGCCCGAGAATTTCCGCCGCGATCTGGAGACCCTCTACACGCGCGGTTACCGGTTGCTCGCCCTCAACGATCTGCTCGACGGACGCATCAACGTCCCGGCCGGCACGACGCCGGTCGTCCTCACGTTCGACGACTCGTCGCCAGGCCAGTTCCGCTATGTCGCGCGCGACGGCCAACTCGAGATCGATCCCAAGTCGGGCATCGGGGTGCTGGAGGCGTTCATCCGTGAGCGCCCCGATTTCGGCCGGGCCGCGACGTTCTACGTGTTGCCGGGAGCCAGCCGTCCGAACAAGCTCTTCAACCAGGACGAATACGCCGGAAAGAAGCTCCAGTTCCTCGTGGCCCACGGGTACGAGATCGGCAACCACACCCTGTGGCACGCCAACCTCGGAAAGTACGAGGAGCCCGTGGTGCGAGGCCAGATCGCCGAGGCTCAGGTGTGGATCCAGCGCCACGTGCCGGATTACCGCCCGCGCACGCTCGCGCTTCCCCACGGCGTCTACCCGAAGGACGTGACCTGGGCGGTGCGAGGCACGGCCAAGGGCTCCAGCTACCAGCACGATGCGATCTTGATGGTCGCCGGAGGCGCCGCGCCCTCACCGTTTGCGCGGAACTTCGACGCGCTCCACCTGCCCCGCATCCAGGCCGTCGAGCACGATCTCGCCTACTGGCTCGGCTATTTCGAGAAGCACCCCGGCGAGCGTTTCGTCAGCGATGGCGATCCCGCCGCCGTGACCGTTCAGGGTGCCCAGCGCGATCGCCTGCGTTCGCCTCTGCCGGGCTCGCTCCGCGTCGTCGAGCGCTAAGCGCTTAAGTCCCTACGGTCTTGAAGCGGATCGTGACGAGCGTGAGGATCGGCGCCGACCGAGAACGACGCGCCGCGACGCTTGTCGGCGTTCCGGGGACTAGGGGTAGATGAGGTAGGACGCCCTACGGTTCATAAAGCTCGTCCGGTCCACTTCCGTCCACGCCACCAGCCGATCGAGCGGCTCTCCGCGCAGGAACGCCCACATCGTCGGACGGTGCACGAGAAGGTTCTGGATGCCCTCGGGCCTGAACTGCTCGCGATGAAGCGCGCGTAGCGTGCTGGCGAGCGCGAAGGCCACCGTCACCGGACGGATCGTCTCGCGATCGGTCACGACGAAGCGAACGCCGGAGCAGGGCGTGCGTGTGTAGACGTCAGACGTCGGCGTGAACTGCACCGCCTCGAAGCGCACGCCCGGCAGGCGCTGCCGGTTGAGCGCGTCGGCCAGCGCGTGGGGCTCGATCCACGGCGCGCCGACGACCTCGAACGGCGCCTCCGTGCCCCTTCCCACCGAGAGATTCGTCGCCTCCAGCAGCCCGACGCCCGAGTAGAGCAGCGCCTGGGTCAGCGAGCGGATGTTCGGCGAGGGATTGGCCCACGGCAAGCCGGTCTCGTCGTACCAGCGCCCACGGTCCCAGCCGATCAGCGGAAAGACGGTGAGCGAGACCGGCAGCCGGCGCTCCGCCACCACCATGCGCGCGTACTCGCCGATCGTGAGCCCTGTCCGGACGGGCAGCGGATGAGGCGCGGTGAACGACTTCAGGTCGGGATCCATCACGGGGCCCTCGACCACGCGGCCGGTGATGGGATTGGGACGGTCGAGGACGACCACGGGGATGTTGCGGCGGCCCGCCTCCTCCAGGACGTAGAGCAGCGTCGCCAGGTAGGTGTAGTAGCGCACGCCGATGTCCTGGATGTCGAAGACGAGCACGCTGACGCCGTAGAGCATGTCGCCCGTCGGCCGTCGCGTCGGGCCGTAGAGGCTCCAGATCGGCCGGCCGGTGGCCGCATCGCGGCTGTTCGGCACGTCCGCGTCGACGTCGCCACTGATGCCGTGCTCGGGCGAGAAGATCGCGGCGAGGCGCACCCCGGGCGCATTCGCGAAGAGATCGATCGCGCGGCGGCCCTTGGAGTCGATGCCCGTCTGGTTCGTGATGAGTCCGACGGCGTGGCCCTGGAACGGGGCGAAGTTCTGGTCGACCAGCGTGTCGAGGCCGGTTCGCACGGTGCCGAGTGCGCGCGGCCGCGGCGGCGTGATGGCCTCCCCACCGTCAGCCGCCGGTGCGCTCGACGATGGCCCGGTCACGAGGGCGGACGGCGCGAAGAAGAGCTCGGCGCCGACAGCCGCGGCCACACGACTGCGCAGCTCGCGGATCTTGTTGGCGCCTCCTCCGCTCGGGTGCACCCGGTTGGTGAGGATGATCATGCACGTCCGCGTTGGCGGATCGATCCAGACGGCGGTCCCCGTGAACCCGGTATGGCCGACGGAGTTCACCGGGAAGAACGGCGACATCAGCCCGGAGAACGACGAGGACACATCCCAACCGAGGCTACGAACACCATCGGGCTGGGGCGAGCGCTGCCACATCATCTGTACCGTCGACGCTTTCAAGATGCGCTTGCCGTCGAGCTCCCCGTCGTTGACGAGCATGCGACAGATCCGGGCGAGGTCGGCGGCGGTCGAGAACATGCCGGCGTGGCCGGCGACGCCGCCGAGGTGGCGGGCGCGAGGATCGTGGACGTGGCCCTGGAGCATGATGCCGTTGTGGAACTCGGTGGCGGCTGAGCGACGACGCTGGCGCTCGTCGGGGTGAAAGGTGGTGTCGCGAAGGCCGAGGGGCCGGAACACAGCTCGGGCGAGATAGTCATCGAGCGTATCTCCACTCACGCGTCGGACGACCTCGCCCAGCAGGATGAACCCGGTGTCGCTGTACTGGAAGCCGGTGCCGGGGGGGTAGTCGAGCGGCTTGGCCGCCAGGGCTCGCGCCGCCCGGGGAAAGCCACCGGCGACGGAGTCGCTGCTGGGGATTGCCGGAAACCCGGCGCTGTGGGTCATGATCCGACGGATGGTGACCTGCTCGAACGCGTTGCCTTTGAACTCCTTGAGATAGCGGCCGAGCGGCGCGTCTAGGTTAATTGCACCACGCTCGACCAGCGACATCATGGCCAGCGTCGTCCCGAACGGCTTGGTCAGCGAGGCGATGTCGAAGATCGTATCGGCCGCCATCGGCCGCGACTCGGGGACGACCTCCCGCGACCCGAAGGCACGGAGGTACAGCGTCTCGTCGTTGCGACCGATCAGGATGACGATGCCCGGAATTTCGCCGGAGGCGATGGCGTCGTTGGCGGCTTCGTCCACACCGCTGAAATTCAGGGCAGCCGGCTCGGCCGGGACGACCAGGATCAGGGAAAACAATAGCGACGTAATGAGGGCGAGACGGGTCACGTAGGAATCTTACACCGAAGCCGGCCTCTCCCGGCTGTGTTACGGTATGGGGCGCATCATGGCTCGGGTGTTCGTCACCGGGGGGACCGGATTCGTTGGTCGGGCAGTGATTCAGGCCCTCCGCGCCGAAGGCCACACCGTGCGTTGTCTCGTCCGCCGTGGCTCGGAGCGGGATCTCCAGGGGCTCGGCGCTGTCGAGCGCATCGAGGGTGACGTGCTGGTGCGCAAGGGCCTCGACGCCGACATCAGCGGCTGCGACGCGGTCATGCACCTCGTCGGCATCATCCGTGAGCAACCTGCCCTGAACGCGACGTTCGAGCGAGTCCATGTCCATGGCACGACGAATGTCCTGGATGCCGCCGTCGAGGCCGGCGTCCGCCGCTACGTCCACATGAGCGCGCTGGGAACGCGGCCCGGGGCTCGGTCGCGGTACCACCAGACCAAATGGGCGGCCGAGGAAGCGGTTCGATCGAGCGGCCTCGCGTGGACAATCTTCCGCCCATCGATCATCTACGGCCACGGTGACGGCTTCATCACGATGCTCGCTCGGATGCTCCGGCGCCTGCCCATCGTTCCCGTGATCGGCTCCGGCCGCGCCCGTTTGCAGCCGGTGCCCGTCGAGCTCGTGGCGGAGGCGTTCGCGCGCTCGGTTCGGATGGCGACGACCGAAAAGCATGCGTTCGACGTCGCCGGCTGCGACGCCGTCACCATGCTGGAGCTGCTCGACATCGTCGGCGCTGCCGTGGGACGGCGCCGTGTCCGCAAGGTCCACGTGCCGCTCGGGGCGATGCGTCCGCTCGCTCGGCTCCTCCACCGCCTCCCCGGCTTTCCCGTGACGCCAGATCAACTGCGGATGCTCGAAGAGGACAATACCGGCGACGCCAAGCCGTTCCTCTCGACGTTCGGATTCAAGCCCCCGGCGCCGCTGGCCGCCGGGATTGCTCGCATCCTCGCCTGACGGCGCTGTGCCCTTTCGCACACGCCCCGGCCAGACACGCGATCTGCTCTCGCTCGTCGATGCAGAGGTGCGCGAGCGGATCGAGGAGGCCGTGGATTTCGTCAGCCTCGACGTCATCGTGCAACATCGCCGCGCCCGAGGCCTGCCCGCCCCCGCGGCCGACAGCGCTGCCGACCGGCAGGAGTTCGAGGCCGGCGTCACCGCGTTTCTCGAGCGGCTGGCCGCGGACCTCACCGAAGGGCTGAGTGCCGAGCAGCGCCGAAAGCTCGAGGACACCGCCGCGCGCGGAGGGCACGACCGTGTGGCTCGGCTCGTGGCCGTGCAGGTCGCGCTGGCGAAGCAGCTCCCGGACTATTGGCAGCAGTTCGACACGATCCGCGCGCGTCACACCGAAGCGCGTGGCGCGTCAGGCGGCGAGCGAGGCGGCTTCCTCGCTCGTCTCTTTCGACGCTGAGACCTCGGCCGCCACGTCGGGTACCACCGAGCGCCAGGCCGCCAGTGCCCACAGGTTCTCGATGTCTTCGAGCGTGCGGCGCCAGCGCCCATAGCTCTCGAGCAGGGACGCTCGGATGCCGGCCATCTGCTGTTCGACCTCGTCGAGTCGTCGCCTCAGCGTCGGGGTGCGTGCGCCGATCGCCTCCAGGCAGCCGCCGGGCACCGAGCCCGCCAGTCGATCCATCAGTGAGCCGACCTCCTCGTTCAGAACGCGCTCTACCGGATTCATGCTCCACCTCCAGGGACTCATATACTCGTCATCTGACGAGTGCTTGTCAAGGGAAGCCTGAGTCGGCGCCGTGACTCGCGATGTCACCGCGATCCTCGCCGCGAAGACGGTCCGGACGTTCAGCTACGGCTTCCTCGGCATCGTCCTTCCGCTCCACCTGAGCGACCTGGGCCTTGGCCCCGCTGGTGTCGGCGGCGCCGTCACCCTGATGCTGCTCGGCAGCGCGGTGCTGACGTGGGCCGTTCGGCGCCCCGCGGAGCGGTACGGCGCGCGAGCCACACTGGTCGGCCTTGCCGGCCTCTCGGTGATCGCCGCACTGCTCCTGCTCGCGACGCGCGAGCCCTGGCTGGTGGTGTTGGCGGCCCGCGGGCGGTCGGCGCGGAGCGGCGCACGTGGATCCTGAGCCTCTACAACTTGATCGGGTACGCGTCCGCAGCCCTGGGAGCGCTCCTGGTCGGGATCGCCGTCGGGTGGCAGGCGCTCTTCATCGTGTTCCTGGCGACCGCCGTGCTCCAGGCACTGGCCTACCGCCTGCTGCCAGCGGCCATCGCAGGGCCGGCTCGATCGGCGACTGATAGGGCGCTCCCGTCCGGGCCACTCATCAGAAGGATGGCGGCGCTGTTCGCATTGGACTCCTTTGGCGGAGGTTTCGTCCTGCAGTCACTCGTCGCCTATTTCTTGCACACCCGCTTCGCAGTGGAAGCATCCACGCTGGGCGTGGCGTTCGCCGTGGCGCAGGTCCTGACCGCGATCTCCCTCGTCCTGGCCGTGCCACTGGCCAGCCGCTTCGGCCTCCTGCCCACCATGGTCGTCTCTCACCTCGTCTCGAACGTGGTCCTCGTCGCAATCGCGGCCGCGCCGACGGCCGCAATCGCCATTGGCCTGCTCTGGATCCGCCATCTGCTCTCCCAGATCGACGTCCCGACACGGCAGGCGTATGTGATGGCCGTCGTGGAGGACCGAGAACGCGAAGCGGCGGCCAGCACGACGAACCTCGCGCGCACGCTGGCCCAGGCCGTCTCGCCTGCCGTCACCGGGTGGGTCATGCAGGCCGTGGCGCTGTCAGCGCCGTTCGTTCTGGGGGGCGGTCTGAAGATGCTCTACGACGTGCTGCTCTACACGACCTTCAAAGACGTCGAGCTCCGCGACGACGCGCACTGAGCGGGGATCGACGGGCCCCGCCCCGTGCGACTACTTCATCGCGACCGCTTTGACCTGTCGAAGATCCGTGACGCCGGCCAGCGTCTTGAGCACGCCGTCCTGGACGAGCGTGGTCATGCCCTCGGCCCTGGCCTGCGCGAACATCTCGGCCACGCGGCCCCGCGTCTGGATGAGGCGCTTGATCTCGTCGCTGACGATGAGCAGCTCGTGAATGCCCGCGCGGCCTCGGTACCCCGTGCGATTGCACCCCGCACAGCCCTTGCCGCGAGTCAGCACGAAGTCGTCGGTGTATCGATGACCGAGGGCCTCGAACACCTCCTGGCCGTACGCGTCGGCCAGCTCCTCGTACTCCGTGCGCTCGGGATGGTAGGACTCACGGCACCGCTCGCAGATGCGCTTGACGAGTCGCTGCGCCAGGACCCCGAGCAACGCGTCGGCGAAGTTGAAGGGATCGAGCCCCATGTCGAGGAGACGCACGACGGTCTCGACCGCGCTGTTGGTGTGGAGCGTCGAGAAGACGAGATGGCCGGTGAGCGACGCCTCGATGCCCGTGTGCGCGGTCTCCTCGTCGCGCATCTCGCCCACCATGATGACGTCGGGGTCCGCGCGCAGGAAGGCCCGCATGGCGTTGGCGAACGTGAAGCCGATCTTGGGATTCACCTGCACCTGGCGGAGGCCGTGCTGGGTGATCTCGACGGGGTCCTCGGCCGTCCAGATCTTGCGCTCCGGCTTGTTGATGTGGCCCAGCACCGAGTGCAGCGTCGTCGTCTTTCCCGATCCGGTCGGCCCCACGCAGAGGATGAGGCCGTACGGTTTCTCGGCGATCGCCCTGAGCCCGCGCAGATTGCGCTCGGTCAGCCCGAGCCGGTCGAGAGGGATCGGCTCGTTCGAGGCGAGCAGGCGCATGACGACGTCCTCGTTGCCGCCAGCCGTCGGCACGGTGGCGACGCGCAGCTCGATCTCGCGCTCGGGGAGCTTGAACCGGATCTTCCCGTCCTGCGGCTTGCGCCGTTCGGCGATGTCGAGCTGGGCCATGATCTTCAGCCGGGCGACGATCGCGCGCCGGTAGGCGCCGGGGATCTTCTGGTACTCGAGGCACGAGCCGTCGACGCGGATCCGGATCATGGTGTCGCGCTCGGCGCCGTACGGCTCGACGTGGATGTCGGAGGCACGCGCCCGGAACGCGTCCACGATCATCTGGTTGGCGAGCCGGATGATCGCGCTGTCGTTCTCGCTCAGCTCCGTGTCGGCGGCCTCCTCCCCTCCTTCGGGGAGGTCCTGGCCCTTGAGGTCGCCGAGGATGGTGCCGATGTTGTCGGTCACCACCTCGCCGGTCAGGCCACCCAGGAACGCCAGGATGTCGTTGCGCAGCCCGACGGCGAAGCTCACCTTGTGACCGCGCAGGAGATTGTTGATCGTGTCCACCTTCTGGACGTCCTGCGGGTTGTCGATGAGGACGATGAGCGTGTCGCCGTCGCGCCGGAGCGGTACCCACAGCGCCTTCTTCAGATAGTCGATCTTCAGGTCCTTCATCACGTCGGCCGGCGGCAGGACTCGCTCGTCGAACTCGACGAACGGACAGTGATAGAACTGGCTGAGGGCCGTCCCCAGCTCGCTCTTGGGTACCGCGTAGTTCTCCAGCAGGAGCGTTTCCACGTCGGTCTGCCGCTGACGGGCTTCGGCCGTGGCCTGGGTGAGCTCGCCGGGTGTGATGACGTGCTGGGCCAGCAGATAGTCGAACTTGCCGGGCCGCTTCTGCGCGAGCTGGTTCTGGGTGTTAAAGGCGACGCCGAGCGTCCGGGTGATGCGGGCGACGCTGGCCTCGTCCTCCTTGGTGAAGCGCGGGCCGCGCTTCTTGTTCAAGAGCTGAACCACGCCGACCACGCGGAGCTCGTGCATGATCGGCACGGCCAGCACCTGCCGCGTCAGGAACCCCGTCTTCTGGTCCCAGGAGCTGTCGAACTTCAGGAGCGGCGCGATCCGTTTCAGCTCGGCTGCATCGTAGGCGTCGACGACGTTCACCACCCGGCGCGCCAGCGCGACGAAGCCCGCGATGCTCTTCTCGCTGATGGGCACGCGGATCTCGCGCACCTCGGGGATGGGGCCGGGCGCCAGGAGGCGCGAGTATAGCTCCCGATGCTCGTGATCGATTGCATAGAGCGTCATGCGCTCGGCGTCCAGCAGGGCCAGGAGGTCGCCCTGCACGTCTACGAAGATGCTCTCGAGGCTCTTGGCGGCGTGAATGCGATCGACGACCGCGACGAGGCGCTGCTCGTAGGCTAGCTTTTCCTGCAGGGCCTGGACGCTCTCAGACAATAATTCAGCCTAGCACAGTCCTCCACGTGGGCCCGGAGCCTCGGACCAAAGTTAGGGAGTTTGGACTACACGGCGAGGCCGTACGCCGGCCGCGGCGCCGTCGAGGCCAGGCGGACGCGTCCGGCGCTCGGGCCGGCGCGAATCGCGAGACGTGCCGTGACGTCCCGCTGACCGCGCCGGCCTGCGGTTCAGGACTTGCCGGTGGAGATCCGGCGCGGCCGGGATTCGATCAGGCCCAGCTCTCGGCAGCGCTTGTGAAGCGTGTTGCGGTTCATGCCCAGCAGGCGTGCGGCCTGGAGCTGATTGCCGCCGGTGATGGCCAGCGCATGAGCGAGCAACGGACGCTCGATCACGGCCACGGCCTCCCGGTAGACCCGTCCAGGGCGCGCTGCGAGCAGATGCTCGGCCAGCGCCGGAATCGCCTCGGCGATCACGCTCATCGCGTCAGCCACGGCGGTCCTCAGAACTCCTTGTAGTGCAGGAACTTCGCGTCGATGGTGATCAGCCCGCGCTCGCCCTTCTTCTCGAGCTTCACCACGCAGTCGATGGCCGAGAGGATGCCGTCGCCGAACAGCTCCTGGCAGCGCTCGCGGAGCGCGTCACCGTACACGCCCACCAGCTCCAGGAGCCGGTACTTGAAGGGATCGGTCGTCAGGGGGAAGTCGGTGCGCAGCGGCATGGCCGTCGTGACGTTGGCCAGCTCGACGCTCACGCCGAGGATCTCGGCCAGCTTCTTGGCCTCGTCCGCGTTCAATCGATGCTGCCCGTGCAGCGCGGCGGCCAGGTAGGTCGCGTCCTTGGTGCCGATCTTCTTCGCGAGATCGTCGTAGGTGATGCCGCGGTTGCTGCGAGCGGCTCGGATCGTCTCGAGAGCGGTGCTTCGGTCCATGGCTCCTCCTCGGGTCTACGTGTCCATCGACGGCAAGCGACCCGTGCTCGCCGCGATCTCCACCTCGGCGGCGCCCGGCCGCTGGGCGGCCTCGACGAGGAAGTGGAGGATGTGATTGCGCAGGCGCAGGTATTCGGGATCGTCGATGAGCTCGGCGCGCGTGCGCGGCCGAGGGACCTTCACGGGAATGATCTCGGCCAGGCGCGCGTTCGGTCCCTTGGTCATGAGCGCGATCCGGTCTGACAACAAGATCGCTTCGTCCACATCGTGCGTGACCATGAACACGGTGTTACGGCTGGCCGACCACATGCGGACGAGCTCGTCCTGGATGACGCCGCGGGTGAGCGCGTCGATCTGGGCGAACGGCTCGTCGAGCAGGAGCACCTTCGGCTCGGTGGAAAACGCTCGGGCCAGGCCGACCCGCTGGCGCATCCCCCCCGACAGCGCGGCCGGGCGCTTCGCCTCCGCGCCGGTGAGCCCGACCATGTCGACATAGCGCTGGACCCACTCGGCCACGCGGCGGCGGCTCCAATCGGGATGAGCGGCCCGCACCGCCAGCCGGATGTTGTCGAACACGGTCATCCACGGCATGAGCGAGAAGTTCTGGAATACGACCATGCGGTCCATGCCCGGGCCCGTGATCTCGCGGCCGGAGAGCACGACACCGCCGGCGCTCGGCTGCTCGAGTCCGGCGATGATGTTGAGCAGGGTGCTCTTCCCACAGCCGGAGTGGCCGATCATCGTGACGAACTCACCCTCGGCGATGCTGAAGGCGACGTCGCTGAACACGCTCACGCCGGCGAAGTCCTTGCTGACGTGATCGATGTCGAGGAAGCGCACGCTCACTCGCTCCAGGCCAGACGACGGCTCAGCCGGCCAAGGCCGGCGTCGAGGAGCACCCCGATGAGCCCGATCGCGATGATCGCGAAGATCACGCTGGTCAGGGCCAGGTTGTTCCACTCGTTCCACACGAAGTAGCCGATGCCGGTCCCGCCGATCAGCATCTCGGCGGCCACGATGGCCACCCACGCGCTCCCGATCGAGATGCGCAGCCCGGCCACGATCGCCGGTGCCGCCGCCGGCAGGATGACCTGCATCAGTCGCCGCCACCACGACAGTTGGAGGATCGCCGCGACGTGCAGGTAGTCGCGCTTGATGTTGACGACGCCGAACGCGGTGTTGGCGAGCGTCGGCCACAGCGAGGACATGAAGATCACCAGGACGGCGGCCCAGCCCGAGTCGCGGATCGTGTAGAGGAAGAGCGGCATCCAGGCCAGTGGTGAGATCGGCTTGAGGATCTGGATGTACGGATTGACGGCGCGATAGAGCGCCGGGCTCAGGCCCAGGACGACACCGAGCGCGATGGCGAACAGCGAGGCGACGGCGTAGCCAACCGCCAGCCGGCCGAGGCTCGCCAGGAGCTGCAGCCCGATGCCCTTGTCGTTGGGGCCGTTGTTGTAGAACGGATTGGCCAGCATCTCGCCGGCCGCGCGCGCGACGGCAGCCGGTCCGGGCAGGCCCTTGCCCGGCGCATTGCCGGCGACGGAGGCCTGCCAGATGCCGAGCAGCGCGACGCCGATGACCAGCGAGTAGCAGACCACGCGCAGGCGATCTCGGCCCATCTCAGGCCCGCTTGATCGCGAAGGACTTGATGTAGTCCTCGGGCTTGTCGGGGTCGAAGACCTTCGACTTTCCGCCGAGGACGAACGTGTGTTTCACGGAGTTCGACTCCGGCGCGCGGGCGCCGCTGGCGCGCAGCGCGTCGCGGCAGGCACTGGCCAGGAAGACCTCCTCGGCAATCTTCTTGTACGTGACGTCGGTCTTCACGTAGCCCCAGCGCTTCATCTGCGTCAGGATCCACACGGCCATCGACTGGTAGGGGAACGGATCGAAGTCGATGCGGTCGGGCACGGTCTTGGTGGCCCCGAGGCCGTCGGGATAGACGCCGGTCAGCACCTGCTCCACGACTTCGACCGGCTGGTTGAGGAAGTTCCGCGGCGCGATGGCGGCGGCGATCTCCTTGCGGTGCGTCGTGTCGTGGGCGTACTGGGTCGCGTCGATGATGGCCGCGAGCACCGCCTTGAACGTGTTCGGCATCTTCTCGGCGAACTCGCGCTTGGCCGCGAACGCGCAGCAGGGATGCCCCGGCCAGATGTCCTTCGACAGCATCCAGATGAACCCGGCGCCCTCGAACACGGCGCGCTGGTTGAAGGGATCCGGCCCCAGGTAGCCGTCGAGGTTGCCGGCGCGCAGGTTCGCCACCATCTCGGGCGGCGGCACGGCGCGGATCTGCACGTCCTTGTCGGGATCGACGCCACCCTCGGCCAGGACGTAGCGGAGCAGGAAGTTGTGCATCGAATAGTCGAACGGCACGCCGAACTTGAACCCCTTCATCTCGGCGGCCGTCGTCACGCCCTTGTGCTTGATGTGGAGCGTGATGGCCTGGCCGTTGATGTTCTCGACCGCGGGCATCACGTAGGGAACCGACTGCGAGCCGACGCCCATCGAGATGGCCAGCGGCATCGGCGACAGCATGTGGGTCGCGTCGGTCTCGCCGTTGATCGAAAGGTCACGGATCATCGCCCACGACGAAGCCTTCACCACGTTCACATTGAGGCCCTGCTTCTTGTAGAAGCCCATGGGCTCGGCCATGATGATCGGGGTCGCGCACGTGATCGGGATGAAGCCGATTTTCAGATCTTTCTTTTCGGGCGGGCCGGCCTTGTCCTGAGCGAGCGCGCGCGCTGCCTGCATCGGAAACACCGACGCCAGAACAGCCGCGGCGGTCGTCGCGCCGACGGCCCTCACGAACTCCCGACGGCCGTGCTCGCCGCCGAACACCGCGCGCTCGATGGCGCGAACGATCACCTCGTCCAGCACGTCTGCCATGCGACCCTCCTCCGGGCAAAAAAAATGGCGCCCACTCGAGGGGCGTCGTTGTCCCTGTCGCTCGCGACGACACTGTCGGGAGCGCTTGCTGGAGGGAGCAAGGGGTGTGCCGCTCCCGGCCGCCACGGCCAGGTCTATTTCACGCGGACTTGCACGTCCTCGACGACTTGGGCCCTGCTCGTCAAACACGCATCCCGAGGCGTGTGCTCAAATCACGAGCACGCGCGCTCGACCAGACGGATGCGGATCTTCCCTTCACTGGCCAGGCCCCAGAGCAGCGACGAGGCCGCAGCCTCGGACAGGCCGAGACAGCGGCCGAGGTCGGCCGGGCTGGCCGGGCGGCCGTCTTCGAGCAGAGCCAGGAGCTCGTCGTCGATTTCGCTCCACCAGTCGCTCACCGCGTGACCGTTGCGTTCGCTCACCGTATTCATCGCACCTCTCTCCTCGCGAAGGGTCGAGCGTCCTCGAGCGCACGCGCCACCACGGTTTCACCCGCCGCCAGGCGGCGTACCGCCGTCGATGCACGGAGCCGTGCGTGGGCGCGCTCTCGTCCGACCTGCTCGACGAGCTCGGCATACTCGGGGCCGAACATCGGTTCGAGCCTTCGGCGAATCTCGCGCGCCAGCGCCGGACTGCGGCCTCCGGTCGAGACCGCGATCTGGAGCTCGCCGCGGCGCAGGATTGAACCAAAGATGAAGTCGCACTGGGCGGGCCAGTCCACCGCGTTCACGAGCACGCCGCGACGGCGCGCTTCGGCAGCCACCGCCGTGTCGACGGCGGGAATGCCGGTGGCGGCGATGACGAGCGCGCAGCGTCGCACATCGCTCCGCAAGAACGTTCGCGCCCGCCACACGAGCCGATCCGTCTGCGCCAGCGTCTGCAACTCGGCGGTCAGGCACGGACTCACCACGGTCACGCGTGCGTGGCAAGCGAGCAGCTCGCGGGCCTTGCGCTCGCCGATCGCTCCCCCACCCACGACGAGGCACGGGCGCTCGCGCAGGTCGAGGAACGCGGGGAAGTAGTCGGGCACGTTACACCGCGACTGCGGAGGCCGCCGGCGCCAGGGCCCGGGCGACCGCGATGGGCGCCGTCGCCGCGCCGACGGTGGGGCCGGTGATGAGCACGGCCGGCGACTCGATTCGCGCGTCACGCGCGGCATTCGCGATGTCGCCGAGGCTGGCCGGCACGATTCGCTGCTGGGGCGTCATGGCGCGCTCGACCAGCAGCGCCGGTTCACGGGGATCGCGGCCCAACGCGGTGAGGGCCGCCGTGATCGTCGGGAGGCCCTGCACGGCCATGTAGAAGACCAGCGTCGCATCCGCCCGCGCCAGGAGGTCCCAGTCGAGCGTCGCCGGCAACTGGCCACTGTGGTCGGTGCCGGTCGCCAGGACCACCATCGACGCGGCGCCGCGCTCGGTCAACGAGATTCCGGCGAGCGCTGCCGCCGCGGTGGCCGCGGTCACGCCCGGGATGATCTCGAACGGCACGCCGGCGGCGCGCACGGCGGCGATCTCCTCGGCGAGGCGGCCGAAGATCGCGGGGTCACCGCCCTTCAAGCGCGCCACGTTCCGCCGGCGTCGAGCCCGGTCGACCAGGAGCCAGTTGATCTCGGACTGGCCGATGCAGTGGCGCCGGGGTGCCTTGCCGACGTCGATGATCTCGGCTCCGGCGGCGACCTCGTCCAGAAGGGCTTCCGGCACGAGCCGATCGTGGACGATGACCTCGGCCTCACGGAGTCGGCGGAGCGCCTTCACGGTGATGAGGTCTGGATCGCCGGGGCCGGCGCCGATGAACGAGACGAAGCCGCTCATCCGACCGGGTCCTCCGCGCGCCCCGCTCGCGGAAAGAACTTGTGCAGACGCTCGAGCACCTCGGGCAGCTCGTCGCACGGCACGTCTTCGAGGATGCGCACGCCGGCCCGGGGCTGCGCTCCACCGCGTCCGCCCACGAAGACGTGAACACCGTCCACGATCTTGCCGTCGACCTTGACCTTGCAGCCCTGGAGCCCCACGTCGGCCGTGTGGTGATTGCCGCACCCGGCCGGGCATCCCGACCAGCGCACCGTCAGCGGGCGTGTCTTGGCCATGCGCGCGTCGAACTCGCCGGCGAGCTCGAGAGCGCGCGTCTTGGTGTCGATCAGCGCCAGGTTGCAGAAGTCGGTGCCCGTGCACGCCGAGAGCCCGCGCCGGATCTCGGACGGGTTGTACGGAAGCTCCTTGAGCAGGGGCTCCTTCAACAGTGCGCCGAGCCGGATATCGGCGACGTGCGGGATCAGCACGTTCTGCGCAGGCGTGAGGCGAAGCTCGCCACGTCCGTAGATCTCCGCCAACCTCGCCAGCTCGAGCAGGTGGCCGCTCGTGACGCGCCCGACGGGCGTCTTGAGTCCCACGTAGTTCATGCCGTGCTGGCGCTGGCGGAACACGCCGACGTGGTCCGTGACGGTCGCGCGCCGCGCGTCGCGGCCGGCCGGCGGCAGTGGCCGCCCCAGCCGCACCTCCAGCTCCTTGCGCAGCTTCTCGGCGCCCCAGCTTTCGACGAGGAACGCCAGCCGCGACTTGGAACGCGATTCACGCAGTCCGTGGTCGCGAAAGATGAGGGCGATGGCGGCACACACCTCGGCAGCTTCCTCGGGAGTCACGAAGGCATCGAGCGGCGTGGCGAAGGTCGGGCCGCCCGAGCCTTGCTTGCCACCCACGGCGACGTTGAAGCCCACGCCGTCGCCCTCGCCGATGGCGGGCGTCATCGCGATGTCCTGGGTCTCCGCGGTCGTGCAGTTGTCGGGGCATCCGGTGATCGTGACGTTGAACTTGCGCGGCAAGTTCGTGAACGCCTGGTTGCCCAGGAAGATCCTCTGGAACTCCGCCGCGATTCCCGCGGTGTCGACGAGCTCGTTGGGAGTGAGGCCGGTCGCCGGACAGCCGATGATGCCGCGGATGTTGTCCATCCCCGTCTGCAAGCTGGACAGCCCGGCGGCTTCGAGACGCGCGATGACGCCAGGAACCTGCTCGATCGTCAGCCAGCGGAGCTGGATCTGCTGGCGCGTGGTGACGTCGGCCACGTCGCGGCCACTCGCTCGCGTGATCTCGGCGAGCAGCCGAAGCTGGCCGGACGTGAGGATCCCGTTGGGCATGCGGACCCGCATCATGAAGTGGCCGGGGGTCGGCCTGCGGAGAAAGACGCCGACCCACTTCAAGCGCTCCTTGTCGTCGTCGCCGATCGTCTTCCAGCCTTCGCGAGCGAACCGGGCGAGGTCCTCGGTGACGTCGAGGCCGTCGCGGGCGGCCTTGAGGGCCTCGATCTTGTTCACGCCCCGATCTCCGCCACTCGCCGCAGTCGCACCGCGCACGCCTTCAGCTCCGGCTGCTGCGAGATCGGGTCGCGCGCCGTCAGGGTCAGGTTGTTGGCCGCCTTGTAGAAGCCGAAACGGCGGCCCCAGTGAAACGGCAGGAAGCACGTCCCCTCGCGGATCGTGAGGGCGACCCGGCACTGAGCGACGGCCTTGCCGCGGCGCGAGGTGATCTCGACGAAGTCGCCGTCGGAGAGCCCGGCCCGGCGCGCGTCCGACGGATGGACCTCGAGGATGGGCTCCGGGGTGCGCGCCATCAGCGCCCGCGCGTTCGCCGTCCGGGTCAGCGTATGCCAGTGGTCGCGCACTCTCCCCGTCGTCAGGCTGAGCGGGAAGATGTCGTCGGGCGGCTCGACCGGATCGTCAGGCTCCACGGCAATGAACCGGGCGCGACCGTCGGCCGTCGGAAATCGCCCGTCGGTGTAGAGGCGCGGCGTGCCCTCGTGATCGTCCGCGGGCACCGGCCACTGGAGCGGCCCGCCGCCGGCGAGGCGCGCATGAGACACGCCGGAGTAGTCGCAGGGTCTCCCGGCCGTCAGCGCGGCGAACTCGGCGAAGATCTCACCGGTATCGCCGTATGCGAACGCGTGCTTGAAACCCATCTCGGCGGCCACGCGCGCGACGATGACCGCGTCGGGCCACGCTTCTCCGGGGGGATCGACGAGCTTGGGCAGGTACGTCAGGCACCGCTCCGAGTTCGTCATGACCCCGTCCTTCTCGGGCCACTGAGCGGCTGGCAGCACCACGTCGGCAAAGCGGCTCGTCTCGGTGGGGTGATAGGCGTCCTGCACGATCACGAGCTCGGTCTGGCGCAGCGCCTTGTCGACGAGATCGAGATCCGGCATCGACGCCGCCGGATTGGTGGCCATGATCCAGAGCGCTCTCACCTCACCGGCGGCGGCGCGCTCGAACATCTCGAGCGCTGAGAGCCCGGGCTGCTCGCGAAGCGTGCCCGGCGCCAGGCCCCAGTGCCGCTCGACGTCGGCGCGCTCGGCGGCGTCGGTCACGCGACGATAGCCCGGCAGCAGATGTGAGAGGCCGCCCGTCTCCCGGCCCCCCATCGCGTTGGGCTGACCCGTGAGCGAGAACGGTCCCGCGCCCGGCCGTCCGATCTGTCCGGTGGCCAGGTGCAAATTGAGGATCGCTCCATTCTTGTCGGTCCCGGCGTGACTCTGGTTCACGCCCATGGACCACAGCGTGAGCGCGGCCCCAGCTCGGCCGAAGCGCCGGGCTGCATCGACGATGATCTCGGCCGAGAGCCCGGTGATCTCGGCGGCGCGTTGGGGCGGACAGTGATCGAGCACGCGGGTGAGATCGGCCCAGCCGGTGGTGCACCGATCGATGAAGGCGCCGTCGACGATGCCGTCCTTCCACAGCACGTGCAGCATGCCGTTCAGCAGCGCGACGTCGGATCCGGGGCGCAGGGGCAGATGCAAGTCGGCGAGGTCGGCCGTCTCGGTCCAGCGTGGATCGGCGACGATCACCGTGACACGGTCCGTGTCCGCCAGCTTGCGCCGGCGGATCCGCTTGAACGTGATCGGATGGCAGTCGGCGGTGTTCGTTCCGATCAGGAAGAAGCAGTCGGCCTCGTCGATGTCGGCGTACGCCGTCGGCGGGCCGTCGGCGCCGAGCGAGCGCGTGTACCCCGCGGCGGCCGAGGCCATGCACAGTCGCGAGTTCGTGTCGAAGTTATTGGTTCCGATGAACCCCTTCGTGAGCTTGCCGGCGACGTAGTACTCCTCGGTGGTGAGCTGGCCGGACGCATAGACCGCCACGGCATCGGGGCCGTGGGCGGCGACGATCTCGCTCAACCGCTCGGCCGTGAACCTCAGCGCGAGCTCCCACGGGACCCTGCGACGCTCACGGTCGCGCCGGCTGCGGATCTCCGGATGAAGCAGGCGATCGGGTGTGCGCAGTGTCGGTGGCAGGTGGACGGCCTTGGCGCACACGTCGCCGAAGTTGGCGGGATGATCGGGATCGCCCTTCACGCGCGTGACCACACCCTCCTCGACGCGTACCAGCAAGCCGCACCCGACACCGCAGTACGGACAGAGCGTGCGCTGCCACTCGGACCGCGGTTCAGTCACCGGTCTGAGCCTCGAGGAACCCGACGATCTGATCGCGCATCCAGAAGTAGTCGGGACGAGCCAGGATCTCCTCGCGGGCCCGCGGCCGCGCGAACGGCACGTCGAGCACGTCGCCGATGGTGGCGGCCGGGCCGTTCGTCATCATCACGACGCGGTCGGCCAGCAGCAGCGCCTCGTCCACGTCGTGGGTGACCATGATCACGGTCTTGCGCGTCGTCTCCCACAGCCGCATCAGCTCGTCCTGCAGATCCATCCGCGTGAGGGCGTCGAGCAGCGAGAACGGCTCGTCGAGGAGGAGCAGGCGCGGCTCCAGCGCGAACGCGCGCGCGATCCCGACGCGTTGCTGCATGCCGGCCGAGAGCTCGCGCGGATACCGGTGGGCCATGCCGGCGAGGCCGACCGCCGCGAGGTACGACTCGGCGGTCGCGCTGCCGTTCCGGGCGGCGACCTGGTCGAGGGCGATCTGCACGTTCTCACCGACAGTGAGCCACGGCAGCAGCGTGGCTGCCTGGAACACGACGCCGCGATCCGTGCCGGGTCCGTCGATCTCACGGCCGGCGATGACCACGCCGCCCCTGGTCGGCAGCGTGAGGCCCATGACGATCGAGAGCACCGTGGACTTGCCGCAGCCGGAGTGGCCGACGATGCAGACGAACTCGCCCTCGCGGATGTCGAGGGTGAAGTCGCGGACGATGATTGCGGGCCCGGTCGGCGTCTCGTACGTCTTGCCGAGCTGAGCGATCTCGACGAACGACGGTGCCACCAGCACCTCCCTCAGGCCACCTGCGGCCCGACCCGGCCTGGCGGCTTGGCTACAAATGATTTCAGGAATTCGACGAGCGCCTGCCGCGCCTTCTGGTACGCGGGCGTCAGGCTCATGTGGCGCCGCTGGCGTGGCCGCGGCAGCCCGACCTCGATGGCCGGGCCCAGGATCGCGGCCGGTCCCGGCGTCATCGGGTAGATCCGGTCGGCGAGGAGAATCGCCTCGTCGACGTCGTTGGTGATCAGGATGACCGTCGTGCGGCGCTCGCCCCAGATGCGCAGGAGCTCCTCCTGGAGCGTCGCCCGCGTGAGGGCGTCGAGGGCGCTGAACGGCTCGTCCATCAGCAGCAGCTTCGGCTGCATGGCCAGGCCGCGGGCGACGGCCACGCGCTGGCGCATCCCGCCCGACAGCTCACGCGGGCGCTTCCACGCCGCCGGCGTCAGGTTCACGAGGCCGACGAGCTCGTCGGTGATCCGCCGGCGCTCGCGGGCCGGCACGCCGGGATTGACGGCGTCCACGGCGAGCGCCACGTTCTCGTGGACGGTCATCCACGGCAGCAGCGAATACTGCTGGAAGACGATGCCGCGCTCGGGCCCGGGTTCGCTGACGCGCTCGCCGTCGAGCACGATGTCGCCGGCGTCGGCCGTCAGCAGCCCCGCCACGAGATTGACGAGCGTCGTCTTGCCGGATCCCGAGTAGCCGACGACGGCCACGAACTCGCCCTCCTCCAGCGCGAGGTCCACGCCGCCGAGAACCTCGGTGGTTCCCCGCGGAGTCACGAACGCTTTCCGGAGGCCGTGGATCTCGAGAAACGCCATCAGACCGTCCGGACTCGGGCCTCGACGAAGCCCATGACGCGATCGAGGGTGAAGCCGATGGTGCCAATCGTGATGACGGACAACAGGATGTGCGAGTAGACGAGACTGTTGTACTCCTGCCACAGGAAGCCGCCGACGCCCGGCGTGCCGGTCAGCATTTCCGAGGCCACGATCACGAGCCAGGCCAGCCCGAGCGAGAGCCGGTAGCCGGTGAAGACGTAGGGCAGTGAGGCCGGGATGATGATCTTGGTCAGCATCTTGAAGCGCGAGAGCTTGAGCACGCGGCCCACGTTCAGGTAGTCCTGGCTGATCGAGCGCACGCCCACCGCGGTGTTGATCACCGTCGGCCACATCGCGCAGAGCGCGATCGTGAAGATCGCCGCCGGCTCCGACTTCTGAAAGATGACGAGACCGAGCGGGAGCCAGGCCAGTGGCGAGATCGGACGCAGGAACTGGACGATCGGGTCGAAGGACTGGTGGAAGGCGCGCGAGAGCCCGAGCAGGAATCCGAGCGGCGTGCCGATGGCCACGGCGAGCAGGAAGCCCTTCCCCACCCGCAGCAGCGAGTAGAAGGCGAGGCGGCCGATGCCCTGGTTCATCTCTCCGTCCTTGAAGAACGGCTCCAGCACGTAGCGGCGCGACTCCTGCCACGTCCGGAGCGGCGACGGCAGCTCCCTCGTCACCGTCTCGCTGATCACGGTCCAGATCACGAGCACGCCGATGACCCCCAGCACCGGCAGCAGCACGCTTCTCAATGCGATGCGCGACATGGGCGATCTCCTAGGCCATGGAATGGACGGCAAAGCCCTTGGCATACTCCTCGGGCTTGGCCGGGTCGAACGTGACTCCGTCGAACAGCGTTTCCTTCTTCATGTCGTCGCGCGGTGTCTCGACGCCCATCTCCCTGGCGACCTCGCGGAAGATGTCCGGCCGGTGCACGCGGTCGACGAGGCCTTTGTAGTCGGGCGCCTCCTTCACCATGCCCCAACGCCGGAACTGCGTGAGCCACCACACGCCGTGCGACTTCATCGGAAAGTTCGTCTGGCGATCGAAGAAGGTCATGTAGTACTTGTCCTTCTCCTTGCGGCCGTCGCCGTAGTCGTAGTCGCCGAGCAGGCGGCCGAGGATGATCTCCTTCGGACAGTTGATGTACTGCGCCTGGGCGACGACCTCGGCCATTCGCGGGCGGTTCTCGAGCTTGTCGTTCCACTGGCTCGCCTCGAGGATGGCGCGCATCACGGCTTTCACCGTCTTCGGGTTCTTCGTCGCGAACTCCTCGGTGAAGCCGAGGACCTTCTCGGGGTGGTCCTTCCAGAGCTGCTGGGTCGTGATCGCGGTGAAGCCGATGCCATCGACGATGGCGCGGGCCCCCCACGGCTCGCCCACACAGTAGCCGTCCATCTTGCCGACCTTCATGTTGGCGACCATCTGAGCCGGCGGAATGGTGATGAGCGCGACGTCGCGATCGGGATTGATTCCGCCCGCGCCCAGCCAGTACCGGGTCCACATCGCGTGGGTGCCCGGCGGATACGTCATCGCGAAGGTCATGGGGCTGCCCTTGGCCTTCGCCTCGAGCGCCAGCGGCTTGACCTGCTGCGGCGTCTTCACGCCCTTGTCGAGAAGCGACTTCGTGAGCGTGATCGCCTGGCCGTTCCGGTTGAGATACATCGGGATGATCATCGGCTTCTGCGGCGACCCCTGGAGGCCCATCGTCGCCGCATAGGGAATCCCGAGCAGCAGATGAGTCGCCTGGTTTTCGCCAAGCGTGAGCCGGTCGCGGATCACGGCCCACGACGCTTCCTTCGAGATCGTCGAGTCGATGCCGTGCTTCTTGAACAGGCCCAGCTCGTGGGCCATGACGATCGACGAGCAGTCGGTCAGCGCGATGATCCCGATCCGTACTTTCGGCGTCTCGGGAGCGTCGGAGGCGTAGGCGGAGCCCCGCCAGCCCACCGGCACCCCGGATAGCAGGGCGGCGGCGACACTCGTCTTCACGATCTCTCGGCGGCTCAGCTCCATTCGGCCTCCTGGACAAAAAAAGGCGCCGGGGTCTCAGCATTGAGACCGCAGCGCCTTTGCCTTGACGCGAAGCCGGCATTGGCTCCCGCGTCGTTCGGTGACGGTGCCATGCACCGCGCGTGCCAAACAGCGACCGGGCCGGGTATGTGGACGAAACATCCCGGACCGCGGCAGGTTACGTGACGCGGCGCCGCCGTGGGCAGGCCAGAGCTCTGCCCGCAGCGCGATCAGTCGGCGGCGGCTGCTCTATTTTTAGACGGGTCTTTCGGATGCGCCTTGGGCCGCTCGGTCAGTGGCGAGATGGGACCCGGCAGCTCAACTGCATTCGATTGCGCGCGATCCAGGCATACGCGCGCCGCGAGAGCGGGCGCACGCCCGGGAGCCCGAAGGCACCGGCCAGCCAGCGCCAGCGAGGGATGCGCCGGATGATCTCGGGCGCCGCGTCGGCGCCACTGAGGACGCGGCCGTCGGGCAGCACGAGCTGCATCGCGGCCATGCAGGCCTCGTCGGTGATCTGCGGATAGCGCTCGCGCCGGACCGACGAGCGACACGGCAGGATCTCGAACTGATCGGCGCCACCGGCGAGCGCGCGCCGCATGAGCCAGAGCGCGCTGGCCCGGCACATCGCGCACTCACCGTCGTAGATCAGAACCGCGGGAGCTAGCGCTTCCCCCATCGGTTCAACGTGCGGTAGTACGCCGTCAGCCCGCCGGCGACGGCGGCCGCGACCGCGGCCTGCACGAGCGCGGCGGCACCGTCGCCCATGAAGTAGTGGCGGACCTGGAACGCCGAGTAGAAGAGGAAGAACGCGATCGCCGCCCCGATGAGAATCCGGTGGGCGGTGATGAGGCGCACCCCACCCTCGCTACACGCCGAGGACGGCCTTGATCGCGTCGCGCGTGACGGCGATCGTGCGGTCCACCTCGGCGGCCGTGATGACGAGCGGCGGCGCGTAGTAGACGGCGTCGCCGGGCGCCGGATGCGCGCCGGGCGCCGGCCGCGTGCGTGTCACCAGTCCGCGATTCATCATCTCCGTCTGGATCCGTGGCGCGACCTTGCGGTCGCCGGCGAAGTTCTTCTTCGTCGCGCGGTCCTCGACCAGCTCGAGCGCGGCCAGCAACCCCTTCCCGCCCCGGATGTCGCCGACGTGCGGGTGACCGCTGAACGTCGTCTTGAGCCCCTCGTAGAGCCGCGCGCCCATGGTGGTCGCGTTCTCCCACAGCTGCTCGCGCTCCATGATGTCGAGGTTCTTGAGCGCGACCGCGCAGCACGTGGGGTGACCGGAGTACGTGTAGGCGTGCATCCAGCGGTCTTCGGGCTTGACGCTGTCGATGGCGTCCTTGATCGCACGGCTGACCATGATGCCGCCGAGCGGCAGGTAGCCCGACGTCACGCCCTTCGCGAACGAGCGGATGTCGGGCTGGATCTTCCAGTGGCCGGTCGCGAACCAACGTCCGGTGCGGCAGAAGCCCGTGATGACCTCGTCGGCGATGAGCAGGACGTTGTGGCGAGTGCACACCTGGCGGACGAGCGGCCAGTAGTCCTCGGTCGGATAGATGACCCCGCCGCCGCCGTGAATCGGTTCGCCGATGAAGGCGGCGACCGTGTCCGGGCCCTCGCGCAGGATTGCCTCCTCGAGCTCGCGCGCCGCCGCCTGCCCCACCGTCTCGCCGGGCTTGGCGCCCTGGAAGCGGTAGGGATAACAGGTCTGGATGTGGACGAAGCCCGGAACGCGCGGCTCGAACATCTTCCAGTACGCGGGCATGCCGGTCGCGCTCATCGCCTGCAGGGTGACGCCGTGGTAGGCCTGCTGCCGCGCGATGACCTTCACCTTGTCGGGCTTGCCCTTCGTCTTCCAGTAGAAGCGCGCCGTCTTGAAGGCCGACTCGTTGGCCTCGGCGCCGCCCGTCGTGAAGAAGATGCCCGCCATGTCGCCGGCCAGCTCGACGAGGCGGCTGGCCAGCGTGATAGCCGGAACACTCGAGGAGCCGACGTAACCCGAGAAGTACGCGAGCTCCTTCATCTGCTGAGCCGCCGCGTCGGCCAGCTCGGTACGGCCGTGGCCGACGTTGACGTTCCAGAGCCCGCTCAGGCCGTCGAGATATTCCTTGCCGCCGATGTCGCTGATCGTGGCGCCACGCCCGCGGACGTAGATCATGGGCTCGGCGTTGTCGATCGGGTGATGTAGCGGATGGATCAGGTGCTCCTGATCGGCCTTGATGAGCTCGGCGGCAGTCAGCGCCATCGGTTCCTCCAGTCACCCGCGGGAATCACGGCCGCACGCTCACGCGGTCCGCGATAACGGTAGATCCACGCTCGCGCTCGCCGTCCATCGGTGAGCGTCACGACGGCGCGGCGGCGGAGGAAATTGTACCCCTCCTCCCGGTCGACCGCGGGCAGAAGTTCCTCATCGTCGATCCGGTAGAGCTCGCCCGTGACGCGGTCGCCGCCGTCGACGATCCCGGGATAGCGTCCGAGGCTGAGCAATCGCCCCCTCACCGTTCCCCTGCCGATCAGTGTGGTGCCGGCCGCGAGGAATCGATGCCGCTCCAATCCGCGCATCAGGGTTCCGTAGGCGAACAGCAGCGTGTCGCCCTCGCGCTTCCTCTCGGGGATGCCAGATCTTGGCGAGCGCGTCGAGGATGCTGCCGGGCGGCTCACTCCGCCGCGGCCTCGAGCACCGCGGCGAGGAACTGGGCCTCCGGCAGCGCGCCCTCGAACTCGACACGGTCGTTGATGACGATCTTCGGCACCGCCGCGACGCGATAGGCGCGACTGAGGTCGGGGAACTCGTTCGCCTCGATGGCCGTCGCCCGCACCCTGTCCGACGCCACCGCCATGTGCTGAGCCAGGCGCACGGCCCGGGGGCAGTAGGGTCAGGTGGGTGTGGAGAAGACCTTGATCTCGACGTCGCGGGGGAGCCCGGCGAGCGCGGTCGTGGTCGCATCGCTCAGCGTCGGCTCGCCGGTCGACGCAAGGATGATCGCGTCGATGAGATTGGAGAACTCGTAGCCGGTGGGCACGCCGTAGAAGCGGAGCCCGTAATCACGGGCGCCCTCGACGACGATGGCCGGCACCTCGGTGACGCCGTACGCCTCGGCCCGCTCGCGATCGATGGCGAGGTTGAGGACCTCGACCGAGATCAGCTCGGACGTCGCGGCGACCTCACGCACCAGCGATTCGTTACGGGCGCACAGCTCGGCGGCCGCGAGCGACTGGGAGAAGACCACGAGCTTGACGGGATCGCGCAGGGCTTGAAACAGATCGCGGACCTGGCTGACGTTTTCCGCGGACAGGAGCGCCATGGCGGGATTATACGTCCGCGTCGTCGAACGTGCCGGCGCTCAGTCGAAGTCTTCAGGCCTCAATCGCTCGAGCCATCCCACCACGTCACGCGTTTCCAGAGCACCCGGACGCGCGTCCCCGAGGACAGGGCGCGCGGACGGTCAATCCTCAATACTCGACGCATCGACGAGGGCGGGCCCTTTCTGCCGAACGAACCAATCGAGGGCCACTCTCAACGTCGCTTCGTCTCGAGCCGTCACGGTCGCGACGCCGCTGCGGGAAGCCGCCACGGGACCGAGGCTCACGGTCACGATCGAACACGCGAGGCGCTCGATCGCGTCGAGCGCAGGCGTCGAGGTGACGCAGATCACCTGTCGGTCAGCATGATGGAGCGCGGATGCCACGGCCGCCGCCGACGCGAAGTCGGGCAGCTCGGCGTCGATCAACAGCTCGTTGGGCGCGACGGCCGGCCATGCCGCCGCGGCGGCGTCCACGTGAGCCACCAAGCCAACGGTCGCGATCGTTCCGGCCGGCATCAGCTCGCGGGCGATATGAAGGATGCGTGACTCGCGCGAGGGCTCGGAGCGGGCGCGCGCGGTGGCCGAGCGTTTGAGACGATCGAGCTCGGCGACGTCCCAGTCGGCGCGCGAGCGTGCCCGGAGGCGCGGAGCCAGCTCCTCGAGGGTCAGCGCGATGTCACCGATCAGCTCGACCTTCGCGCCGAGGGCGTCGGCGTGGCTCGTCCGGCCGAGGTGCAGCAGCGGCGTGGTGATGGGCCACGGACGAGACCTCAGCTCGACGGCGTCGACACCGACGGTCACGACGAGGTCGGCACGCTCGAGCAGGGATCGCCCGACGGCACTGCTGACGAGACCGAACGCCAGAGGATGGGGATCGGGAAGCACGCCCTTGCCCTTGAGGGTGGTCAGGGTGGGCGCCGGCAGCGTCTCGACGAACGGCCTCAGCCATCCACCAGCGTCGCCGGTACGGCATTCGAGGCCGACGACGAGCACCGGGCGCACGGCGCTCACCAACAGTCGGGCCGCATCGTCGAGCGCCGCTGACGACGGCGGAGCGACCGCCGGCCGGAGTGAAGTCCGGACCGGCAGCGCCGCCTCGGTGGCGGCGTCGCGCGCGACGCGCACGACGACCGGCCCGCGAGGATCCCGCATCGCGAGTTGCACGGCGTGAGCGATCCAGTGAGCGGCCGACATCGGCTCCGCCTCGACGACGCCCTTCACGAGCGACGCGGCCTCGGCGCCGACTGACCGTTCGACCATCGCGATGAGCGGAGCGCGGCTGGCGGAGGCGTAGCGGAGGCCGGCCCGCGCGTCGGCGGCGGCGGCGAGGATCACGGCACCAGGCGCGTCGGCCAGCTCCCCAGTGACCGCGGCCATCAGCGTGGCCGCCGCACCGCTGTCCGTGCTCACGATCGGAAGTCGTCGGCGCTCCGCAGCCTGCGACACCGCCACGACCGAAGATGCGCGCTCGACGGTGAAGATGCGCGGCGTCGTCGCCCGCGCGAGGCCATCGACGACGATGTCGGCGACCGTGGTCGCCGTCATCCGCGCTACGACGTCAACCGCTCGAAGATCGGCCGCATGCGCGTGAGGGCGAGCCGGAGATTCGCCTCCGAGTTCGCATACGACAGCCGCAGGTAGCCTTCACCGTACTGGCCGAAGGCCGCGCCCGACAGCACGGCCACGCCGGCCTCGTTCAACAAGAGATCGGCCACCTCGGCCGACGGGCGCCGGCTGCCCGTGATGTTCGGAAAGACGTAGAACGCGCCGCGCGGCCGCGCACACTTCACACCGGGGAGCGTGTTCAGTCCGTCGACGATGACGTCGCGGCGACGCTTGAACTCGGCCACCATGCGCGCGACCGGCGTCTGGTCGCCCTGCAGGGCCGCGATGCCGGCGAGCTGGACGAACGACGCTGTGCAGGAGTTGGAATTCACGACGAGCCGGGTGACGTGCTCGGCGAGCGGCCTGGGCATCACGCCGTAGCCGAGGCGCCAGCCGGTCATCGCGTACGACTTCGAGAAGCCGTCGAGCAAGATCGTGAGGTCACGCATCCCCGGCTGGGGGAAGATCGAGACGAACTCGCCGTCGTACAGGAACTGGCGGTAGATCTCGTCGGCGAGCACCGGGATGTTGCGCGCCACGGCGATCTCGGCGATGCGCTCGATCTGGCGGCGGTCGAGGACGCCACCCGTCGGGTTTTCCGGCGAGTTGATGATGATCAGGCGGGTCTTCGGGCCGACCTTGCGCTCGAACAACTCCAGGTCGAAGCCGAACCCGGTCTCTTCACGCAGCGGAACGGGCACGGGCACGCCGCCCACGAAGTTGATCACCGACTCGTAGATGGGGAACCCCGGGTTGGGATAGATGACCTCGTCGCCCGGCGCGATGAGGGCCAGGATCGTGAAAAACATGATGGGCTTGGCCCCGGGCGTCACCACGACCTCTTCCGGCATCACCGGGACGCCGCGCGTCTCGGCGATGTGCTTGGCAATGGCCTCACGCACCTCGGCCAACCCCGCCGACGGGCCATAGTGGGTCGCGCCGGCGTCGAGGGCTTGCTTGGCCGCGTCCTTGATGTGGACGGGTGTGTCGAAGTCCGGCTCGCCGATCTCGAGGTGAATGATCTCGCGGCCCTGCCGCTCGAGCGCGCGAGCGCGCGCGAGCACCTCGAAGGCGGATTCCGTGCCCAGCCGGCTCATCGACGGAGCGAATCTCATGTCGGCGTTTTCCTCCTGCGACGTCGTGGCCGGGATTATACGGGACGGCCGCCACCATCGGCGTTCCTTGACACCTGGCGCGATCGCTGATATCTCCACCGCCATGAAGCGCCTGGTGTTCGTCGCGGCACTGGTCCTGGTCACGGGCACCGCCGAAGCCCAGCTGGGCAACGTTAACCCGGTGGCACTCCCGCCGAACAGCACTGCCCAGCCCTTCGGAAAGGATCCGCATCCGTTCAACAACGTCCCGGGCTGGGCGCCCGTCATGCGGGTCTTCGACGTCTCCGCCCGCACGGCCTGGCTTCCGGTCGAGGTCGTCCAACCCGGATCGCTTCCCCCCCTCATCGAGTATCGGTCGGTCACGCTCCCCGGGTATCGGATCACCGAGATGTTCGGGGGCTACGTCTACCACGCCCACTGGGGCATGGCCCCGACCAACGGGGTCTACTACCCGACCTTCTTCCCTCAGAGGTTCATCCCGAAGTAACGTGCAGTTCGTCCGCGTTCCGGCCGGCGCGTTCGCCATGGGCGTGGACGACGGCCTCCCCTGCGAGCGCCCCCGCCACCGAGTGTGGATCGACACGTTTCTGATCGCCCGAACCCCGGTCACCAATCGCGAGTACGCTCGGTACCTCGACGCGACCGGCGCGGCACCGCCTGCGTTCTGGAGCAAGCCGGGCTTCGATGGCCCGGACCAGCCAGTCGTCGGCCTTGCCTGGAGCGAGGCCGTCCGCTTCGCCACGTGGGCATCGGCGCGGTTGCCGACGGAGGCCGAGTGGGAACGGGCGGCTCGCGGAGGCGTCGAGGGCGCCCGATTCCCGTGGGGCGACGAGCCCACGGCGTCGACGGTCCGCAGCCTGCCCGTCGTCGGCGCCACGCCAGCCAACCCGCTCGGGCTCACGGATCTCTCGGGCGTGTGCCACGAGTGGTGCGCCGACTGGTTCGCCGACGATTATTACGAGCGCTCGCCCGAGAAGGATCCGCGAGGACCGGCGACGGGCTCGCGGCGCGTCAGCCGTGGCGGCGCCTGGCGTCACGCCGACCCGTGGAGCCCGGTCGCACACCGCTCCTCGCTGCCACCGCATCTCCGCTACACCGATTACGGCGTCCGTCTCGCCCGAGACGCCTGACGCCCGGTTGCCGCTCCCGGTCACGGGCGCTAAGATGGCGCCGGGACGTTCCATGACGGCTACGGAGCGCTCCGTCCTGCGCGAAGGCATCGTCGCTGGCGTCATCGGCGCGGTCGTCGTGGCCGTGTGGTTCCTCGTGGTCGACACGCTCCGCGGTCATCCGCTGGAGACCCCGATGTTCCTCGGAGCCGCGCTCTTCTTCGGGGTGAAGACGCCGGTCATCGGCGCCGGAATCTCGCTGATGCCGGTCCTGGGCTACACCGTGGTCCACGGCCTCGCCTTCGTCGCGTTCGGGATCATCGCGGCCGCCGTGATTGCTGCGACCGAGCGCGAGCCGGCGCTCGTCATCGCCGTGGTCATTCTCTTCGCCTGCTTCGAGACGTTCTTCCTCGGAGTCGTGAGTGTGCTCGGCCGAGCCGTGCAGGACATGCTCGTGTGGTGGGAGATCCTGGTCGCCAACCTGCTGGCGGCCACGGCCATGCTCTGGTACTTCCTCCTCGGCCATCGGTCTCTGCCGCGCACCCTCGTCGGCTCGTGGGCCCACGTCTTGCGCGAGGGCGTGGTCGCGGGGCTCATCGGCGCGGTCGTCGTGGCCGCGTGGTTCCTGGTCATCGATGCGATCCAGGGCGAGCCGTTCCGGACTCCGCACCTGCTCGGCACCACGTTCCTCAAGATGCAATCCGGTGTGCCGGCCGTCGTCGCCTACAGCATCGTCCACGGACTGGCGTTCGGAGTCTTCGGCGTCGTGGCCGCCGTCCTGCTGGCCGGGGCCGAGCGCGAGCCGATGCTGGTGTTCGCACTCGTGATGCTGTTCACCGCCTTCGAGATCTTCTTCTTCGGCGCCATCGTCATCGGCGCCAAGTGGCTGCTGGACGAGCTGGCGGGCTGGACGATCTTCGTCGGCAATGTGCTGGCCTCGGTGGCCATGCTCGGATACTTCTTCACGGGCCACCGCTCGCTCGCGCGACGCATGACCGCCGTCTGGGCCGACGATGACTAGCAGGGACAGCGTCCCGCGTAGTCACGACGCGCGTCGCGCGAGCTAAGAACCGCCGACGGTGATCGCGGCGGGGCACGCCGGGGGAGTACGAGGGGGGCGTCGCCCCCTTCGCTCGATGAATCGCGACAGCCCGGGTGCCCGTGCCCTGTTAAAAAATCACCACAGCGCGGCGGGCAGCGGCAAGCCCGCGAAGAGCTCCACCGGCAGCGGCGCCGGCGGTTTGACGTGCAGGCGGTCGGCGAGATCGTAGAGCTGGCGCAGGTGCTGACCGGCGTGCCACGTGGTGCGCTCGAGCAGCGCGTGCCCCGACTGCGGGCCGTAATAGACGGCAACGATCCGGGCGTAGTCCGATTCCGGCGTGGCCTCGAACCATCCACGCAGCCGCGCTCGCACCAGCGCGCCGTAGCTGGCGATCGCCACGGAGTTGAGCATGTCCGGCGGCGCCTGCTCCTGGAGCCAGCCCTCGGGCATCTCGCCGCGATCCATGGCATCGGCGAAGGCAATCGACAGCCGGAACGCGTGGTACGCGAGCTGTCCGACCGTCCGCTTCCGTTCGGCCGGAATGAAGAGGATCTGGTCATCGGGGACGGCGCGCACGAGCCGCTCGATGGTCTCGAGGATGCGGTCGAGTCGTTCGGCCAGCTCGGTCGGTGACAGCTTCGGTGACGCCGCGTAGTCGATCCCGAGCAGCTTGGCGTAGGCGTCCGGATTCCAGCCGTGAGCGATGCGATCGCCGACGGTCACCGCCGGCACCAGGTTGACGCCGAGGCGCTTCAAATCGTCCATCGCCGCGGGTGTAGCCTGCACGTCGACAGGGTCGAACTCGACCCCCCAAGACGAGAGCAGCTCCTTCGTCTTGGAGCAGGACGATCAGCCAGGCCGGTAGTAGACCTTCGGGCGCATGGTGGTTACCTCCCTCGAAAGGTCGGGGTCTTCTTGTTGGCGAACGCCGTGACGCCGTCGCGGAAGTCGTCCGTGCGTCCGCTGGTCGCGATCGCCTGGGCCTCGAGCTCCATCTGCGTCTCCAGACTCTCCCAGGTCGACTGGTGGAGCAAGCGCTTCGCGCCGCCGAAGGCCTTGGTGGGCCCCTGGGCGAGCTCACGCGCGAGGTCGTTCACCGCGGCACGAAACTCGGCGTCCGGCACGACGCGCGTGACCAGGCCCCAGTCCGCCGCTTCACGCGCGGTCAGCACGCGGTTGGTGAAGTAGAGCTCCATCGCCCGGCGCAGGCCGATGACGCGAGGCAGGAAGTACGAGGACGATCCGTCGGGCGTGGCCGCGATCTTCGAGTAGGCCATCGTGAACTTGGCCGACTCGGCGGCCAGCACGATGTCACCGCACAGCGCGAACGACATGCCACCGCCGGCCGCCACGCCGTTGACGGCCATGATGACCGGCTTCTCGCTCCGACACAGGCGGGAGATGGCGCCGTGCAGGTACGTCGTCAGCTCCTTCACGAGCGCGCCGATGTGCTCCAGGTTGTCGGCGAAGTCCTTCACGTCGCCGCCTGCGCAGAACGCCTTGCCGGCTCCGGTGATCACGACGCAGCGCACGTCGGGATCGTCGTCGACCTCGAGCACGGCATGGAAGAGATCCCGACCGAGGCCCCGGTTGAGGGCGTTGTAGGCGTCGGGACGGTTGAGCGTGATCGTCGCGATCTGGTCCTTCCGGTCGAGCAGCAGGTGCTGGTACGCCATCAGCGCGGCCTCCGTTTACTGGCGTGACGCGCGCCGGCGGGCAATCCGCGCGACGGCGTCCATGACGTCCTCGATCTTGAGCGGCTTCGCGTAGACCGCGTCCACATCGTGGGCCCCCCGCTCTTCACGGGAGAGCTCGACCCCGAAACCGGTGACGACGAACACCGGAACGGCCGGGGTCGTGGATTTCACGGCCTGGGCGACCTGCCATCCCGAGACACCCGGCATGGCCAGGTCGGTGAAGACGGCGTCGAACGGCTCCGCGCGAAAGCGCTCGATCGCGGCCGCCCCGCTCGTCACGACCACGGCCCGGTGGCCGACGGCTTCCAGCACGTCGCCGATCACACTGCCGACGGCCTCCTCGTCGTCTACGACCAGGCAGCGCAGCGTGCCGGCCTCGGGCGCGGCCTCCGCGGGCGCGGGCGGCTCCTCGACGGTGACCGAGCCGGCCGGGAACGTCATCCGGAACGTCGAGCCCCGGCCCTCCGCCGTCTCCACGACGATGCGAGCGCGATGACGAGAGACGATCCCGTACGTCATCGAGAGACCGAGCCCAGTGCCCTGCGGCCCCTTGGTCGTGAAGAATGGATCGAAGATGCGATCGCGGACGCTCGCCGGCATCCCCACCCCCGTGTCGCTGACGCTCAACTCGACACCGTCGGCGACCGCGGCGGTGGCGAGCGACAGTGTACCGCCGGCGGGCATCGCGTCCACGGCGTTGAGGATGAGGTTCGTCATCGCCTCGCGCAACTCGGCCGGATCGCCGGTCACGCGGGGCACCGTCCCCAGCGACGTCCGCACGTCGATCACCACGCCGCGGCGGAGCGATTCGTCTCGCCAGCGCGACTGCGTCATCTCGAGCGCGTCGCGCACGACGGCGTTCAGGTCCACCGGCACCAGCGGCTGGTCCTGGCGCACGCGGGCGAAGTCTTGAAGCCTTCGCACGGTCTGGGCGCCGTCGAGGGCCGAGCGCTCGATGATCTGCACCCACTGGCGGAGCTGCGGATCGGTGATCTTGCGGAGCGCGAGCTGGGCGCGGCCGAGGATGGCCGCGAGCAGGTTGTTGAAGTCGTGCGCCACGCCCGACGCCATCTCCCCGAGCGCCCGCAGCTTCTCCGTGCGCACGAGATGGTCCTGGGTGGCGCCCAGCTCGCCATAGGCGCGCGTGAGGTCTTCGTAGAGGCCGGCGCTGCGCAACGCGAGCGCGGCCAGGTCGGCCACGTTGGCCACGAGTCGCTCGTCGCCGTCCGAGAACGCGGGCTCGTCTCGGCTGACGGCGAGGACACCGAGCGCGACCTGACCGACGGTCAGCGGCGCGCCGAGCCAGCAGCGCGGGTCATGGACCGGCGGCAGCGTCAGGTTGCGCCGCGCACACTCGGCCGCGTAGTCATCGGTGCGGAACGGACGGCCGGTCTCCATGACCACCGACGTCAGGCCGACGGAGCGCCCGTAGCGCGTCGCGTGGTCGTCGACCCCCCCGTCCACCACGCGCAGGACGACCTCCAGGTCGCCTCGCTGCTCGTCGGCCAGCACTACGACCAGCTTGCGAGCGCTGAGCAGCGGGGGCACGTGAACGCGCAGCGTCTCCAGCAGCGCCTCGCGATCGAGCTGGCCGGCCATGGCCCGCGCGAGCTCGTGCAGGACGGACAGCTCCTCCACCTGCCGGCGATTCTGCTCGAAGAGCCGCGCGTTCTCGACGGCGCTTCCGGCCTGGTTGGCGACGGCCTCCATCAGCGACAGCTCTTCGACCGACAGGTCACGCTCGGCCTCGAACCAGACCGCGATGAAGCCGCCGATGAGTCGGTCCTTGGCCAGGATGGGAACGAAGAGCTGGCTGCGGTGGGGCATCGTCTCGCGCAGGACGTCGGGAATGCGCAGGTCGGCCCGGACGTCGCGCGAGAACTGTGGTCGCCGCGTGCGCGCGGCCTCCGCGTAGAACGCGTGCTTGATGGTGGACAGTCGCAGCGCGCGCATGCCGGGCAGCACGCCGGGCGGCACGCGGTAGCCGGCGCGGGCGACGAGGAACTCGCCGTCGTCGTCGAGCAGGTAGATGCCCACGCTGTCGGCGCCCAGCGCCACCACCGCCTGCCGCAGGAACTGCCGCAGCAGGGCGTTCAGGTCGAGCGTGGACGACAGCGTGCGGCTCACCGACAGCAGCGTCTCGGTCTCGCGCAGCTTGATCTCGCGCTGGCGGGTGAGCTCGGCGTTGTCGAGGGCCAGACCGACCTGACGTGCCACGCCCTCGAGCAGCCGGATCTCCCGCGGCGAGAACTCGCGTCCCCCCGATCGCCAGCCCAGACCGAGCGCGCCCATGCTGACGCCCCGGATGCGGAGCGGCGCCAGCAACATCGCGTGGGTCGGCAGCCGGCTCGTCCACTCCGAATCGAAGCGGGCGTCGGCATGGACGTCGACGCTGGCGATCAGCTCGCCCGCCCGCCACGCTTCGACGAGCGCCGGCACCCGCTCGAGCGAGATGGAGGCGGCGCCGAGCGCGTCCCGCAGGTCCAGGGGTATGTGGTAGCCCGCGATCGGCACGAGGCGTTCGCCGCGCTCGTCGGCGATGTAGGCCCCCGCCATGTCGGCCCCCAGCGCGCGGGCCGTCTCGCGGATCACGCGGCGCAAGCGCTCGGCGACCGGCAGCGACTCCGACAGCACGTGACCGACGGACAGGAGCGTGGTGGTCTCGCTGAGCTGCTCCTGCACCTCGCCGTAGAGGCGAGTGTTCTCGAGCGACAGCGCGAGCTGGCCGGCAATGGCGGACGCCAGCGTCACCTGCCACGGCTGGAAGGGCGTCACCCGCTCGGTGTAGTCGAGGGCGAGGCCGCCGAGCACGTCGTCCTGACGGCACAGCGGAACCACCATGTACGACTTGTGACGAAACATCGTGACCCACTCCCGCGGGATCTGATCGCTCTCGGTGACGTCGTCGATGACGACCGGCCGGCGGGTGGCCCGGGCCTGGGCGTGCGCCGGCACCGCCCGCGGCGAGCGGATCAGTGCCTTCTTGAAGGCCTCCCACATCGCCGCGTCTTCGTGGCCGTCGGCGAACTGGGACATGACCGGGATCACGCGATCGCCATCCCAGCGCTCGATCGAGCATCGATCGACGCCACAGACCTGGGCGATCTTGATCGTCACGCGCTTGAGGAGCTGGGTGGCGTCGAGCGTGGAGGTGAAGATCTCGGCCACGTCGAGCAGCGCTCGCGTCTCGGCGAGCCGCCGCGTCGTCTCCGTGTAGAGACGCGCGTGGTCGAGCGCGACGGCGGCCTGGGAGGCCAGTGACGCCAGGATCAGCTGGCTCTCGGGCGTGACGATCCCCGGCAGCGTGCGGTTCATGGCGAAGACGCCGAGCACACGGTCACCGATGGTGATCGGATAGGCGAGCAGGTAACGGAGGTCGCTGCTGATCAGGAGCTGGCGGGCCACGCAACGGGCGTCGGTCGCCATGTCGGTCCACATGATCGGCTCGCGGTGCTCGGCGACCCAGCCGACGCCGCCTTCCCCCGGCTCGAGCGTGCGAGGCAGTCCGGCGGCGAGGTCAGCCGGCGCGAGGCTCAGCGAGCGATGGAGCTGCCGGGTGGTGGGATCGACGACCCAGACGTTGAGGAGCGGAGCGTCGAAGAAGCGTGCCACCGCCGTGGCCAGGTTGCGCAGGACCTCCTCGATCTGGAGCGACGAGGAGACGAGGCGGTTGACCTCTTCCAGCGCGCGGAGCCGGTCACCGAACTCGCGGGACTGCGAGTACAGCCGGGCGTTCTGGATCGCGATGGCGGCGTGGTCGGCCAGCCGCTGCAACACCGTTTCGTCACGATCGGTGAACACTCGGGCGGTGCGGTTGTTGACGCTGATGAGGCCCTCGACGCGATCACCGATGGTGATCGGCACCATCAGCTCGGTCACGATGCCCTCGGTCAGCACGACCGCCACGAGGTCCCGTGGCTTGCGGATTCGCGGGTCCTCCAGCCAGTTCTCGGTCCGGAACGGTCGCCCGGTGGTGATCACGCGTCCGGCGATGCCCCGATCGGCCGTGAGGGGGAACCCGCCGTAGTCCTCGTACCGCGTCCCTACCCAGTAGCGGAACGCGAACCGCCCAAGCTGCGGATCGCGCAACGCCACGCGCGCCATGTCGCCGGCCGACAACTCTCGTGCGCCCTCGGCCACGCGCTGGAGCACGGTGTCGACGTCGAGCGACTCGTTGATCGTGCGCGCCAGCACGGCCAGCACCTCGGCCTCGCGACGGCGCTGCTCGGCCTCCTCGTGCAGGCGTGCATTGTCGAGCGCGAGCGCCGCCTGATCGGCCAGGGCCTGCAAGCGCTCGGCGTCGGTCGAGGAGAAGCCGCGGGCGGCGGGATCGGCCAGCGTCAGCGTGCCGAGAATCTTGCCCTTGACCTTCAGCGGCGCCGACAGGAGCGCGCGGATGCCCGCGCCCTTGAGCCGCTGGCGCAGCTCGTCGGTCAGCGGCACGTCGGCATCCTCGAGAAGGTTCGTTGACCACACGGCGCGGCCCTCGGCCACCGCGCGCCCGGCAACGCCGATTCCCGCGGGAAGGACGTCACCCGGTGTGAGCTGCTCCCAGCGGGTACCGCCGTAGGCGGCAGCTTCGAGGCCGCCGTCGGGCCGCAGCAGCCGCAGCGTGGAGGCGGCGACGCGGAAGAGCTCCGGGACCCTCTCGACGATGCGCGTGCAGACCTCGCGAGAGTCGAGTGTCTCCGTCAACGAACGAGCCAGCCGCGCCAGCTCCTCCGCATAGCGGCGGCCGCCTTCGGCGTCCTCGTGGAGGCGCGCGTTGTCCAGTGCGAGCGCAGCCTGGTCGGCGAACGCCTGAGCCAGGTGGACCTCGCGCTCCGAGAACTCGTGGGCGGCGGTGTCGGAGAGGAACAGGACACCGATCGTCCGGTCCTTGCTGTGGAGCGGCACGGCCAGGACGGAGCCGTGCGTGCCCGAGTCCATGCGGTCCCTGAGATCGTCGTCGTAGACGACGTCGGAATCGCTCAGGACCTCGTGTGACCAGACGGGCCCGCCAGTCTCGATGGCGCGCGCGGCCAGGCCCGTGCCCGGCGCCTGGACGTGGCCAGGCGGATGGGCGCCGTGACCACCCCAGGCGACGGCGACGAGGCTCCCGTCGGGCTGAAGGAGACGAAGACCGGCCGAGCGCACGCGGAAAAGCGTGAGCACGCTGTCGACGATGCGCTCGCCGACGGCCGAGACTTCGAGGCGCTCGGTGAATGTCCGGGCCACCCGGCCCAGCTCCTCGGCTTCCCGCCGGCCCTGCTCCGTCTCCTCGTAGAGGCGCGCATTCTCGAGCGCGATCGCGGCCTGGGTGGCGAAGTGGCCGAGCGCTCCGAGCTCCTCCTCGCTGAACGCGTGGGCCGACTCGCCGAACCGGAACATGCCGATGACGCCGAGCAGCCGGTCGCGGATGACCAGCGGCTGGACGATCGCGTGCCGAGTGCCGATGCCGACGAGCTGCGGCTGGGCATACGGCGACGCGGCATAGTCGTTGACGAGGCGGCCTTGCCGCTCGAGGGCGCAGGAGCCGACGAGACCGACTCCGAAGGCGACGCGCTGATCGATCGAGGCGCCCTCGCTCCAGGCGCTCGGTGCCAGCGTTTGGCCCGCCGGCTCCACCAGGTAGATCGCGCCCTCGGCCCCGAAGAGACGACCGGCGTGCTCCACGATTAACGCGAGCAGCCGATCGAGGTCGAGCTCGGCGGCCAGCTCGCGCTCCACCGCGGCCAGCGTCTCGATGTGGGCCCGGCGCGCCGTCTCCAGCGAGAAGAGCTGCGCGTTCTCCAGCGCGAGCGCCGCCTGGTCGGCAAACGCCTGGGTCAACCGGATGTCGGCCTCGTCGAAGGCCCGCCCGGCCCGATCGCCGATGCCGAGCGCACCGATGACCCGATCGTGCACGATGAGCGGCACGGTGAGCACGGCGCGATAGCCGGCCGCCTCGATCCGCGCGCGGGCGTCGTCACGCAGCTCGATGCGCGGATCGTTCAAGATGTCGGGAGTGACGACCGGCCGACGGTCGCGAATGGCGAGGCCGCTGGCCCCGGTGCCCCGGGCGAAAACGATCCGGTTGAATCGCGCGCCGACGTCGCCCGAGACGGCCATCGCCTCGACGTCACCGGTCTCCGGCAGCAGCCGATAGACAGCGGCGGCGCGCGCCTCCAGCAGCGTGCACACGCTGTCGGCGATGCGCTGGGCGACGACGTCGGAGTCGAGCGTGGCGGAGAGCAGGCGCTCGACGTCGGCCAGCGCGGCCATGCGCTGGGCGTGGCGGTTGGCCTCACGGTAGAGGCGCGCGTGCTCGAGGGCAATCGACGCCTGTCCGGCAAACGCCTCGGCCAGCTCCTGATCGCGCGGGCTGAAGCGTCGCCGGGCGCGGAACGCCAGGACGCCGATCACGCGATCCCCGACCCGGAGCGGGACGCCCAGGTAATGCGTGTAGCCGAGCTGGCGCTCGCGCTCCCGGTGCTCAGGCACCATGTCGATCGTGCCGGCCTCGACCATCAGCGTTCGGCCCTCGGCGACGACCTTGCCGCTGAAGCTCTCGCCGATCTTGACCCGCGGACGGACCATCGTCTCTTCCGCGGTGCCGGCGAGCCCGGCCAGCACGAGCGTGTCGCCCTCGACGAGCCGGAAGCCGGCGTTGTCGACGTCGAGCAGGCGCGCCGCCTCCTCGGCGATGGCGCCGAGGAGCGCGTCGGTCGGCTCTTCGGCGCCGATCTTGGTGTTGATGTCGAGGAGCGCCGTCACCTGATCTCGGCGCGCCTTCTCTTCCAGGAACAGGCGCGCGTTGTCGATGGCGATGGCGGCGTGGTTGGCCAGGGATTGCAGCAGCTCGAGCTCCTCGACACCGTAGTCATGGCGCTCGCGTACGGCCGTGCTGAGCACGCCCAGGACGCGCTCGCCGATCATCACCGGCACGCCCGCCACCGACACCGAGCCCTCGGCACGCAGGCGCTCGACGTTGCGGATGCGCGGATCGTTCTGCGCATCGAGGATCGTCTGAGGCCGCCGCGTGGCGGCCACCGTGCCGACCAGCCCGTCGCCGAGCGCGAGTCGGGTCACGCCGACGACGGTCGAGGGCGCCCCGGCGCTGGCGCGAAGCACCAGGTGCTTGCCGTCGTCCTCGACGAGCCACAGCCGCGCAATACTCGAGTGGAAGATCCACACGCCGGCGTCGACGACGCGCTGGAGCACCTCTTCGAGCGCCAGCGTCCCCGTGAGGGTCTGGGCCAGCCGCGTCAGGCTCTCGAGTTGTCGACTCTTCTGTTCGGTCTCGGTGCGCAG
>QHTB01000214.1 GCA_003220615.1 Candidatus Rokuibacteriota bacterium
ATCGGCACCTTCGCGCCGCCGAAGATTCCCACCACGCTCAGTCCGAGGTCGCCTCGCGTCCACTCGATGGAGTTGGCGATGACGAGACGCAAGATCTCCGAGAACGCCAGCGTGGTGAGCGCCAGGTACGCGCCGCGCAACCGGAGCGTGATGCGCCCCAGTCCAAATCCCACCGCCGCCGAGACCAGCGCCGCGGCGGGCACACCGATCCACGGGCCGAGCCCCGCGTGGTGATACAGCAGCCCGGTCGTGTAGGCGCCGACCATGGCGAAGGCCGCTGGCGCCATCGAGAAGAGCCCGGTGATGCCAGCCAGCAGGTTCCAGTTCTGGGCGAGCATCGCGAAGTAGAGTCCGGTGATGACGACGCCCAGCCAGTACTCCGACCGTACGGCGAGTGGCACCAGAGCCACCACGCCGAGGACTACGAAGGCCAGGCGGTAGTCGGCCGGCGAGAGCGCGATCTTTCTCATCAGTCCTTACACCTCGCGCGCCCGCTCGCCGAACAGGCCCTGGGGGCGCAGGAGCAGGACGAGCATGAGGATCACGAAGCCGAAGGTGTCGCGGTACTCGTAGGAGACGTAGATCGCGCCGAAGTTCTCGAGCACGCCGAGAAGCAAGCCGCCCACGATGCTGCCGGGGATCGATCCCAGGCCGCCCAGGACGACGACCACGAACGACTTCACCGCCGGGAAGGCGCCGACGTCCGGGTAGGCGTGGAAGAGCGGTGACAGCAGCGCGCCGCTCAATGCGACGATGCCCCCGGACAGCGCCAGCACGAGCGCGCTCACGCGCGCGTGGTCGATGCCGGCGATGGCGGCGCCAAAGCGGTTCTGCGCGACGGCCTGCACGCGCTTGCCCCACACGGTGGTGCGGATCAGCCACACGATCAACCCGAGCGTGAGCGCGGCCAGGCCGCTCGCCAGCAGCCGGTGCGGGCTCACGAAGAAGCCGAGGAGCTCCACGCGCGAGACACCGACGAGGTCCGGGCCCTTGATGGGATACGGCCCGAGCACCTGGTGGGACAGATTGATGAGGAAGAGCGAGAGGCCGAACGTCACGATGATCGCGTACTCGTCGCGGAGCGCGCCCGCTCCGATCACACCCGTGTAGAGAGGCCGCATCAGCAGCCGCTCCATGAGCAAGGCGACGACGGCGCCCAGCACCATCGCCGTCACGATCGCGGGCACCTGCGGCATCCCGGCCCGGAGCACGAGCAGCGTGTAGGCATACGCGCCGATCATGAAGAACTCGCCGTGGGCGAAGTTGACGATCTTCAAGATGCCGAAGATCAGCGTGAGCCCGAGCGCCATGAGCGCGTAGAACGAGCCCATGAGGAGGCCGGTGAAGAGGATCTCGAGGATCAGCACGCGGAGGCCAGGGCGGCCGGCGTGAGCGCCGGCCGCCGGTGGCCGCTCAGGTTACCGCGCCGGGCGCATCAGCTTGTCGACCGAGAGCTCGATCCCTGGACCCTGGATGAGCAGCGTGTCCGGGAGCTGCTGGCCCTTGGCCGTGAGCTGATAGGTGATGTAGGGGATGTTCTTCCACGTCTGGAAGTAGAGGCCCTGCTCCTTCTCGAAGGTGACGGTGCCCTGGCTGCCCTCGAAGCGCGTCTCGCGCAGCGCCTTGATCACGGGGTCGGCCTCCGTCGACTTCGCCCGGGTGATCGCGTCGGCCACCAGGAACAGCGAATCCGCCGCCTGGAAGATGAGGCGGTTCGGCTCGCGCTTGTGCTGCTCCATGTAGAGCGTGCGCACTTCCTTGCCGAGCGCGCTCAGCGTCATCTGCGGGTGGTAGAGGCCGAAGGAGAGCAAGCCGACACCGGCGTCTTTCACGTTGTCCCAGAACTCCGGGTAGTCGGCCACGCCGGCGCCGTCGTAGAGCCAGGTCTGGCGGCTGGGGGCGATGCCGTTCTCGTAGAGCTGGTTCATCAAGAGATAGGACGCAGGCGGGATCATGATCGTCACGACCATGTCGGGTTTTTCGCTCTTCAGCGGCAGCACCGCCGGGGTGAAGTCCTTGGCGGCGCGGTCGAGCACGCGCGACGTGAACTTCACGTCGGGCGCCACGCGGGCCAGCGTCTTCTTCATCGCCTCGGCCTGGCCGGTGCCGTAGTCCGTGTTCTCGGCGAAGGCCACGACGTTCTTCACCTTCATCTTCGCGATGACCTCGCCCATGGCCTCGGCCACGCGCGAGTTGTAGTTCGCGCGGTTGAACACCTGCGGGTAGCCCTTGAGGCGGACGGCATCGGACCAGGCGTTGGTGTTCATGAGCGGGATGTTGTAGCGATGGGCCACCTCGATGTCGGCCAGCGTCACCGAGCTGGCGTGCTCGCCCACGATGGCCACGACCTTGTCGCGGGTGATGAGCTTCTCGACGGCGGCACGGCCCTTCTCCGGGATGCCCTGCGTGTCCTCGTACAGGATCTCGATCTTGCGCCCGAGCACGCCGCCGCGCTTGTCGAGAATCTGCTGGGCCAGCGTGAGGCCGTCGCGGACCTCCTTGCCCTGGGTCACCGAGCCGGGCGGCGACATCGAGATGGGAGCGCCGATCTTGATCGCATCCTGCGCGCTGGCTGCAAAGGGCCAGGCCACCGCGACGGCGATGAGTGTCAGCAGCAGGCGGCGTCGATTCATACTGTCTCCTCTCTCAATTACATGGGGGGCTCCGGGCGCCCCCCAGACCGTTCAAGCGAAGGGGGCTACGCCCCCCTCGGACTCCCCCGGCCAACGCTCGGGGCACCGCGGCGCAGCCGTGGCGCCCCTCGATAACGCGCTGTCGTTCACGAACGCGATGCGAGCGCGCCGACGTACTCCTGGGTCGTTGTCACCCAGCCGAAGAAGCGCTGGACGTTCTCGACGGTGGCGTCGTGCAGCCAGGGCGGGCCCGAGGCCAGGCTGCAGTCGGCGACCCACAGGGGGAAATATTCCAGGAAGAACGCGTCGCGCAGCGTGGACTCGACGCACACGTTGCTGGCCACGCCGGTGAAGACCAGCGTGCGCACGTCACGCTCGCGCAGCAGCGCGTCGAGATTCGTCGAGTAGAAGCCGCTGTAGCGCGGCTTGCCGATCACGAGATCCTCCGGTTCGGGCTTGAGCTCATCCACCAGGGCGTAATCCCAGGTGCCCTGGATCATCAGCTTGCCCTCGAGCTCGGGCCGCCGGCGCATCAGGCGAAGCGCGTTGGCCTTGTGCCAGTTGGGAGAGCTCTCGCCGCCCGCGTCGCGCTGATCCGGGGTCCAGCCCATCTGGAGGAAGACGACGGTCATCCCGGCCTGGCGCGAGGCGACGAGCACCTCTCGCGTGCGCGCGATCACCGCCGGCGCCCCCGAGACGTCGACGCCGAAGAGGTCGAGATAGCCTCCCTTGGAGGCGAAGGCGTTCTGCATGTCGACCACGAGCACGGCGGTACGCGCAGGCTCGATCGACAGCGGCTCGGGGCGCGCGGGAATCGACAACGTCCGGCTCATACGCAAAACCTCCGCGGTGCATCGGAAGCGGGGCGACAGCGACCCGGGCCGCTATCAGACGGGATCTGCCGACGAAAATCAATAGGGCCCGGCTAGAATCAGGGCCCAGCTCGAATCGCTCCGGGAGGCGCCGCATGCGGATCAAGGTCATCAACCCCAATACCACCGAGAGCATGACGCGAAAGATCGGCGAGGCCGCCCGGGCCGCGGCCGCCATCGGCACGAAGATCGTCGCGTGCAATCCCGCGGGCGGGCCCGTCTCGATAGAAGGTCACTACGACGAGGCGGTGAGCGTGCTGGGGTTGCTCGACGAAGTCCGCAAGGGCGAAGCCGAGGCGATGGACGGCTACGTCGTCGCGTGCTTCGGCGATCCCGGCCTGCTGGCCTGCCGCGAAGTGGCCCGGGGACCCGTGCTCGGCATCGCCGAGGCCGCGATGCACGCGGCGGCGTTCGTCGCCACGGGGTTCTCGATCGTCACGACGCTGGCGCGCACGCGCGTGATCGCCGCGGAGCTGGTCGAGCGCTACGGCATGACGCGTTTCTGCCGGGCCATCCGCGCCACCGACCTGCCCGTGCTCGATCTCGAGCGCGAGGGCTCCGAGGCGCGCCGCAGCGTGCTCGACGAATGCAAGCGCGCCGTCGCCGAGGACGGGGCCGGCGCGATCGTGCTCGGCTGCGCCGGCATGGCCGACCTGACCGCCGAGGTCCAGAAGGCGATCGGCGTCCCCGTCATCGACGGCGTCGCCGCCGCGGTGAAGTTCGTCGAGGCTCTGGTGGGCATGGGTCTTCAGACGAGCAAGGTCGGCGATCTCGCGTGGCCGTTGCCGAAGACGTACACGGGGGCGCTGGCACACATGGCGCCGGCGCCGGCTACGCGAAGATCTCCGTCGTCGTCAGCTCGACGTCGGGGAAGGCATGAAGCGTGAGCGTGGCCGTGCCCGTGACACGGTTGACGTCGCGATAGCCCTCACGGCCGGGACCCCGGTAGACCTCGATCGCCTCCGCGTTGCAATCGACCACCCAGTACTCCGGGATGCCGGCCTCGGCGTAGAGGCGCAGCTTGGTCGATCGGTCGTAGGCGAGCGAGCTGTCGGCCACTTCGATCAGCAGGAGCACGTCCTCGGTGTGGGCCTCGCGCTCCTTGTAAGGCACTGAACGACGGCGAAGGACTGTGACATCGGGCTCGGGCTCGGTGTCGTCCGCGAGGACGACGCCACACTGGACGGACACGCGCGCACGGTCGACCAGACGCAGGATCAAGAGCTCCGCGAGATTGGTCACGAATGCCTTGTGACGGCGGCCGATGGGCGACATCTCGACGATCTCGCCCTTGATCAGCTCGACGCGGTCGTGTTTGCGGAGGATGCCGACCTCGGCCATGCGGTGATATTCCGCTCGTGTGAAGCGCCGCCGCGTTGCCGCCACCTCGACTGCCATTGACTGCCTCCCGCCTCGCTCTCGGCTCGTACCATCGCCTAGCATATAGCCGTGACGGAGACGCCTCGAAAAGTCCCTGAAAGGATACATCGGCGCCCGCTGGTATCCTCGACGTCGATGAAGGCCGACGACCTGCGGGACGCGCACGGCAGCTAGCGTGCGCGTCGCCATCCTGCCGGACGGGGCGCTGCTTCTCGATACCGCGTCCGATCCTGACGGCGCGAGCGACGGCCTGGCGCCGGCCGCGCGCGCCCGCGTCGCGCGGGCCGTCGAACGCGGTCCCGGCCACGCGCTCCTCGATCTCGGCACGACAGAGCTCGACGCCCCTCTCGCGCCTCCGTTGGCGTTCCTGCGCGACGTGGGACGCGCGTTCGTGACGCGGGTCTGCGCGGTGCCGGACCTCGAGGAACGGCGCGAACGCGTGGAAGTCGACTGTCCGCCGGACGAACGCGCGCGGCTGGCTGGCGCCGTACCTCCCATGGACGGCGCCGAATACGTCAACGCCGACTGGGTAGCGGCGCGCTGGGCCGAGATCAACCGAGCCTTCGCCGACGAGATCCGCGCGCACCGCGGGCCCGTCGCCGCGTGGCTCCACGCGCGCCATCCGTCGTGGCACGTCGTCGGCAAGGTCTGCCTGCATCTGGCCGAGAACCGCGGCGACGAGGAGCACCCGTTCGCGTTCCTTGCCACTTATGCGGTCCGCGCCGGCGCGGGAGGGAAGGTGCAGCACCGGCCGCTGGCGCGAGCGCTGGAGGAGTCGTCCGCGCGGGGGGACCGACGGGCGCTGCTCCATCTGCTGGTGCCGCTGCAGCGCGCCGCCGAGCAGGTGCCGTGGCTGGCCGAGCTGGTGGGCTCCGGCGCCGTCTACGAAGCGATGGCGTGGACGCCGACCGAGGCTCACCGGTTCTTGCAGGCCATCCCGGTGTTCGAGGCGGCGGGACTCGTCGTGCGCGTGCCCGACTGGTGGCGAGCGCGGCGCCCACCGCGCCCGGAAGTGGCCGTGCGAGTGGGCGAGAAGAAGCCGAACGCCCTCGGGATGGATGCGCTGCTCGACTTCTCGGTCGCCGTCGCGCTGGGCGACGAGCGGCTCACCGATGCCGAGGTGCGACAGCTC
>QHTB01000215.1 GCA_003220615.1 Candidatus Rokuibacteriota bacterium
TGGGAAAAGGGGCAGCGCTGCGCGATCCGATCGCTGAGTAGCCGAAAAATATCTCGCTCAGAAAACACGACGGCCTCGTCGTACAGCGAACCGTCGGCGAACGGAAGCACCAGGCGGCTTTCTCCATGGTCGATCGCACGCAGGGCTGGAAATCCTCCCCCGGTATCCGCGGCGAATCGGACGGCGACTTCGCCGGCACTGGTCGCCGTTGAAGCGCAACTGAGGATCGCGATCCTAGCGCCGAACCAGACGAGCAGCCGGTATGCAGTCCCCGACCTATGGCGAGTGCTGGTACCCTGCAAAAAACACACCGGCGCTGGCCGACGTCTGTTGACCGTCATGAATGCCCACGGAATTCGCAGTTTAGTCGTGTCACGCAGGCCGGGCGTCGTTGCCCGGCGATGTTCACACGCTGACGTTTCCGTCACGCTTCGTTGCCAATTCGGATAGACGAGGACGTTGACACATCAGCCACGGCCGTTTCGCAACGACGATGGAAGCACTGGACCATCACGAACGCGGAAGGCCGAGGCACTGAAGCACGGTTGGGGCAAGTGCAGGAATCGGTTTTCTGCCCGAGCATGGGTGGACCGCTCGATCGCGACAACTTCCGGCGTCGCTGTTCTACAAGGCGCTGGACGCTAAAAGGCGTTCCGGGCTATGCGGGCTCGTGAAACATGTCCGGAACCGGCCGGAAGCCTCGGTTCGTCTACGAGTTCAGAGGTGATGCGTCGCTCTCGACTTTTCGCGGGTTAATTTCTGCAAGTTCGATGGTGGCCCCAACGGGACGCGATCGAACTTGCAGAATTGAAGTGCGCGATTTCATTGCGCGCTGACGGGTATCAGCGCGGGGGCGCGTGGGCGGTCGAACCCGTCTCGGCGCCGAGTTCCAGGGCTCAACCAACTTTGGAATGCTGTGTATTTGGTAGCGCAGTCGCAAGGTTTCTCATGAGCGCGGCCTACTCCGGCACGCACCCTCCCCAGGAGTCGCCCGGTACGGCGGTCGGCAAGAGGCCCATAACGTCGTGGAGGAACGGCGACATCTTGAGGTCTGCCCAGAACTTGCCTCCAGTCGTCACGGTCAATCCAATCTGCTTCGCAGGCCGCGACCGACACGCAGCGCCCTCGAAATGACCAGCGTCCTCTTCGCGCGTGTGATCGAGACGTAGAAGAGCCGCCGCTGCTCGTCGCGGTAGTCCGCGTCCGTGCCGGGGTACTCATCCCGCCGCTGGCCTGGAAGTGCTTCCTGGCACACGCCGAGGATGTAGACGTGTTCGGCCGTCACGCCCTTCGCGCCCCAGAGCGTCGCGACCTGTAGGTTGCTCGGTTCATCGGTGGCCAGTGGTTCGTTAGTCGCGATTTGGTGTCGGAGCCGTTCTACGACCCGCCGGAGGTGCTGTACCGACTGATCCTCCGCCTTACGCTGTTGCTCATGCTTCAGCAGCGCGAGGGTCTTCTCGCGGAGAAGCTGCAAGTCCAGGATCCCGCCCTGGATCATGTCCTCGTCGTACGCTGCGCCGAGCCAGTGCTTCGGATCGAAGAGGTTGTTTGCAAAACCCGCCGCGTTCTCGCCATTCCAGTGGAACTTTGTCCGAAGATCGAGGAACCGACTCGCCCGATCCCAGATGGCGAGGCCGCCCGCCCCGCGGGATTTCGCGCGAGGCTCTGCAACGAGCGCGCCGATCGCGGTGTCGGTGATCGCATCGTTGGCTCCTTCAGAAGTTGCAGGTAGGCGCCAGCGCTCCGCTTCGGCGCGCTGAAGTCTTTGCCGGTGACTGAGTTCTTGTACCCGAGCCACGCTCGCCATGTCGGCGGGTCAGGGTCGATGAGAAGGCAGAACAGCAGGAACGCCTCCCGCGCTGCCCACGACTCTAGCAGCCCCTCGGAGAAGCCGAGTTCAACTCCCAGCTTGGAGTCGAGTTCCGCGATCTTGTCGCGCAGCCAATACCCGAACTGCCGCCGGGTGACCATCGCGAGGTGCCGATCGCTCGGATGCGCGTGGATGTTGTTCACGATGGCCGCAGCCATGCCTGCGGCCTCGGCCTCGGGCGTCTTCCAGGTCACCACGTGAATGTTGGCCGCCGTTTTGCCGCTTCCCGGCCCGGCGACGCACCGGATGGTGTCCGCGTCTAAGTTGATGAGAAGCGGCACCTGCGTGCCGCGGACGCCTTCGTTCCATGACTCCGGCATAGAGAGAGTGTAGTGCGGCTCGTCCGCTTCAGTTATGGGAGCGTTGGTGAGCTCGAAGCGGGGCGGCAGGAGATCTACAGACTCGCGGCCGCGTCCCTCGCAGCGGCTCAAGCAGCGCAGGCGCGCGTGCAGGCCGCCGGCCAAGCGCAGAACCTGTGCGCCGAGGGCGCGCGCCTCGTCGCAACGCTCGTCCAGTTCACGCAACCCATGAACGCGGCCGGACAGCGCGTCGACTACGACCGGCGCGCCACCCAGACCTACGGCAGTACGATTTGCCAGATGACGCAGGCCGCTCAGCAGTGGTGGTCCGCGGGCGACCGGACGAAGGCACACAACCTCGCCTACAACGCGCGGCAATTCGCGCCGTACCTGGAAAACGCCGCCGTGGATGGCCGTCAGTACGCCGAGCAGGCCGCCCAGTGGGCGCAACAGGCGCAGGCTGCGAACGCGCGCCTGGGGCAGATCGTCAGCGCGCTGAACCAGCTCGCCGCTGGCGCGGGCTCAGGCGCAGGTGACGCCGACATGCAGCGCGCGCGTGTCCTCGCTGACGCCGGCGTCCGCCGCCAAGCTGATGCGTTGGGGCTCGTGAATCAAGCGAACGGACGTCGTCAACAAATTGCAAGCCTCGTGCAGACTGCGGGCGGTGATCCCGACGGACTGCTTGCCAACGCCGATCAGTGGCTGGCGCGGTTGGCGCCGGCGCAGGCCGCCATCGCCAACGCTGTCCAGCAAATCAACGCGAACGGAAACGTGGTGGTCGGCAACTGGACGCTCGTGCGCTCGAGCGATGCCGCCGTGCAGAACTCGGTGCGTGGATGCAGCGGCCTCGCTGCATCTCCCATCAACGACCTGCTCGCCTCGGCCGCGACCATCGACGCCGAGTATCGGGCCCTGCTCTCCGCGTACTCGGGCGCGCAGCAATGCCGCGCCGCCGCCGGGGCGATCGAGGCCGCTGCTACGGGTGGAACCGGTGGCGGCGCGGTCACTGGTGGGGCCGCAGGCGGTGAGACCAGCACCGGCGTCGGTCCTACGGGATCCCGCCAGGGCGGTGCTGCTGCTGGTGCCGGGGGTGGCGCGGCGGGCGGAGGCGGCGGAGCCGGTACTCGTTGCCCTGACGGCAGCATCGCCCTCCTCGGCATCTGCAGCGGCGGACGATAGTCTCCAAACTCGCTCTCTCCACGGCTCACACGCGCGCGGCGATCGTGTGAGCAGGCACTGTACCGGGACAAGATTCGCCCCTGTTTCGGCCCAGGAAGGCCGCGCGCCGGCACACCTACGCGGTTACCTGACAACGTCCAACGTTCCGTTGAGCGCTCGGCGCCTCGCAGAGATGCGGGGCGCCAGAGCGCAGATCACGGCAGATCCCGGCAAGAGATGCAACCCGGGCGCAACCCAATTCCCCGGATATAGGACATCAGGCCAGGCGCTGCACCACACCTCCATGAATCTGGCCGGATGCTGGATTCCTCTTCGACACGCGTGCGCGTCTCGCCAGCCGGAACCCACGCAGCGTAGCCGACCTCGGCGACGGGCTCACGCCGCGAAGCGCGGCCCGCCGGGAGACACGCGGCAGCCCTGATCTTGCGCAGGAGGCGGCGCGGCGCTACCTTTGCCGCCTCTCATGCCGTAGCGATCATCGACCGGATGCGTGCGCCGGCGAGGTGACTCGCCTGATACCCGCAGGATCGGCCGACGATCGATTGGTGAGCTCCGTGGGATAGCTTGCGGACCATCCGGGGAGGACAACGTCATGCACGAGCCGAGTCGGCGTCAGTTCCTCGCTGGCAGCGCCGCGGCTGCCGCCACCTTCACGTTCCCGGGTTCGTTCGTGCAAGCCCAAAAGGGCGGCGGCACGCTGCGCTTCGTACCGCATGCGGACCTGCGCGTCCTCGACGTGACACGTTACACGGGGTACATCACGAACCGGACGAACGCCTACCTCATCTACGACACACTCTTCTCGCAGGACGAAAAGGGCCAGATCCGGCCGCAGATGGTCGACACGTGGACCATGAGCCCCGACCGGCGGAAGTGGAGTTTCACTCTCCGCGACGGTCTCAAGTTCCACGACGGCCAGCCGGTAACCGCCGAGGACTGCGTCGCTTCTCTCCGTCGCTGGAGCCAGCGCGATCCGCTCGGCCAGTTCTTTATTGCGGCGACCGAGCGCTTGCAGGCGACCGACAAGAAGAGTTTCGTGCTGGAACTCGGCAAGCCCTTCGGTCTTGTCCTGGAGGCCCTGGCCAAGCCCTCCGCCGTGGTGCCGTTCATCCTTCCCGCGCGCATCGCGGCCACGCCCGAAGAGGACATGATCAAGGAGGCGATCGGGTCAGGTCCCTACAAGTTCGTCAAGGAGGAGTGGCAGCCGGGCAACCAGGTCGTCTACGTGCGCAATCCCGACTATGTCCCTCGAAACGAGGCGCCCAGCGGCGCCGCCGGCGGTAAGCGCGTGTACGTTGACCGCCTCGTCTGGCGTTACATCCCCGACCCCGCGACCGCCGCCGCGGCGCTTGAGACAGGCGAGGTTGACTTCTGGGAGCAGCCGCCCCTGGACTACGTCCCCAAGATCGAGCGCAACCCGGCCGTCGGCATCGTCACCTACGACGTCGTCGGCAACCAGGGGTGGGTCCGCCCTAACCATCTCCAGCCACCTTTCAACAATAAGAAGGCGCGGCAAGCGCTCACCTATATGGTCGACCAGGAGCGCTACCTGCAGGCCGCCGTCGGCCAGGCAAAGTACTATCGGCAGAGCGGCGCGTACTTCGTCAGCAAAAGCGAGTACGGATCGGGCGCCGGGGCTCCGAGCAAGCCGGACTTCGAGCGCGCGCGCCGGCTCATGAAAGAGGCTGGCTACGATGGCAAGCCGATTGTGGTGCTGGACCCCACCAACATCGCGATGCTCCATGCCGTGTCGCTTGTGACGGGCGAGCTGCTACAGAAGATCGGCTGCAAGGTCGACGTGCAGGCGATGGACTGGGGCACCCTGGTCGCTCGGCGGGCCATGAAGACGCCGGCGTCCGAGGGCGGCTGGAACATCCTGCACACGTGGTGGAGCGCGGCAGACATGGCCTCGCCGGCGCTCAACGCCGGTGTCGCCGGCGTGTGCGACAAGGCCTTCTTCGGCTGGTATTGCAGCGAGCCGATGGAGAAGATGCGCCGCGACTTCGTGGCGCAGGCCGACCCCGTTAAACGCAAGCAGCTCGCCGAGGAGATCCAGAAGTTCGCCTACGACGACGTGCCCTACGCGCTGTGGGGCGAATTCGTGACGCCGGCCGCGGTCCGCAAGAACGTGCGCGGCATGCTCACGTTCCCCGCGCCGCTGCTCTGGAACCTCTCGATCGAGAGCTAGTCGCAGAGGTTGTCGGGTTATCGCGGAGCGCCCGAACACAGCCCAGGGCGTCGGGAGCGGTGCGCACACGTGTGTGCGACAGGTGTGGCGCGAACTCATCAAGACGATGAAGTAGGCCGGGTACCTGTCGCCGTCAGAACCGGTTGACTTCTTCTTTCAGAACCTTCCAAGTCACCGGCGACGTGACCTTCCGCGTCCCACCGTCGACCGTGGGGCAGTCCCGCACGATGTGCCCCGAGTCATAGATGGCGTCGTAACGGATAGCGACGAGCCGACAGCGCCCGGCCTCAAAGCTCGCACGCTGCTCAACGCTCTCTCGGTACTTCTGCGCCCCGACCCATCCGGCGCAGGCCAGGAGGACGACCAGGACGACGAGGACGACGAAGATGACCAGTCCACCAAGCACCTGCCCCCACGTCGTCATCGTTGGCCCTCCACTGGGACGGCAGCGATGCCCGGCTCCCCCGGTCGCCATAACGCACAGTTTGATCGCCGCCGCTCCTTCACCGGGCCGGGGCCAGCGCTTCCTGGACGATCGTCAGGCGGCATCACGACGTCGAAATCCCGCGGGGAACCTCGCGCACGAGGAAGGCGATGCGCTCCTGGGGGACGCGGTTGTCCTCCTCGAGGCGCAGGACCTCGCCGCGCAGCCGGCGCAGCTCGGCGCGCAACGCCTCGATGCGGGCGAACTCGTTCAAGATCGGGTCTGGTCTGCTCACGCCTTCCTCCGCGCCGTGATCTCCTCGTGCGCCGCCCAAGCCATCTCCCGCTTCGTGCCAGGATCGCCCGGACGCTGCACGAAGGCATAGACGGTCTTCCCGGCCGCCATGCTCCAGGGTCCGCCGATGACCTCCCACTCCCCCGTTGGCATCGTCCAGACGATCGCCAACGCGCAGCTGCAACAACGTGCCCCTGCGCGCCGATCGGAGCGTGCTGAGCGGCCGCTTCATCGCGTCGGCCGCCGCTTCAACGTTTTCTTCATCGTGTAGCCACATTTCTCGCACGTGTACGTGAACACGGTATCTTTGCGCTGGTTCTCCTCGAAGCCCATCCGACGCATCGGCGACCCGCACTTCGTGCACTTCTCCATCTTCATCGTTGAATCTCATGCGCGCCCGCCCACGCGGTTCGGCGACATCACCAGATGAACCCACGGTCGAACGCCACAACTAGGATGCCGGCCACCACCAGCGCGAGCAGGACGCTGACGATGGTGAAGACGATGGCACGGCGCCGCCGCTGCTCCCATTTATCCGTCGAGCGCGGCTCGGTCATCAGATCCGCCAACCGGCGCGCCGGATCCTCTTCCGCTCCTCGAGTGCCTGCTTCAACGTCGTCTCGCAGTGGGTCACATGAGTCTCCGCCTCGAACAGACGGCGGATACGCGGCGGAAGCCGCGTTGGTCCTACGCTTGAAATCGGCCGGTTACGTTCTGGGCGGGATCAAGGCGAGCGGAGGCGCGCGACCGAGGACAGATGACAGAGAAAACAATGGGCGCGGCTCGGTGTCCGTCGGCGTTACGAGACCGAGGGCACGGGGCCCCGGGCGCGATGACCAAACGAGGGTGGGTTGGATCGCGCCAAGGTTGCTGGTGATGAGAAGGACGACATCGTCGAAATCGGCATCGTCGTAGAGGCCGGGGATCCACGACTGATCGGGCGGGCTTGCATGGGCGGCTGGCGCGAGCGCCAAGACTGCCGCAACCAGACTCACACCAACGAGCCGGTGCAGCATCAAGTCCCGAGCCATTGCTGTCGCTGCCACCCCGTTGAGAACGAAGGGCCAGGGCGAGACGGTGGCGCTTTTACTCGAACTATTGGTTAATGACGCACTCACTTCCACGCGAAGAGCCTGAACTATATTCACTTCTGCCGTGTAAGCTCGATTTGCCAGAACACGTCACGGTTGCCCGTCCCGGTCATCGTGTCTCCATTGACCGTCAATTCTCCTGTAAGCGGGTCAGCGGGAAGACGGAACCTGAATACCTTCCCGG
>QHTB01000191.1 GCA_003220615.1 Candidatus Rokuibacteriota bacterium
CGGACTGGTCTTCCTCGACGTGGACCACTACCTGATAGCGTTCTCCCGGAGCGCCGGGGTCGATGCCGTGATGGAGCGCCGTCTCGGCGAGCAGCGCCAGAGCATCGGCTTGCTGCTGGCCCATCGTAGGCGTGTCCGCGGAAACGTCGGCCACGTCCCCGTTCCTCAGGCGCGCCTGCTGGTACAGGGTTTCTCGCGCTGCGGCCAACGCTTGGACGAGCAGGGCGCCGACTTCCGGCGTGAGTCGTCCGCGAACCGCCATCATGCCGTCACCATCTTGATACACGTGAAGTTCCCGACTCACATGCTGGCGCTCGGTCTCGCGGGCCTCGGCGATCCGGTCCATTCGTCGCCAGCCTCGAACGAGCCGCTCGACGTGGGCGGCGGTGCCGGCTCTGCCGAAGGCGAGCAACTGCTCTTCGGTCTCGGGCGTGGCCACCCGAGTCAGCGCACGTACTTTGGCGTACGACAGCTCACCGCGAGCGAGAGCTCGGGTAAGCAGGGGCAGCGTCCCCAGCGCGCGCGCAACGCGGACGCGCTCGCGCGCCGCCCCGGGGTCGAGTCCGACGCGCCAGCTCAACCAGTCGGCGCAGGAGCGGAAGCCGTTGCCCCAGCCGCCGTGGGCGTCGAACTCGCGGATGAGATCGAGGAGGCGAGCGGTGGCAGCTTCCAGGTGCACCGACAGCTCGGCGATCTCGTCGCCGAGTCGATCGAGGTCCATGGTGTTCATGGCGAGTCTCCCTTCTGCTGGGGCGACTCTATACCTGCGTTTCGCAGGCTCCTCGTAGGCCCGAGGGAGGGCGATCGTCGCACGTCCCGTGTTTTTTGCGCAAATGCGGCCGTCGCTTCATCGGCGCGTCTCTGTGCGCCGCTGAGCCTGTAATCTCGGAGCGGTGCCGCTGAGCGGCCGCTGCGTATGTAGAAACCTGTCAAGAAGAAATCGCAATCGAGGGTGCCGCGCCGACGCGCGCGATCATCTCGTCGAACGCGCGCTCCACCTTCGCCTTGAAGTCGGATTCGATCTGGTAGATCTCGGTTAGCTCGGCGAAGGCCCACCGTCCGAGCGTGCCCATGTTGTTGACGGCGGGCACCCAGTAGGTATCCATCGTGGCCTTCTTCTCCTTCGCGTCCTCGCGCCGGTAGCCCTTGATCTCGACGACCAGGTGCAGCAGGTCTTGGGCGCCGTGGCCATCGTCCACTACGACGATGAAGTCGGGCAGATAGCGGCGCGTCTCGGAGCCGTAGCGGTACGGCACCTCGAGGCCGAGGCCCTGGTTCTTCACGTACGCCTTCACGCGCGGGTGCGACTCGGCCACGCGGCAGAGCTCGGCCTCCCAGTCGCTGTCCAGCACCACCCAGTTCACGTGGCAGCGTGCGGGGTCAGTCTGCCAGCGGTGCGTCCGCGACGTGTTGAAACGAACGTGCGCGGTGGAGCCCACCGGGTTGTACGAGTCGAGCACACCCTTGATCGGCCGTTCGCCAGCGAACGCCGCGGTGATCGCCGCGGTGATGCGGTTACACGCGATGTCCGCCAGGTCCTGGTACAGGAGCATCGCCGGGTACGTCCCGCCTCGACACACCAGATGCTTGTCGAGCCACTTTCGAGTGATGCGCTTGAGCTGACCGAACAGATGCAGCTTGGGCTCCTCGCCGGCGTCGCGCCACTTGGTGTAGAGCAGGCGCTGGGTGAGCTTGAAGAGCACCGTCGACAGCCGTGTCTCCTCCAGATGCTCCAGGTCGAGGTCGACCGCCTCGCCGATGATGCCCTGGTTCCGCGTCTTCGTCGGGCCGACCAGATCGGGCGTCAGGACGAGCGTCGAGTCCTCGGTGAACTTCGCGATCAACCTCTCCTCGGGCAGCTCCACGCGGTAGCCGACCACGCGCGGGAAGCGGATCTCCAGCGCGTCGCGCTCGGGGCGCACCGCCTTCACCTGAACGGTCTCGCGCGGCGGCTGAGGCGGCGCGACCACTGGCTTGGCGGTGAAATCGAACGGAATGCCGAGCACGTCGGCGTACTCGACGTTGAACTTCCCCTCGTCGTTCAGGTCGTACGACTGCCGGCGCAGCGCGCGCCCGATCACCTGCTCGCACAGAAGCTGCGTGCCGAAGGCGCGGACACCGAGAACGTGGGTGACGGTGTTCGCATCCCATCCCTCGGTGAGCATGGCCACCGACACCACGCAGCGGATGGTTTCGCCCAGACGGCCCGGCTTGCCGACGGTGTTCATCGCCTCGCGGAGCAGGTCCTGGTCGGTGAGGTTCTCGGCCTGGCGACGGTCGCCGGTGCGCTCGATGATCTCGCGCCGAAAACGATCGATCTCGTCGGCGGCCATCCCCCGGAAATCCTCGTCGAGCCCCTCACCGCTCTCGAGCTGCTCGCTGTCGATGAGCAATGTGTTCAGGCGGGGGAACGGGTTGCCATGCTCGTCGAAGTTCCGGAACAGCGCGAGTTGGCCGTTGAGCGGGGTGGTCGACCCGTCTTCGTTCTCGCGCTGGAAGCCGGAGATGTAGTCGTAGACCAGCTTGGAGGTCGAGGTGTTGTTGCAGACGACGATGAAGCAGGGAGGCACGGCGATCTTCGCCTCCTCCCACAGTTTGAACGTTTTCTCGTAATGACCGTAGAGCGCCTGGAGCGCCGTCTGAAGCCGCGTCGGAAGGGCGAGGGGATCGAGACTTCCGGCCTTGCCGCGCCCCTTCTTCGGCATGTCCTTGCGGATGTTCTCCCAGAGATTTCGAAACATCGGCATCTCGCCGCCGGGGATGTTCTCCGCTACGGGGACGCGCGGCAGCTTCACGATGCCGCACTCGATGGCATCCATCAGCGAGAAGTCGCTCATCGTCCACGGGAAGAGCGTCCCCTCGGCATAGCCCGACCCGCGCAGGAAGAACGGCGTCGCGGAGAGGTCGATCACGCGCGAGAGGCCGAGCTTGCGGTTGACCGCCTCAAGGCCCGAGATCCACAGGCGGGCGGCCTCGTTGTTGCGCTCGGCCTCCTTGCGATCGTCACCCCGCAGGTCTTCGTCATCGTCGTCGTCGCGCGGCTTCTCGCGATAGCAGTGATGGGCCTCGTCGTTGAGCACGAGGATGTTCTTCAACCCCATCAGCTCTGGCATGACCCGCTGGAGCATCTGCCCCTCGCTCTCCAGCGTCTCCAGCTCCTCACCCACGCGCCCCTGGAGGAGCGCGCGTCCGCCCTTCGACAGCTCCAGCCGTTCGCGGCGCTTCAACGCGTGATAGTTGGTGATGACGATCTTGGCGCGGTTGACGTCGTCCAGCATGTCCGCCGGCACCAGCTCACGGCTCGCGTAGTAGCTGTCCGGATCGTTCGGCTGGAGCACCCGGAGGCGGTCCTTGATCGTGATCCCGGGCGTGACGACGAGGAAGCCCCGCGTAAAGCGCTTGCTCTGGGGCCGCCGCACCGCGTTCACCGTCTGCCAGGCGATCAGCATCGCCATGACCGTCGTCTTGCCCGCTCCGGTGGCCAGCTTGAGAGCCAGCCGCATCAGCTCGGGGTTGGCGTCGTTGTTCGCGTTCGCCAGGTGCTCGAGGAAGCGTTTGCTCTGCGCTTCGTTCGGCGCCACCTCGGTCAGCCAGATCGCCGTCTCCGCCGCTTCGATCTGACAGAAGAAGGGACGGACTCCGGTGAACTCGTGATGTCGCCAGTGCTGGAGTAGCCGCGCCGTCTCCGGCGTCACCCCCCACGAGCTCGGGTTGCCGATGGCGCGCCACTGGTCCACGCGTCGGCGCAGCTCGTCGATGATCGGCGTCGGGTCATATTGTTGCTTGGCGGTCGAGACGCCCGCCCCCTCGTCGAAGACCATCCGCTCCTGCCCGGGACGTCGCTTGTGCTTTTTCGGCTTCGGGATAGGTGTGATGAAGTTCGCTTTGCGGCGCTCCTCGATGATCTGACCGGTGGGCTGCCCGTCGGCGTCCAGCTCCCAGTGCCGCCCGGGGTACTCGTAGGGGGAGTTGAGGATGGGCCTTTCGAAGAACCCGTGATCCATCCCGCAAGAATGTATTCGTTTACGAAGCGGGTGTCACCCCCTGCGCCCTCCGAGGAATTACCCCTTGCCGCCCGCGGTGAAGGCCACGTAGAGCGACATCGGGCCGCGCTGGAGGAGGAGCGTGAGCCGGTCGCCCTCCTTCACGTCCTTGGTCAGCCGGTCGAAATCCGATTGCGAGCGGACCTTCTGCCGATTGATCTCGCGGATCACGTCGCCACGCTGGATGCCGGCTTCGGCGGCCGCGCTGCCATCGTCCACCCGCGCCACGACCACGCCGTCGGTGGAGCGGAGGTTGAGCTGGCGCGCCACGTCGGGCGTGATCGGGCGGACGTCCATGCCCAGCGCCGATTTCGTTCCGCGCTGGCCGTTGGGGCCCTTGGCCTCGCGCTCTTCCGGCGCCTCGCCGATCTTGACCTCGACGCTCTTCTCGCCCTGATCACGCCAGACCTTCACCTTGGCGCTGTTGCCGGGATTGGCCAGGCCGACGGCGCGCTGGAGATCGGCCGGCCCCTCCATCTTCTTGCCGTCGAACTCGATCAGGATGTCACCGGGCTGCAGCCCGGCCTTGGCCGCCGGGCTGTCGCCGACCACGTCGGAGATGAGCACGCCCTTGTTGTCCTTCGCGCTGAACGACTTGGCCAGCTCGGGCGTCAGCGGTTGGATCGAGACACCGAGCCAGCCGCGCGTGACCTTTCCCTTCGCGATCAGCTCCGTGTAGATCTTCCTCGCCATGTTCGACGGAATGGCGAAGCCGATGCCGGAGCCGCCGGCCACGATCGCCGTGTTGATGCCGACGACCTCACCCTGCATGTTGACGAGCGGCCCGCCGGAGTTGCCGGGATTGATGGCGGCGTCGGTCTGGAGGAAGTCGTCGAACGGGCCCTGGCCGATCTGTCGCGCCTTGGCGCTGATGATTCCCGCCGTCACCGTGGCCTGGAGCCCGAATGGCGAGCCGACCGCGATGACCCAGTCGCCGACCTGCATCTTGTCGGAGTCGCCGAGCCGGATCGACGGGAATTTGCCCTTGCCGTCGTCCAGCCGGAGCACGGCGAGGTCGGTCTTCTTGTCGAGACCGACGACCTTCGCCTTGTGCTTGCTCCCGTCGAGCGTGATGATCTCGATCTCGGTGGCGCGCTCGACCACGTGGGCGTTCGTCAGCGCGACGCCGCCGGAGTCGATGATGACGCCCGAGCCCAGGCTGCGCTGGGGAATCCGTTCCGGCGCTTCGCCGAAGAACCGGCGGTAGAACTCCTCGCCGAAGAATTCCTCGAACGGCGTGCGACCGGGCGGCCCACCCTTGGACACGGTGTTGATGTTGATGACGGCGGGCTTGACGAGATCCGCCACCTTCGAGAACGAGCCCGTGGTGAGCGGCATCTGCACGGGCAGGATGGGCGCGTCGACCAGCGGCGCCGCCACCGGGCGCACCATCCGGTCCGCGCTGCCGGCGGCGAAGGTGCCGAGAGCCACCCCGGCAACGACGGCGAGCACCAACATGACCAGGAGCGTTCTGTGTCTGAGCTGCATCATGCGCGCGTCTCCAATGATTCCCCCGCCAGCACACGACGGAGGTGCTCGCCCTCGAGGGTTTCCACTCGCTTGAGCTCGCCGGCTCCCGCCACGAGCACCGCCTTCTTGGCCGTCAGAATCCCACGCACGCGATCGTGGGTCCGGTCGAGGATCTCGCGGACCTCGGCGTCGATCGCCCGCGCGGTCTCCTCACTGTACTCGCGCTCGCCGCTCCACGGCATGCCATTGTTCTTCAAGAACATCGGCAGGCGCTCGCCGAAGGTGGCCAGCCCCACCCGCTCGGACATGCCGTACTTCATCACCATCAGCCGGACCAGCTCGCTCGCGCGCTCGAGGTCGTTGTGGGCACCCGTGGAGATCTCGCCGTAGACCAGCTCCTCGGCCACCCGCCCGCCCAGCAGCACCGCCAGCCGGTCGTCCAGCTCGCTCCGCGTCATCAGGAAGCGGTCCTCGGTGGGAAGCTGATACGTCATGCCGAGCGCGGCCACGCCGCGGGGAATGATGGTGACCTTGTGGACGGGATCGGTGTTGCCGAGCGACGCGGCGACCAGCGCATGGCCCATCTCGTGATGGGCGACGATGTCGCGCTCCTTTTCGCTCAGCACGCGGCTCCTCTTCTCGAGGCCGGCCACCGTCCGATCGATGGCCTCCTCGAAGTCGGCCATCTCGACGGCGTTCTTGTCCTTGCGGGCGGCCAGCAATGCCGCCTCGTTGACGATGTTGGCCAGGTCCGCGCCGGCGAAGCCGGGGGTGCGGGCGGCGATGATGCTCAGATCGACGTTGGGCGCCAGCACGACGGCCCGCGCGTGCAATCGCAGGATGGCCTCGCGCCCCTTCACGTCCGGTTTGTCCACCACGACCTGGCGGTCGAAGCGTCCCGGCCGCAGCAACGCCTGGTCGAGCACCTCGGGACGGTTGGTGGCCGCCATCAGGATCACGCCCTTGGAGGAGTCGAAGCCGTCCATCTCGGCCAGGAGCTGGTTCAGGGTCTGCTCGCGCTCGTCGTGGCCGCCGATGAAGCCGCTGGCGCCGGCGCGCGATTTGCCGATGGCGTCCAGCTCGTCGATGAAGATGATGCAGGGCGCCTTGTCTTTGGCCTGCTCGAACAGATCACGCACGCGCGAGGCGCCCACGCCGACGAACATCTCGACGAACTCCGAGCCGGAGAGCGTGAAGAACGGCACGTCGGCCTCGCCGGCGACGGCGCGGGCCAGCAGCGTCTTGCCGGTGCCAGGCGGCCCGACGACGAGCACACCCTTGGGGATGCGCCCGCCCAGGCGCTGGTACTTCTTGGGGTTCTTCAGGAAATCGACGATCTCCGCCAGCTCGGCCTTGGCTTCGTCGACGCCGGCCACATCGGCGAACGTCGTCTTGAGCTCCTTGCGGTCGTAGATCTTGTGCTTGCTGCGCCCGAACGACAGCGCCTGGGTCGGTCCGCCACCCACGCGGCGCATGAGGAACATCCAGATGCCGATCATCACCGCGAGCGGAATCACCCAGCCCAGGAGCAGGTCGCGCCAGAACGTGCTCTCCACCCGCCCGGCGAACTCGACCTTGTGCTGCTCCAGCTCCTTGATGAGCCACTGCTCGTCGACGCCCGGGATGCGCGTCACGCTGAAGAAGCGTCGCCAGTCCTCGGCGCCGAGCGCCTGGCGGAGCCGGTCGATCGACGACGAGACCGGCGGCGCCGGCAGCACGCCGGGATTGGCCTTGCCGTGGATCTCCCGCTCGGTGAGCGCCACCCGCTCGACCTTGTCCTCGCGCAGTAGCTCGAGGAACTTCGACATCGGCAGCTCGACCGGCCGCGGCGCCAGCAGCCAGGACTGCAGGAGCGACAGGACCACGGCCACCACGAGGACGTAGGCGAGGGAGAATTGAAGGCGCTGACTGAGTCGCGGCTTCATGGAGAGAGGCTCCTTGGAATGCTAGCGCCCGGCTGCGGGTGTGTCAAACTTGCCCGGCCGCTTTGCGCTTGACACGTCAGGCGGTTTGACCTAAAAACGGCGCTGAAAGAATCATGTGACTTCGGGAACAAGCGTTCCTTTCGCGACGCTCGGTGCGCGACGATGTACGCCTCAGATCCAGGAGTTACATAGGTGAACGGTCTTGGTGTGGCGCGACGGTGGGCGGGCTTCGGGCTCGCCGTCGTGGTGGTGGCGCTCGCGCTCACCGCGCTCCCGGCCCTCGCGCAGGAAGCGGCGAAGGAACCGACCTACCGGAGCTTCCCCCTCATCGGCTCACGGCTCGCGGTGTGGGCGGTCGCCCAGCTCCACCTCAACTTCGCCGCCTTCATCCTCGGGTGCCCGATCTTCGCCGTCATCATCGAGATCATCGGGTGGCGTACGCGCGACGAGAAATACGACTGGCTCGCCCACGAGTTCGTGAAGCTGACCTTCGCCGCGTTTTCGACCACCGCGCTCCTCGGGGCCTTCCTGCTCTTCCTCTTCGTCGGTTACTACCCGAAGTTTTGGACGTACATGACGTCCATCTTCTTCCCGACCTACTGGGTCTACGCGCTTCTGTTCTTCGTCGAAACCTTCATCGTGTACCTCTGGTACTACGGCTGGGACTGGCTGTCCGGCCCTCGCAAGTGGATTCACGTGACGCTGGGCGTGCTCTCCAACCTCGCCGGCACCGCGATCCTCGTCGTGGCCAACTCGTGGGTCACCTTCATGATGTCGCCGGCGGGGGTGGACGAGTCGGGCGCGCTCAAGGGCGGCGTGTGGGCGGCCATCAACAACTTCACGTGGATGCCGATCAACATCCACCGGCTCATCGCCAACATCGTCTTCGGCGGGACGATCGCCGCCGCCTACGCGGCCTTCCGCTTCCTGTCGGCCACCACCGACGAGGAGCGGGCCCGCTACGACTGGATGGGCTACATCGGCAACTTCGTCGCCCTGTCGGCGTTCATCGTCCTGCCCTTCGCTGGCTACTACCTGGGCCGCGAGATCTACGCGTTCAACCAGACGATGGGGATCACGATGATGGGCGGCTTCATGTCGTGGCTCTGGATCATCCAGGCCATCCTCATTGGCATCCTCTTCCTCGGCTCGAACTATTACCTGTGGCTGGGCATGGAGCGCATTCCCGGCTCGGAGCGGTACCGGAAGTTCGTGCCGCCGATGCTGCTCATCCTCACGATTGGCTTCATGATCTGGGCCACGCCGCGGTCCATGGTGATCACGCTCGACGAAGCGCGCGCGATGGGCGGCACCCACCATCCCTTCCTCGGGTTCTTCGGGGTCATGTCGGCCAAGAACACCGTGGTCAATCTGATGATCCTGACGACCTTCCTGTCCTTCGTGCTCTACCGCCGCGCCAACCGCGTGTCGGTGAAGTCGTGGGTGGGGACGGGCATGGCCGTGCAGTGGGCTGCCTTCTTCGTGGCTGCCGCCGTCGTGGTCTTCTACGGCGTGTACGGATACTTCGTGGAATCGATCGTGCGGATCGGGTTCTCGGTGTACCAGGTCATGGCCGTGCTCGGCTGCATCGTGCTCGTGATGGCCCTCGACATCCCCATGTTCAAGGGCGCGCGCTCGACGGGGACGATCCGCTGGGGCACCATTGCGCCGCGCTCGCAGTACGTGTTGATCCTGCTCGCCGTCACCTTCACCTGGCTCATGGGGCTGATGGGCTTCGCGCGCTCCGGCATCCGCCAGCACTGGCACGTGTACGGCGTGCTGCGCGACACGTCGCCGGAAGCGCTCACCCCGGCCCTGGGGTACGCGGCCAACATGATCACCATCGTGACCATCGTGTTCTTCGCGCTCGTGAGCTTCATCTTCTGGCTGGGCGGTCTCAGCGAGCGCGGCAAGGCGCAGGCCCACGGCCACGCCGCGCCGGTGATCGCCGGCGGGAGCCACGGCGAGGACTAGATGCGGGTTCCGGTCGGCGTCAAGGCGTCGGTGTTCGCGCTCCTGATCATGGGCTCGTACACGTACTTCGCGAACTCGATCCCGCAGATCGAATCGAAGCCGCCCCAGGAGCTGTCACTCGAGGGCGGCAACGTCACGCCGGCCCAGCTCGTCAAGGCGGGCGAGGAGATCTTCAAGACCAAGGGCACCTGCGAGATCTGCCACCGGATCGGCCAGGCCGGCACGCGCGCGCCCGACCTCGCGGGCGTCGGCTCGCGCGCGGCGACCCGGAAGCCAGGCATGACGGCCAAGGCGTACCTCATCGAGTCGCTGATCCAGCCGGGCGCCTTCATCGTGCCCGGCTACCCGCCGATCATGCCGGCGGTCGACAAGCCGCCGATCGGACTCAATCGCTCCGAGCTGTGGGCGTTGACGGCGTTTCTCGAATCGCTCGGGAGCACCGTGGACGTGAAGCTCGACGACATCCCGAAGACGGCCGGCGCCGCGGCCGCTGGGGGTGGGGCGACGGCCGAGGTGAAGATCCCCGGCGACGCCAAGGCGGGCGAGCAGGTGTTCCAGGGCAAGGGCGGCTGCATCGCCTGCCACAAGGCGGGCAAGATCGGCGCCTCGCCGGTCGGGCCCGATCTCTCGCAGATCGCCAAGATCCAGACGCCCGACTACATCATGAAGAAGATCCTCGACCCCCGCGGGATGGGAACCGTCGCGGGCTTTCCGCCGGGAGTGATGCCGCCCACGTTCGGCCAGACGCTCACCGCCAAGGAGTACACCGATCTGGTCAGCTTCCTCCTCACCCTGAAATAGCGCATGGGCTTCCTGCGCTCGCGGTTCTTCCACGTGGTCCTGATCCTGGGCCTGGCGTTCTGCATCTTCCGCTTCGGCATCCGGCCGCCGGCGCCGGCGAGCGTCATCCGGCTCTACATGACGGTGGTGCTGCTGGCCACGCTCATCTACGTGTCGGCCGACTCCGATTCGTGGCGCAACTTCGTGCGCCCGATCCGGTCGACGCTGATGGATCCGAGCCGGCGCACGCTGCGGTACGCGCTCATGGTCGTGGTCCCGCTGCTCCTCGGCTACTACGCCTACACGCAGGCGGCCGCGCGACCGCAGGCGCCGCCCGAGCTGCGCGCCGTGCACCCGGCGCCGCCGGACACGGTTCAGTTCCGCGGCAAGCCGATCAACATCTCGGGCGCCGAGAATCCGTTGCGGAAGGATCAGGCGAATTTCAAGAAGCACGTCGCCGCCGGCGGCGAGACCTACATCCGCAACTGCATGTACTGCCACGGCGACAACCTCGACGGTCAGGGCCACTTCGCGAAGGGCTTCAATCCGCCCCCGGCGAATTTCCAGGATCCCGGCACGATCGCGATGCTCCAGGAGGCGTACCTCTTCTGGCGGATCACGAAGGGGGGGCCGGGGCTCCCCAGGGAATCCACGCCGTGGAACTCCGTGATGCCGGCGTGGGAGGACCGACTGACCGAGGAGCAGATCTGGCAGGTCATCATGTACCTGTACGACGCGACCGGCCAGCAGCCGCGACGCTGGGAGACGGCGAGTGCCGGGCATTAAGGAATCGGGGGGCTTGATGAAATCGGGGGGCCACGAAATGGCCCCCCGAACCCCCCCGTTGCGTATCGATCGAGCTTTCAGCTCGATCGCGCTCGCTGCTACCGTTTTCACTCTCGGTCTTTGGCCGGCCTTCGCGTGGGGGCAGGCGGGCGACGCCAACGCGGGCAAGGCCGTCTACGAGCGCAAGTGTCTCCTGTGCCACGGCGAGAAGGGGGACGGCAAGGGCCCGGCGGCCGAGCTGCTCGATCCCAAGCCGCGCGACTTCACCAGCGGGATCTACAAGATCCGCACGACGGCGGGCAAGGCGCCCAGTGACCAGGACCTCTACCGCGTCATCAGCGACGGCATGCCGGGAACCTCCATGCCCTCGTGGGCGGTTCTTCCAGAGAAGGACCGGTGGAACGTCGTCGCCTACGTCAAGGCGTTCGCCGCCGACAAGTTCAAGGAAGCAACGAAGAAGCAGGAGCTGCCCAAGGACGTCGCCTCGTCGGCGGACTCGATCAAGCGCGGCAAGGAAATGTTCGAGGCCATCGAGTGCAACAAGTGCCACGGTGCCGAGGGGCGGGCCGACGGGCCGTCACGGCCCGAGCTGAAGGACGAATGGGGGCATCCGATCAAGCCGGCCAATCTCACCAAGCGGTGGACGTTCCGCGGCGGCGGGAGTCGCACCGAGATCGCGACGCGCCTGGCCATCGGCGTCCTGGGGACGCCGATGCCGACCTTCATCGACTCGGTCGAGAAGCCCGAGGACATCTGGCACCTGACCAACTACGTCCTGTCGCTGGGGCCGGAGTCGCCGGGCTACGCGACCCTGATCACCGTCACGGCGGTGAGCGACGCCATCCCCGACGACCCCGACGCCGACTTCTGGAAGAAGATGGCGCCGCAGAACGTCGGGCTCATGGGGCAGGTGATCCAGGATCCGCGGAACTTCAACCCGTCGATCGACATGGTCGCCGTGCGCGCCGCCTGGAACGACAAGGAGATCGCGTTCCATCTGACGTGGGACGATCCCACCGAGTCGAAGCCCGACGCCGCCACGAAGGTCTTCGCCGACGCCATCGAGCTGCAGTTCCCGCCGAAGGTCGAGTCGGGCGGCGAGCGTCCGTACTTCCTGATGGGCAATGACAGCGACGGCGTGTACCTGCTGCGCTGGGAGCAGGGCAAGGGGGCCATGGAGGCGACGGCCAGCGGGCCGACGAAGGTCACCGCGATTTCCGGCTCGGAGGCGAGCGGCAAGGCCGTCTACAAGAACGGTCAGTACCGCGTGGTGATCAAGCGCGCGCGCGCCGGAAAGGACGACCGCACGACGTTTCAGCCCGGTGTCTTCACGCCCGTCGCGTTCCAGGCCTGGGACGGCGGCGCGGGGGAGACCGGGACCAGGATGTCGCTGACGTCGTGGTACTATCTGCGGCTGGAGGAGCCGCAGTCGAACCGCCGTTTTGTTATTCCCCCCGTCGTGGCCCTTCTCACTCTGGCGGCAATGGTGCTCGTCGTACGAGTAGCGAACCGACGATCGTAATCCCGAATCCAGGAGGACGAACAGCGATGCGGAAGGTACTCGGAGCGGTCACGGCTCTGGTTTTCGCTCTGGGCGTGGCGACCTTCATCGGCTTGCCCGGCGCCACCGCGCAGGGAGGCGGCGGCACCATCGAAGCCGACGTGAAGTACAACGGAGCGCCTCAGGTCGAGAAGCTGAAGGTGAACAAGGACACGGAGAAGTGCGGGACCGAGGCGGTCATCGAGAAGGTGGTGGTCGGCGGCAACAAGGGCCTCGCCAACGCCGTGGTCTCGGTGCCCGGCGCCAAGGGCGTGGGCAAGGCCACGAAGGCCACCATCGATCAGCACGGCTGCAAGTTCGTCCCGCACGTCGTCGCGATGAACCCGGGCGACCTCGAGCTCAAGAACTCGGACGACATCCTGCACAACATCCATACGTACTCCACGGCCAATCCCTCGATCAACAAGGCCCAGCCCAAGTTCAAGAAGGTGATGACCGAGAAGCTCGAGAAGCCGGAGTACGTGAAGCTGACCTGTGACGTCCACAGCTGGATGCTCGGCTGGGTGGCGGTGACGCCGGGCCCGGCCGCGGTCACCGACGCCAACGGCGTGGCCAAGATCGAGAACGTGCCGCCCGGCAAGCAGACGGTCGAGGTGTGGCACGAGACCCTCGGCAAGCAGACCAAGGACGTCGAGGTCAAGGCGGGCCAGACGACCAAGGTCAGCTTCGAGATGAAGAAGTAGGCGCCCATGCTCAACTGGTGGCTGCCGGAAAACGTAACCAGTTACGGCCAAGACATCGACTGGCTGTTCCATCTGATCTACGCGATCACCGGCGTCACCTTCATCCTCGTCACCGTCGCGCTGCTGGCGTTCGTGGTCATCTATCGCGACCGGCCGGGTCGCCGCGCGCGTTACACGCACGGCAACACGACGCTCGAGATCGTCTGGACGGTGGTCCCCGCGCTGATCCTCGTGGTGCTCACGTTCCTGAGCGTTCCCGCCTGGTCGAAGATCAAGATGACGATGCCGGCCACCGACGTCGTGATCCAGGTCACCGCCAAGCAGTTCAACTGGCAGGTCACGTATCCCGGGCCGGACGGGAAGTTCGGCACGGACGACGACAAGACGTTCCTCGACGAGATGCACGTCCCCATCGGCAAGCCGGTGCGGATCAATCTCAAGTCGCAGGACGTGATCCACAGCTTCTTCGTGCCGCAGTTCCGCATCAAGCAGGACGCCGTGCCCGGGCGCGAGATCGGCGTGTGGTTCGACGTCATGAAGCCGGGCAAGTACGAGTGGCCCTGCGCCGAGCTGTGCGGCTTCGGTCACTCCGGTATGCGGGGCTGGGTCTACGCCCACTCGGCGGAGGACTACGCCAAGTGGATGGCCGAGAACCTCAAGTAGGGGGAGACGCCACGACATGAGTGCCACCACCGCCGCGGCTCACGGGCGATCCGCTCACGCCGAACATCACGAGCTCGGGTTCGTGCGGACCTACATCTTCTCCACCGACCACAAGATGATCGCCCGGCAGTTCCTGTTCCTCGGGCTCTTCATGATGATCATCGGCGGCCTCCTCGCCCTCGTCGTGCGCTGGCAGCTGGCCTGGCCGGAGACGGCCATCCCCGGACTCGGCGGCATCCTCAAAGAGACCGGCGGGATTCTCGAGCCGGCGCAGTACAACATGGCGTTCACCATGCACGCCACGATCATGATCTTCTTCGTCATCATGCCGATCCTGGCCGGCTGCTTCGGGAACTTCTGCATCCCGCTGATGATCGGCGCGCGCGACATGGCCTTCCCGTTCCTCAACATGCTGTCGTTCTGGACCACGTTCAGCGCCGGCTTGATCATGCTCTCCGGCTTCTTCGTGGAAGGCGGCCACGCCGCCGCCGGGTGGACGTCGTACGCGCCGCTGTCGGCGGTGAAGGACTACACCGGTGTCAACTGGGGACAGAACCTCTGGTGCATCTCCCTCTTCGTGATGGGCATCGGGTCGATGATGGGCTCGATCAACTACATCACGACGGTCATCAACATGCGGGCGCCCGGCATGCAGCTGTTCCGGATGCCGCTCGTGGTCTGGTCGCTCTTCATCACGGCCATTCTGCTCCTCCTGGCCCTGCCCGTGCTGACGTCCGGCGTGGCCATGCTGCTCTTCGACCGCACGCTGGGGACGAGCTGGTTCAAGCCGTCGGGCGGCGGGGAGCCGCTCCTCTGGCAGCACCTGTTCTGGTATTTCGGGCACCCGGAGGTCTACATCCTGATCCTGCCCGCCATGGGCATCGCCTCTGAAATCCTGCCCGTGTTCGCGCGCAAGCCGGTGTTCGGCTACCACGCCATGGCCTTCTCGATGATCGCGATCGCGTTCCTTTCCTGGATCGTCTACGGCCACCACATGTTCGTGTCCGGCATGAACCCCGCGCTCGGCATGTCGTTCATGGTGACGACGATGATCATTGCCGTCCCCTCGGCCATCAAGACGTTCAACTGGCTGGGCACCCTGTGGGGCGGCCGGATCCAGTTCCAGGTGCCGATGCTGAACGCGCTGGCCTTCGTGTGGATGTTCGTCATCGGCGGGCTGTCGGGCATCTTCATGGCGTCGACGCCGGTCGACATCTACATCCAGGACACCTACTTCATCGTCGCTCACATCCACTACGTCGTCTTCGGCGGCTCCATCTTCGGGGCCTTCGCCGCCATCTACTACTGGTTCCCCAAGATGTTCGGCCGCATGATGAACACGGCCCTCGGCCACCTGCACTTCTGGCCGACCTTCGTGTTCTTCAACCTGACGTTCTTCCCGATGCACATCATCGGCGTGGGCGGCCAGATGCGTCGGATCTACAACCCGATGCAGTACGAGTTCCTCCAGCACCAGCAGCACTGGAACGTCCTCATCACCTACTCGGCGCTGCTCCTCGGCGTGTCCCAAATTCCGTTCGTCATCAACTTCTTCTGGTCCCTCTTCGCCGGCCGGAAGGCGCCGGCCAATCCGTGGAACGCGAACACGCTCGAGTGGACGGCGCCGTCGCCTCCGCCCCACCTGAACTGGGGCGCGAAGCTTCCCACCGTCTACCGCGGGCCTTACGAGTACAGCTCGCCAGAGTCCCGGGAGGACTTCCTGCCCCAGACGCAGCCGGCGCCTGCGCGCGTGGGGTCCGGCAGGCACTGAGCGCGGAGCGGAGGGGCGGGTGGCGCGGGGCCTGGCGATCGTGACGGCGGCGGCGACGCTCGTCCTGATCCTGTTCGGGGGCCTGGTGACCAACACCGGGGCAGCGCTTGCCGTCCCCGACTGGCCGACGACGTTCGGCTACAACATGTTCCTCTATCCCTGGTCGGAGATGATCGGGGGCATCTTCTACGAGCACAGCCATCGCCTGATCGGCTCCGTGGTCGGTCTGCTCACGCTGGCGCTCGCCGCCGCGCTCTGGCGACGCGGCTCCACCCTCCGCGTGCTGGGCGTCGTGGCCGCACTCGCCGTGGTGGTGCAGGGACTCCTGGGCGGGATGCGCGTAGTCTTGCGCCAGGACGTCCTCGCGATCCTCCACGGCTGTCTGGCTCAGGCCTTCTTCGCGCTGCTGGCGGTGATCGTCCTGCTGACCTCGGCACGCACCCGCGCGCCCCTCGCGCGAATCGAACCGTCCACGCGGAACCTCGCGCTCGGTGCCGCCGCCGTCGCCTACGTCCAGATCGTGCTCGGCGCGCTCGTGACCCACGCCGGCATCGTCGACCATCATCTCGTCGGCGCGTTCGCGGTCTTCGTGATCGTGCCGATGCTCACCGCGCGCGTGCGCCGTAGCGGCGACGCGGTGGCGGCGCCGCTGGCCAGCGTGCTCCTCGCGTTGCTTGGCGTTCAGCTCGCGCTCGGCGTCGGCACCTATCTCGCGCGCTTCTCATCGATGTGGATTCCTGGCGGCCAGGCGACGATGCTGGCCTTGCCCGTCGCCCACCGCCTCCTCGCCGCCCTGATCCTCGCCGCCACCGCCGTCCTCGCCGTCCGCCTGAACGCAACCGCCGGATCAAATCGAGAATCCGAACTCGAATCGAATCGGCGACTCGAACCCCTCGACGCGCGGAATCGAATCGGCGCTTCGAATCGCATCAACAAGTTGGATCAAATCGGGAATACGAACGCAGCCGCCACGTACCCATCACTCTCACCCACGAACCGAGTCGATCTCCGAGAGTTCGATACAACGAGCCGGCGGGAGCCGTCGTTGAATCCAATCGGGACGACGAACGCAGCCGCCACGTACCCATCACTCTCACCCACGGTGCGAGCCGGTCTCCGAGGCTCCGTTAAATGACCACCGAGCTGGTCGTCACCGCCATCGCCCGGAGTCGCCGGCAAGTCGCCACCGACTTGCTCTCGCTCACCAAGCCACGCGTGGTGGTCATGATCCTCGTCACCACGCTCGTCGGCTACTACGTAGGGGTGTCGGGCACCCCGGACTATGTGCGGATGCTCCACCTCGTCGTCGGCACGCTGCTGGCAGCGGGCGGGACGCTCGCCCTCAACCAGTACTGGGAGCGCGACGTGGACGCGCGCATGGAGCGGACGCGCGCGCGTCCCCTGCCTGACGGACGGCTCTCGCCGCTGGAAGCGCTGGTCTTCGGTGGCGCCATCACGCTGCTCGGAGTCGGCTATCTGGCGGCGTTCGTCAACGGGCTCGCTGCCCTCGTCACCGCCGCGACCGTCATCCTCTACCTCTTCGCCTACACGCCGCTCAAGCTGCGCACGGCGCTGTGCACCGTCGTGGGCGCCGTTCCCGGCGCGCTGCCGCCGGTCACCGGCTGGGTGGCGGCCCGTGAGGACTTCAGCGTGGGCGCCTGGGTGCTCTTCGGCATCCTGTTCTTCTGGCAGCTTCCCCACACGCTGGCCATCGCGCGCCTCTACCGTGACGACTACGCGCGGGCCGGTGTCCGCGTGCTGCCCGTGGTCGACGTGGGATGCGCGACGGAGCGGCAGATCGTCAGCGCGTGCTTCGGCTTGCTCGCCGTGAGCCTGCTGCCGACGCTGATCGGGCTGGCGGGATCGATCTACTTCATCGGCGCGCTGGTGGCCGGCGGTGGCCTCGCGGTGTTCGGCGCGCTGCAAGCGCGTGAGCCTTCGACCACCTCCGCGCGGCGCGTGTTGTTCGCGTCGCTCTTCTATCTCCCGGCCGTGCTGGCCCTGCTGGCGCTCGACAAGCGATGAGCGGCGAAGCCCTCGACGACAAGAACCGGCGGCTTGTCCGCATTCTTTTGGCCATCATGGGCGTGCTGGCTCTGGCTGGCCTGCTCGCGGGGATCCGATGGTAGCGCCACTTCTCGAGACGCCACCGACCGTCCGTCGCCGCACGAACGGCCTCGTGCCACCGTCGCCGCCGCCCACGGGCGGAGGCGAGGGCCGCGATGACGATCCGTCGCCGCGCCGTCCCGTGATGGACAACGCGCTCCTGGCCACGTTGTTCCTGATCGGCGGCGAAGTGATGCTCTTCGCCGGGCTCGTTTCCGCGTTCTGGGTCCTGCGGGTGAGCGCTCCGGCGTGGCCGCCGCCGCTCCAGCCGCGGCTCCCGGTCGGTGTGACTGGCCTCAACACCCTCGTCCTGCTCGGCTCGAGCGCCATGGTCTTGAACGGCGTCCGCGCGCTGCGGCGGGGTGAACGGCGCGCCACCGTGCGAAGCCTCTGGACCGCGGCCGGGCTCGGAGCGACGTTCCTCGTCGTCCAGGGTTACGAGTGGCTGCGGCTGGTGAGCTATGGCCTCACCGTCCACTCGAGCACCTATGGGGCGACCTTCTACACGCTGGTCGGCGCCCACGCCGCCCACGTGCTGGGCGCGCTCGTGTGGCTGACGATCTGCGCGGCGCTGCTGGCCCGCGGGCGCTTCACCGGAGGCCGCACGGGAGCGGTTCGCGCCTGCGCGCTCTACTGGCACTTCGTCGTCGCGCTGTGGCCGGTGCTCTACGTGACGGTGTACCTGCTGTGATCGCTCGAGCGGTGGCCGCGATCGCCCTCGCCCTGGCGCCGGCTTCGGCCGACGCCTGTGCGACCTGCATCGCCTCGGCCTATGGCGACCGCACCTTCAACTGGGCGTTCCTCGGGTTGCTGCTGGTCCCGTTCGTGGTCGCCGCCGGCATCGGGACGGTCCTGTTCTTTTCGTACCGCCGGAGCGCGGTGGGATCGCCCGCGCTCCACGATGAGCCCAAACCGACGCCCCACCTACTGTCCAAGGAGACGACATGAGCCAGGCTGCCGTGCACTCGGCGGTGGAACCGGCCGAGACTCCGCTCACCCCAGACAGCTGGGGCAAGCTCGGGATGTGGATCTTCCTGGCCGGGGACGCCGTCGGATTCGGCACGCTGCTCGCCGCCTACGGTATGATGCGGGCCACCAGCGGCGACTGGCCCAATCCCTACGCCGTCCTCGGCATCAACCTGACCGCGGCGATGACGTTCCTGCTCATCTGCTCGAGCGTCACGATGGTGAAGGCGCTCGAGTGGCTCGGGAACGGCGATCGCGCCAAGGCCAAGGTGTACCTCTTCCTCACCGCGCTGGGCGGGGCGATCTTCGTGAGCCTGCAGGCCTACGAGTGGAGCCACCTCATCCACCGTGGGCTGCACATCAACGGCAATCCGTGGGGGGCCGCGCTGTTCGGGACCTCATTCTTCATCGTCACCGGCTTCCACGGCCTGCACGTCACGGGCGGCGTCATCTACCTGGTCGCGATGATCCGCTACGTCAGCAATCGCCCACAGCCCGCGGCGAGCTACAACGCGGTGGAGATCACTGGTCTCTACTGGCACTTCGTGGACCTGGTCTGGATCATGGTGTTCACCTTCATGTACCTCTTGTAGGGGGGCGGCATGGCCACGGCGCACAAGCATCCCAACTACATGGCGATCTTCTGGTACCTCGCCATCCTCACCGTCGTCGAGCTGGCCGTGATCTTCATGCCACTCGGCAAGGTCACGATCGGCGTGCTGCTGTGCGCGCTGGCGCTCGGCAAGGCCACGCTGGTCGCCATGTACTTCATGCATCTGCGGTTCGAGACGCGGACGCTCGGCCTGGTCGCGGTGACCCCGCTCGTCATCGCGACGCTGCTCGTCTTCGTCCTGCTGCCGGACGGGTTCGCCGTCGTCCATCAGACGGCCGAGAAGAAGGCGGCCGCCACCGAGCCCGCCAAGCACTGATCGTGCGTCGTGCCGTTCGACCGTCACCGGAACCGCGCGACGGCCATCGCGCATCGCGCGGTGCGACTGCGCTGTCCCCGCTGCGGGCAGACGCCGCTCTTCCGCGGCTGGTTCTCGATGGCGCGCGAGTGCGCGCTCTGCGGGCTGGTCTTCGAGCGAGCCCAGGGCTACTTCGTCGGGGCCATCTACATCAACTACGCCGTGAGCTCGGTGATCGCGGTCGGCGGCTTCTTCGTGCTATGGGCCTGGTTCGATCTGCCCAACCGGTGGCAGTTCGCGATCTGGGTGCCATTTCTCATCGTGTTTCCCCTGTGGTTCTTCCGCTACAGCCGGAGCTTCTGGCTAGCGATCGAGTACTTGGTGAACCCCGAACCATGAACGGTGATCTCGCGCGCACCGCGAACTGCGGGGGCTGTGGACGTATCGTCGCGCGCCACGCGAACCGGGGGGGCATTGGGGGGGATGCGGCATCCCCCCCAATGTTCACAGTCTCGTCCCCCCCAATCTTCATAGCCAAAGCGTGTCGCCCGGGCATCACGCTGTTGGTCGCAGCCTTGGTGCTCGCGACTGTGGCGCCGGCCGTCGCCTATGAAGAAATCGTGGTGAAAGACGGCGGGACGCTTGGCGGCCACGTGAAGTTCGCGGGGACGCCGCCGACGCTGGAGCCGTTGCCCGTCAACAAGAATCGCGATGTCTGCGGCGATCGCAAGGCGTCGGAGGCGCTGGTCGTCGGCACCGACGGCGGAGTTCGAGGCGCGGTGATCTTCCTGGAGGGCGTCGCGAAGGGCAAGAAGCCCACGGGCGAGGTCTTGCTCGACAACCACAAGTGCCTGTTCGTCAGCCACGTGACGGCCACGACGGTCGGGACGAAGGCGCGCGTGAAGAACTCCGACGGCATCCTCCACAACACCCACGGCTTCCTGGCCAAGGTGACCGTCTTCAACCTCGCGCTGCCCAATCGCGATCAGATGATCGACATCACCAAGCGCCTCACCAAGCCCGGCGTGGTGCGCGTGCTGTGCGACGCTCACCCGCACATGTTCGCGTGGATGATCGTCCACGACAGCCCGTACGTGGCGGTCACCGACGAGCACGGCGTCTTCAAGATCGACTCCATCCCGGCCGGCACCTACAAGGTCACCATGTGGCACGAGGGATTCCGGCCCAAGGGTGTCGACAAGGACGGCCGGCCCACCTACGACGAGCCGCGCACGATCACCAAGGACGTGACCATCGCCCCGAACGGCGCGGCCACGCTCGATTTCGAACTGCGGTAGGACAGGAGGGGGCATGTACCAGCACATCTACGTTCCGGTGGACAACTCGGACTACTCCAACCGGGCGATCGATCTCGCCGTCGAGCTGGGACGCGCCTTCGGGGCGAAGCTGACCGGCTGTCACGTTTACGCGGCCCGGCTGCACGACTACCGCTTCAAGCAGATGGAGTACACCCTCCCCGAGGAGTACAAGGACGAGAACGAGCTCGAGCGCCAGCGCAAGATCCACGACTCGCTGATCGCGATGGGGCTTCAGCTCATCTCCGATTCCTATCTCGACGTCATGGCCAGGAAGGCCGACGAGGCCGGGCTGGCCTTCGACCGGAAGATGGTGGACGGCAAGCACTACAAGGCCTTGATCGAAGACGCCCAGGCATCCGGATACGACCTCGTGGTGATGGGCGCGCTCGGCATGGGCGCGGTGAAGGACAGCCAGCTCGGCTCGGTCACCGAGCGCTTCGTGCGCCGCGTGACGGCCGACACGCTCGTCGTCCGCAACCACGATCCGCTCAAGGACCAGCAGGGCGGCATCGTCGTCGGCCTCGACGGCTCTCCCCAGTCCTTCCACGGATTGAAGATCGGCATCGCGCTGGCCAAGGCCCTCGGCCGGCCGCTGCACGCGGTGGCCGTCTACGATCCCTATCTCCACTACGCGATGTTCAATGGCATCGTCGGCGTGTTGAACGAGAAGGCGTCCAAGATCTTCCGTTTCAAGGAACAGGAGCAGCTTCACGAAGAGATCATCGATACCGGGCTGGCAAAGATCTACCAGTCGCACCTCGAGATCGGCCGGAAGCTCTGCGCCGAGGATGGCGTCGACCTCACCATCACACTGCTCGACGGCAAGTGCTTCGAGAAGATGCTGACGTTCGCCCGCAAGGAGCAGCCGTGGCTCCTCATCCTCGGCCGCGTCGGCGTGCACTCGGACGAGAACGAAGTCGAACTCGGCTCCAACACCGAGAATCTCCTGAGGCTCGCGCCCTGCAACGTGCTCCTCACCGGCGGCAAGTTCTACCCGCCGCTGGACGTGAAGGCCGAGGAGATCATCGCCTGGACCGAGGAGGCCGAGGCGCGCATGGAGCGGGTGCCGCTCCAGGTCAAGGGCGTGGCCCGTACCGCGCTGCTGCGCTACGCGATCGAGCAGGGCCACACCGTGATCACCAACAAGGTCATCGACGAGGCGATGGCGATCTTCATGCCCACCCGGATGGCCGAGAAGATGCAAATCATGGCCGAGGATCTCGCCGTGGCCAAGCTGCGCGCCGAGAATCAGACGGCGACCGCGATCTGCTCGATCTGTGGCTACACCGTGAAGGGCCCCAATCCTGTCGTCACGTGCCCGGTCTGCAAGGCGTCGGCCGAGAAGTTCCAGATCATCTCGAAGGACGTCGTCGAGGCCATTGCCGCGCAAGAAGGCGGCATCGAGGAAGAAGAGGCGCTGCCCGGTGTCCAGGTGAAGTGGTCGGCCGACGCCCGCGACGCTCTCCGCGAGGTGACCGACGCCTACCTGCGCCGGCGGGCCAAGGCCCGCGTCGAGAAGTACGCGCGCGGCAAGAAGATCCCCGTCATCACGTGCTCGGTCGCCCTGCCGATGATCGAGGAGACCGTGGGACGCGACAAGCTCGGCGCCGGGTGGGACACGCTGCTGGCCAAGACGAAGTTCGAGCCGGCGGTGGCAACCGCGCCCGTGACGAGCGCATCGCCGTTCGCGTGGACGGACGACGCGCTCGCCCGGCTCAACCGCGTGCCGGCCGGGTTCATGCGCGACATGACTCGCGAGGAAATCGAGAAGGTCGCGGGCGAGAAGGGCGTGGCGCTGATCGATCTGGCCGTGTGCGAAGAGGGCATCGGGCATGCGCGGC